>NZ_DDKA01000001.1:112571-120278 GCF_002339225.1 Sphingobacterium sp. UBA2610
TTATTCATTAAATTTCCTCTTTATACCCTTCTCTTTCCTATCGACCTTTCAATGCCTCACATCTTAATCACGAATCGGTTCATTCGTTTGTGCTAATCGTTGCGATCCCGTATTTGCCGGACATGCAATATCGTCTGTTGCATCGTATACAAGCTTCTTGCCATTCAATTTTGTAATCAACTCTTGAGGGACATACACCTGAACTTTGGTAATCGCATAACCACTTGGAAAATAGCGAACATAATAACCATCGGGGTGAAGCGTCCAAATACCACTTGGCACGTCCGTACGAGGTTCAGCCATACCAGCTAAGATTGCATATTGTTCAAAATCAGCGTACGAATAGTTTCCTGAGGAAACGAGCTGCCGAATATTATTTTCCGCTTCAAAGATTGTCTGTACTGCAGGAGGCATTTGGTCTTTTGCCTTTTGGACAACATCGAATGGCAAAACGCCGAGCGCACCACCTTCCAAATGCAAAATTTGTTCAGCTGTAAGCAATTTTAAGGCTGTCTCTTTCACCGGACCCGAATAATCAATAAATTTTGTCTTCGCTATGATCGTCCACAATAGCATCTGTATGTCAGATTGTGCAACTTCCGGGTGCTTTTCAGCACTTTTCAAAATTGCAATGACCACTTCTCTCTTCTTGCCCAATGTAGGTGCATACATATATCCATCACCTTTTGAAGGCGCATAAGTACCTGCTTTCAAGCAATAGCTCTTATTGGTCATTTCAAAATGTCCAGCCTCCAATAAGTAACCATCATTGCCATTCTTTTGCAAATTTTCTAAAGGTTTATAAACAGCCGTATTTTGAAAATCGGGCATTTGCTCCCCCTTCCTATTTACATCTTCAAAACTTGTACTAATCGCTTCTGGTTCCTTTAGCAGTTTATCCAAACCCAACATTTTGCTTCCCTTGGAAGCAACGGCTTTGCTTGCCTTATCCAATAGCCCTCCAAATTGAGCCGAGGCTCCTTGGATATTAAATAAAAAAGCAACTGTAAGTATAACGACACCGGTTATTCTATTTCTTTTCATAATTGATTTCATTTCAGCTCTTGTCTACAAAAAAGAAGCCAATTTAAATCACCAACACAATATTTATAATTTATTAATTCCTTGTTTGCACACATTGCCGGATTTCACACGTCATTTCAAGATCCTCTTCATCCTTTGAAATTTCAGACCATACAGGTTTTCAAAAGAAGCTAAAAACAGTTGATTTCCCCAACATTACTCTCCGCAATTTCTCCTGAAACTGATCACCGTAAATAGTTAAAAATACAATATTAAAACGTATCTTTGCTGCATGATTAATGTGTCAAATCTCTCCCTTCGTTTTGGTAAACGTGTACTATTCGAAGATGTCAATCTAAAATTCACACCTGGAAACTGTTACGGTATTATTGGCGCTAATGGAGCAGGTAAATCTACTTTCTTAAAAATTATCTCAGGGGAAGTTGATCCTTCGACAGGTTCAGTGGCATTCACGCCAGGCGAACGCATGTCTGTTTTAAGTCAGGATCACTATGCTTTCGACGAGTTTACTGTTCTTGAAACTGTCATGATGGGTAACCAAGAGCTTTACAAAATCATGAAAGAGAAAGATGCCATTTACATGAAAGAGGATTTCTCTGATGCCGACGGCGAACGTGCCGGCGAATTGGAAAGTCTTTTTGCTGAAATGGATGGATGGAATGCCGAATCAAATGCCGCAACTTTATTGAGCAGTTTGGGTATTAAAGAAGAACTACATTATAAGTTGGTTTCTGAAATCGACGGTAACCAAAAAGTGCGCGTACTTTTAGCGCAAGCATTATTCGGTAAACCCGATATTCTGATTCTCGATGAGCCTACCAATGATTTGGATATTAATACCATTGCATGGTTAGAGGATTTTTTAGCGAGTTACGAAGCAATCGTCCTCGTTGTATCCCACGACCGTCACTTCTTGGATGCTGTATGTACGCATACAGTGGATATTGATTTTGGTAAGATGACAATCTATACGGGTAACTACTCATTCTGGTACGAATCTTCTCAATTAGCGTTAAAGCAACGTTCTGATCAAAACAAGAAGATGGAAGATAAAGTAAAAGAACTCCAGGAATTTATCCGTCGGTTCTCTGCCAATGCTTCCAAATCCAAACAGGCTACGTCTCGTAAAAAAGCCTTGGATAAGATCAATATTGACGAGATTAAACCATCCAACCGAAAATATCCTGCCATCATGTTCAATACCATGAATCGTGAACCAGGAGATCAAACGCTACAAGTTGAAGGATTAAGCAAAACGGTCAATGGCGAGGTATTCTTTAAGGATATCACGTTTATGATTAATAAAGGCGATAAAATCGCTGTTCTAGGTCCAAATTCATTGGTTACCACAGCATTTTACGATATTATCACTGGTAGAGACACCGATTTCGGCGGCGAATTCAAATGGGGCGTTACCATCACTCCTGCCGATATGCCGATTGAAAATGCCGCGTTCTTTGAAGGAAAAAGTGATAATTTGGTTGAGTGGTTGAGAGAATATACAACTAACCCAGAAGCAGATGAACAGTTTATACGGGGATTTTTGGGGAAAATGTTATTTTCCGGTGAAGAGGTTATGAAGAAAGTATCTGTGCTTTCGGGAGGAGAAAAAATGCGCTGTATGTTCTCCCGTATGATGCTTCAAGGTGCCAACTTCCTGATCTTCGATGAACCAACCAATCACTTGGACTTGGAATCTATCACTGCATTGAACAATGGAATGTCTGATTTTAAAGGATCCATGTTGTTCACATCCCGTGACCACGAATTGACTGAAACTGTTGCCAATAGAATCATCGAATTGACGCCGAAAGGTATCATCGACAAATTGATGACTTACGATGAATACATTAATAGCGATGTAGTGAAAGCACAACGTGAAGAAATGTATAAATAAATAAGATAATTTATCCCAATTTAATAAAGGCTCCATAATTCATTTTATGGGGCTTTTTTGATGTCCATTAAAAAAGCACTGAGGGGTTCAGTGCTAATCGCGATTGATATGAAAGAATTGAGAAAGTTTTTATTTTACTGAACCGACGGTTTGACAATACGCCAGCCTAATTGTAAGGACACTGCACAATGATCGGATAAATCTTGGCCCTTTTCGTTTTGAAAAAGCTTTTTTTGAACCTGATAATTCTTTGCCTCAAATAGCAAATGATGATCGTTGCGATAGTAGATTTTATCAATACCTTCACAATCCTCTGTTAACTCCAACGCCGTTTTCGCTTCAAAGTTCGCTTGATGCGCAGGAATATCACCTTTGTTGCGTAAACTTACCCATGCATCTACCAAACCTAAGTCCTTCTGAAAAGAACCGATGTTATCCAGCTCGTAAGCATAATGTGCATTAAAGTCACCCATAATCAAAAGTGGTCTGCCAGCCGAATACTTTTTGATATAGGCTTTTAGCTGATTTATATTCTTCTGCCGGGCAATCGTTGCATTCTGATCATCCTGCGCTGTAGCATGTACATTATAAACATCAATAAATACTGCCTTGGCCAATTGAATTCGAGCATAAGAAAAGCCTTTAGGCGTCAGACAATCTGCACCATTGCAATCGGTCCAGCTTATTCGCTCAAACTCTACGATCGGATATTTTGAAAGTGTACTCAGCCCGTCCCCAAAAGGTACTCCACCCATATTTGCCGTTCGGTAGCTATGCTTATTTTCGCTGTAAAGAAACTTGTTGTAGTTAAAGTCCTCCTGTACATTGACAATATCAAACGCATTGATCCGATTGCCGATCGACGTAATACTGGAAGACCGCTCGGTTACAGCACTGGAAATCAATTCAGGAAGGCCAGCTATATTGTATGTTAACAAATTTAGCTTTCCGTATGTCGCCTCCGGCATAGCTGCATACACCGAATTACTAAACTTCGGCTGTTGTTTTGGCTTCAACTTAAAACCCAACATAACACCGGCAGACGCACAAATAAATAAGATGACAATCTTTCGAAAACCCTTGGGTCTAATTTTTTTTTCGAACAATAGATCTAATAGCATGGACTGAATATTTTGTTCACTCCAAAGGTACTCCACCAACATTAGCTCTATTATCATATTCAATTAATTCTACTTTTAATAATCATGCACAAATCATTAAAAACTAATAATTTATAAACACTATAATGACAAAAGGTTAATACCTGCATAGCATAGGGGTTACAGCTTTCAACTATTTTTATACAACCCCTAATAAGAATAACATGAGAAAGGTAGCCTTCTTTACAGAGATACTCGTCGAGGATTTTGACGGTGCATCACGGACAATGTTTCAGCTGATAAACCGTATAGACCAGCAGAAATTCAACTATTTCTTTATTTATGGCGGCGGCCCTACGCAATTTCGAACTTTCCATTCTTACAAGGTTCCCACATTCAAAATACCGGTCAATGACGATTATTGTCTCGCTATTCCACAGCTTATTAAAAAGAAACTTGAGCTCGCTTTAGATAAATTTGCTCCCGACATGATCCATATTGCGACTCCTTCCCTTTTAGGTTTTTTTGCATTGAATTATGCCAAACGGAAAGGTATTCCTGTCCTTACAATCTATCATACACACTTCATTTCATACATTGCCTATTATTTCAAAAACATATTACCCTTAGTCAAACCGACTGAACAATGGATGAAAAAAGCAATGAATAACTTTTACAACAAATGTGATATTGTCTATGTACCGACCAAATCCATTCTAAATGAATTACAGCAGATCGGCTTACAACAAGAAGGATTAAAACTGTGGCAAAGAGGAATAGACACAGCTCTGTTTAACCCCCAAAAAAAGAATCTATCTCAACTGCAGACCATCACAAAGAATGACAAACCAACAATCCTTTTTGTCAGTCGTATCGTCTGGGAAAAAAATATTAAAACGCTTATTGAAATCTATCAACAGATACAGGCTCAAAACCTCGACTATAATTTCATTGTTGTCGGTGAAGGAACAGCCAAAATAATTGCGATGCAAGAGATGCCTAAAGCTATTTTCTTAGGAAAGAAAAGCCATGATGAGCTCGCAATTTTATATGCTTCGGCCGATGCCTTTGTTTTTCCGTCGGTCTCAGAAACGTATGGAAACGTCGTCGTCGAAGCATTAGCATCCGGACTTCCTTGTGTTATCGCCAACGGCGGAGGCTCGGCCTCCTTGATTCAGCACGGAAAAAATGGATTTAAGTGTCAACCTGAAAATGCGGCTGGATATGTTTACTACCTCAAAAAAATTCTCTCCGACGCAAGCTTAAAAAAGAATCTCGTCATTGAAGGTCTATCCTATGTTGGGCAACTGGATTGGAATAGACTAGCTGGACGCTATTTTAATGACATTGAACTATTGATAGACAAAACACAGGAAGTCGATTTGGCATGGGCAAATTAACAAACCCAAGCCAACTCATCAAAGGTGTTTTTTTACTTTTGATTCTGGCGTCCATCACGATCTTTTTAGCGAAAAGCGATTTAAATGCGTTGAAAAAAGAGCTCTCCTCTGTTGGTTATCGCTTCATCGTTATTTTGTTTACAACTTGCGCGGCCTATTTTTTAGGTACATTAGCTTGGTGGATATGTTTAGGCCCTGCAAAAAAGAAGGTCAATCTGCTCGAACTCTTTGCCGTCCGTCAAATCGGGGAAACCGTTGGACTATTCAATCCCACCAGCATTATCGGTGGCGATTTATTAAAGGCACAATTGATAACCCGTTATGACATTCCTTTAAAAGAAGGATTGAATTCGGTTGCAATATCCCGTATTACTGCCGTACTGTCTCAATTGACACTCTTTTTGATTGCTATGATTTGGTTGATATTTTCTCCTTTAAAAAATGAAATTATACGCTACGCAGGCCCAGTAATTTATATGATCTGTATGTTCTTATTTCTTTTGATGATCTTGATACTTTACTGGTTAATAGCTGCAAAAAGTCCCTCACAAACCAAGGCTTCAACAGCAACACCTTTTGGAAAAACACAAGCGCATGTTCAGTCACTACTTTGGAGTGTAAAAGACTTTTATAAACATCAAAATAAGGTTTTTTGGTATTCTTACTTACTTTTTGCACTACATTGGATTATTGGCAGCCTTGAATTCTATTATATTCTAAAATTTTTGGGTGTTTCAGTACAACCAATACATGGTTTAATAGTAGATATGAGCGTCATTGTGCTAAAAAGCATCGGTGCTTTTATTCCAGGACAACTGGGTATTGAAGAAATCGCCAATAAGCTCCTACTCCATATGATCGGTATTACAGGAGGTAGTATTTGGCTCAGTGCTTCATTATTACGTCGCGGCCGACAGCTCACCTGGGTAGCACTGGGTTTTATATTTTATCTATGCATCAAAAAGAAACCAGTACATGTACCCCTCTGAAATAGAAATACTTTTTGTCAGCCACAAATATCCCCCAAGTGTTGGCGGTATGGAAAAACAAAGCTTTGAACTGATCAATACTGCGGCTCTTTACTTGAAGGTACACACCTTAGTCTATGACAATAGGGAACCTCTTTTAGCCTTCTTCTTCCTACTGAATCGCCGCATTCTAGCCAAAATTAACGATAACCCCGGCATCAAGCTTATCCACTTTAATGATGGATTAATTGCATCCTTCGCCTCTTTTCACAAAGGATATACCCATTTAAAACGTGCTGTCACGCTTCACGGTCTGGATATCGTTTTTCCACTTCGTTATTTTCAACGTAAGATTATACCGCGGTTTAACACTTTTGATCAGCTTATTGCCGTTAGCCAAGCCACCGCCGACGCCGCACAGTTACGCGGTATCGATCCATCCAAAATCATTGTTATACCCAACGGTGTAGATCCGATACACTGCTCCACTCAAAACAATGAACCAACCTGCGAAAGCAGGCCCTATTTTATCACTTTGGGACGCCCTGTTAAGCGGAAGGGCTTCTCGTGGTTGATGAAACATGTCATCCCCGCGATTCAGGGCGATTTCAAATTACTAATGGTGGGGCCATTCGATCAAAAACCGCAATGGAAAGAACGCCTATTGCAGCTTACACCAAAAAAGATAAATCATTTAATCACCCTATTCCTCGGATTTCCCACCGATCAAGGGGCCATCCGAAAATTACTGAAAGCATACCCCGAAAAAATTGAACATCTTGGAAAAGTTCCATTCGAACAACTGCAAAGCCTCCTGACCAACGCACAGGCCTTTTTGATGCCCAATATTGAAATGGCCGGTGATATGGAAGGCTTTGGGCTCGTCTGCCTAGAAGCTTCCACAGCAGGCACAATTGTTGTTGCCGCCGAATTAGAAGGAATTACAAGCGCCGTTACACACAATTACAATGGGCTTCTCCTGCCAAGCGAAAACCAAAACGCATGGATCGAACAACTTCAAGCCATTTTAGAAGATCCAGTCCACTATAAAAAGCTAAGCCTACAATTTAAACAGAATACCCTAAAACAATATAGCTGGGATATTATGGCCAGATCCTATTGCCAATCATTTGCAGACTTAATTACAGCAGCAGATAAATAATTGAATTTAATACCGCATCAAGTTGACTGCTTCTGTCATCCACGCGGAAAGCTCTTCAAAAGGCATTGTTTATAGAACTTACTTGCTTACTTGCTTGCTTGCTTGCTTGCTTGTTTGCTTGCTTGCTTGCTTGCTT
>NZ_DDKA01000001.1:120603-120955 GCF_002339225.1 Sphingobacterium sp. UBA2610
CTTGCTTGCTTGCTTGCTTGCTATACAGATAAAAGATCAATTAAATGATGAAATATGAAACAATAGATGCTTACTTCCAACGACAAGAACTCATACGGATAAATTCAACGTCTTTCAAGACGCAAAACTTTTTTATAGCGAACTGCTAACGGTCGATAAAAAATCAATTGAATCAAAGCGAAACATCCTACCAAAACAAGTCCCAATGGTGAATAAAAAGTTAGACCAATATACAGTAGTAATAAGAATAACCGCAGCATCTCAAGTGGAAAAACCCAGTCTTCATGTTCTAGAAGTCCTCCAATACAAATAACACTACAAAGAATAAATCCCCCGCCAATAACGAGTTGTA
>NZ_DDKA01000001.1:121151-260041 GCF_002339225.1 Sphingobacterium sp. UBA2610
AAAAAAAAAAAAAAAACCCCCCAAAAAAAAAAAACACAAAAAAAAAAAAACCCCCCGCCAATAACGAGTTGTATCAGTTGCTGATAATTACCATAAAGCAGAAAGAAAAAAAGAAGTGTCATCGTCAACATGGACTGAAAAAAGATATAGCGGCTTAACGCCTGCGCATGAACTTGCGGCTTAGCTCCGGCAAATATGCGCTCTTCCAGTTCTTCGCGAATTTCAGGCTGTATATCGTCAGGCTTACCGAATATAGTCCGCATTTTGTTCCTAAATCCTTTCGCTCGCTTAAATGACAAACCAATTTCAAATAAATAATGAAAATGCTGCCATAGAAAAGTATAGCGGTGAATGGGCTTTGTGAGCCCATAGACACAAGGCTCCTCCTTTTGTTCCGATATAAATGTTCCAAACAGCTTATCCCAAATAATCAGGATATCCCCATAATTCTTATCCAGATAGATTTCGTTGCTGCTATGATGCACCCGATGATGGGAAGGCGTTACAAATAGCCGCTCCAAAATACCCAAATTTCCAACAGTCTGCGTATGGGAGAAAAATGGATATACGCCATGAATCAACAGAATAGCGGTCATCATAAAGGGCGGGAAACCCAAAAGGGGGATAAAAGCCCAAAATAGCGAACGGAAAACGGCTTGAAATATGGTGATCCGGGCCGCCACCGTAAAGTTATAATCTTCACTTTGGTGATGTACAACGTGCGCAGCCCACAATAGGTTTATTTCATGGCTATAGCGATGATACCAATACCAGAGAAAATCTGTAAATAGGAAAAGTACAACCCAGGTCCAAACATTAGCTTCAATGTGAAATATCGCAAAATTTTGATACACCCAAACGAAAAAAAAGTAAAATAAACTAACGGAAAACATATCACACATACGCTCAACGATACCAACATTAAGATTTGAGATCGATTCATCAAAAGAATAAAAACGTTTCTGTTTTTTGAGGCTATACCCATATTCCAACACCATCAGAATTAAAAATAAGGGAATGATAAATGCCAAAAAATTAAGTTTTTCCGTATACATCCATTTGCTATTTTAAAGACAAACAATCTACCTGAATCGCTATTTGATAAGATTCGTCTTTTCTGATGCCAAAAGATAAATTCTTTCAAACTCTTTATTATTAAACAATCAATTTTAAATCAGGTTTTTCAATTTATGGTTTTTCAATTGATCAAAGGTATGCTTGCTCCTGTTTAGACAAGACCAAACGCCAACCTTAAGGACTTTTCTATCGCAAAAGAAAATGCACAAAAAAATCCTCAAAAAGCTAAACACTTTTTGAGGACTTCTGACTGAACGAAACCAGTACTTTACTGACAAGTCACCGTGATACCAGCTTACCTGACTATTTAAATGCTAATGCACACTGGACATATCGATCTGCGTCTTTCCTTGTTTGATCATCAAAACAAAGGGGACACACAGCAAAAATACCACACCCAGATATAAAAACACATCCATGTAGGATAATACAGTAGCCTGTTTCATCACGCTCATATCGAGTATCTGGTGTGCTTTGGCCAAAGCTTCATTGGGCGAAAAACCTTTCGCCTGAAAGCTCATTTGCAATTGCTGCACCCGTTGTTGCACATCAAACTTGCTTGGATCTAAATTAGCCACCAGATCGACGCGATGTTTTTGGCTATCACGGGCAATAAATGTCGTAATTAAGGCTATACCAAACGAACCACCCAGCTGGCGCATCATCCCTGTAAAGGCAGCTCCTTCACCGATTGACTTACCATGTAATGTCGATAGGGAGAGTGTCATGACAGGTACGAACAACAATCCTAAGCCAACTCCACGGAGAATTAGGGGCCAAAACATGTGCTCTGCTCCCGTATCATTGGTCATGAGACTGTACATCCAAAAACAGAAGCCAAAAAAGATACTTAGTCCTACGGCAACCATATATTTTTGGGGAACACCATTTTGGATCATCTTCCCAATAAAAGGCATCATGATACCGGTCATGATTGAACTTGGCAACAATAACAAACCTGCGTCTGTGGCCGTCCATCCCAATATCGACTGTGTATAGATTGGAATAATAAAAGTCGATCCAAACAAGCCGAAACCAAGAATAAAACTCATCACTACACCAACCTGCAAATTCTTGTCCTTCAATACCCGCAAGTTAACAATGGGTTTATCATAGACCAATTCCCGCCATATAAAGAATAATAGTCCGAAAACAGACAAGATTGATAAGCCTAAAATCAAGGGATCGTCAAACCAATCATCCTGTTGTCCATGTTCCAATACAAACTGAAGGGAACCAATAAACATGATCAAAAAGATCATACCAAACCAATCCACTTCCTTTGCAGATTGCTTTTGGCTATATTTAGGACTGCGCACAAAAGATAAGGTCAACAAGGTCGCAATAATCCCTAACGGCACATTGATATAGAATATATATGGCCAGGAGAAATTATCGATAATATATCCACCTAACGGTGGGCCTAGCGTTGGACCAATAATTACCCCCATACCATAGATAGCCTGAGCCATACTACGTTTTTCTTTCGGATAACTCTCTGTAATAATGGTCTGCGCTGTTACCAACAACGCTCCCCCGCCCATCCCTTGTATAAAACGAAATGCAACAAGCTCCCAAATATTGGTCGCGTTACCACATAAAAATGAAGATACTGTGAATATGATAATAGACGCAGCAAAGTAATTTCTCCGTCCAAATTGTTGGGACAACCAGCTGGTCATCGGAATCACAATTACGTTGGCGATTGCGTAAGCCGTGATAACCCATGCCACATCTGTCAAAGTCGCCCCCAACGAACCTTTCATGTCGTTCAGAGCCACGTTGACGATGGTTGTATCCACGATTTCCAACAGCGCACAAAGCACCGCTGTAATCGTGATTACAACACGTCGAAAACCATATTCAACCAGACTATCTTGTTGATTTAAATTTTCCATAGTTATTGAACATGCACATCTACGTCAGCATTCATGCCCGGTCTGAGCAAAGCCACATTTTCTGCTTTATTGTCTTTTGTCAATTTGATTTTTACAGGTAAACGCTGAACAGTCTTCACAAAGTTACCAGTCGCATTATCTGGCGGCAATAAAGAAAAACGCGATCCTGTCGCCGGTGAGAAAGAATTTACTTCACCTTCAAATTCGATATTAGGATAAGCATCCACTTTGATCCCCACCTTTTGACCAGGCTTCATTTTTTCCAATTGCGTCTCTTTAAAGTTGGCTACTACCCAAGTTTCAATATTATCGACAATGTAGAATAAAGATTGACCTGGATTGACCATTTGTCCAGGCTGAACCTTAATGTTGGATACCTGACCATCCACAGAAGCCAGTACCGCGGTATAAGAAAGGTTCAATTTAGCCGCCTCAAGCTGTGCATTCGCTCTTTTTATATTCGCCTCAGCAACAGAAGTTTGTTTTGAAGCAACTGTAGTCTTACTGACGATTGCATTACGTTGCGACGCACTGGCATTGCGTTGCTGTTGCAAAATTTCAACCTGCTTGTCGGCTTCCAATTTCGCAGTCAATGCCTGCTCGTACTGCTGTTTCGTAATGGACTGGTTATTGTATAAGTTTTGGTAGCGGATATAATCATTGTTCGCTTGCTTAGCACGAATACGTGCCGCATCGATGCTGCCTAAATTAGATTGGATCGTTGCATCTGAGATCGCCACATTAGCCGAAGACGCAGATACATCTGCCTTTGAAACATCAAAGCTACTTTGAGCTGCTGCCAAGGCTGCTAATGCCTCGTCCACACGAACCTGATAGTCTTGACTCTCAATGGTAAATAACGTATCCCCTTTTTTAACCAAATCATTGTCCTTTACATAGACTTTAGCGATAAAACCACCCACCCGTGGAATGATCGGGCTCATGTTTTTCTCCACCTGTGCATCGTCTGTAGTCTCATGCGCCTGGCCATGCATATATTTATACGCCCCATAAGCCCCTCCGAAGATGACCAATGCAGCCAAAACAATTGTAAATTTTTTATTTGTACCTTTTTTTTCAGGTGCGTTTTCTACTGTATTTTCCATGTCTAGATTAATTGCTATTTAATGTTTAAAGACCCATTTGCTAACAGCAGGTCGTAATATTTTTCAATGGTGTTTGCTTTGCTGATTGCCAGATTGATCTTGCTTTGCAGCTGCTGTACGTCTGCGGTCAACAAGTCGTCGGTATCTGCGATACCATTATCGTACTTATCTTTGGTGATCCGATAATTTTCAACAGCCTGATCCACCGCCTGATGATAGACCACATCCTGCTTTTGTGCCAGCATATAGTTTTCATTGGCCTGTTGAACCTGCACTTTTACCTTGTCATTTAATAATTCAATATGCTCATCAATTTCCTTGATACGGTTTTTTGCCACATTCACTTCTCTTTTATTTTTGTAAAGCGAACCGATATCGTAAGAAACGCCGATGCCAACCATGGCAGCATTCGTCACGGTAACCACCTTTTGAAGACCAAAAGCATTGTATCCAGCTGTTGCAGCAACAGTTGGCATGGCAGCCGCTTTTGTTACTTTCAACTGATCTTCAGCAACCAAACGTTGCGATTCCATCGATTTTAGATCTGAGCGCGAGGTTTTTGCTGCATCATATGATGCTTTTAAGCCCAAATCCACACCTGTGACTTCGCCCAAATTGATCTGATCCAGTTGGGTATCTTCATCAATTTTCAAGAAATTAGCCAATTGATAATTCAGCACCTTGATATTTTTCTGTGCTTCCTGAAGCGAAACCTGATAGTTTGAAAGCTGCAGTTCTGCTTTTAATAAGTCATTACGTGCGATCAAACCATTATCCAACATCGCTTTAAAATCCGAAACACGTTGCTCCGACTGCTTGATATTTTCAGCAATCAGCAAATTGGTTTGCTGAGCCTTATAAAGACTCAAATAAAGATTTACTGCACGTATAGCCAATTGTTCTTTGCTCGCTACAGCATTGTATTCCTCGGCTTTCAATACATCCTTTGCAATATCAATGCCGCCCTTAATTCTGCCACCGGTATAGATTGGCATACTCACCGAAGCCTGTCCTAACCACAATTGGTTTGCAGCGATATCTGGAGCAGATCCCCCCTCACCTAAAGCCAACTTTAAATTCACATTTGGTGTGGTCATAGCCATGTATTGTCCACTCAATTTTGCATCAGGAAGTTGTTTCGATTTGGCCGTTTCCACCTCGAGCTGCCTACCCAATATCTTGGTGTCGGCAGACTTCGCCTCCACGCTTTGATTTGCGGCCAAGTGAATTATTTCTTCCAAAGTCATGTGCTTGTTGTCCTGTGCCAACAAACCCATGGGACTTAAAAGCAATAAAGCACTCAAATTGGCCAACTTATTTTTCATATGTCAATAAAGCTTTAATTGTTGTCTGTATAAATTCTGTTAAAGTTGTTTCTATATAATTTGCATATTCTTCATCGTTATCGATATGCAACTGATCTTGCAAAAAGCAATGATTCATTTGGAAATTCATAAAAGTTCCCATCATCATCGAATGGATTAAAATTGGATCATATCCACCTTTGAACACCCCCTGTTCTACACCTTCATTGATCACGGAAGAAATAACCTCCAGGTTATGCAATTTGAGCTTCCTGAATGCTTCAGAGATCAGCATCCGCTGTTTTAGTGAACTTTCAATGGTAATGATATGATACAGCTTACGATGCGAATTCATCGATTTAATTGATCGATCTACCATCGCGTCTATTTTGTCCAGCGCATTGTCAATAAGCGCCAACTCATCCACATTGATCATAAAATCAGGAACACGCCACTCAAAAAACGTATCCAGCAACTTGTCCTTTGATCCAAAATAATAGTTGATCATTGCAACATTTACATTCGCTTCGTTGGCAATATCACGCACGGAAGTCCCATCAAACCCTTTTGTTGCAAAAAGACGCTCAGCTGCAAGTAAAATATCAATCTGTTTCTCGTTAAATTCCATTTTAAACCTCGATCTTTTAAAGATACCATCGCATATTCATAGCGATAATAAAAGACGTTCTCGCTAAATGCGCGACAAAGTTAAACAAACGTTTAATTTAAACAAGTGTTTAATTATTAAATTTGTGTAAAAAAAACACCATTTCTGGTGTTTTTGCTGTTGGATGGAATTAGTTAAGTATCCGATAGATCATTTCTTTTAAAATCTCTTCACTATTGAAATTGCTCGGCACATTGACACCTTTGGATTTCAAGTCGGTCTCCTTCAACACATTAAGCACATCGAAAGTTTTCCGTCTATTGTAATTCCGTGCAGCAAGCTCGTATTCTTTTAGAAAGAAAGGATGTACCCCAAGTTCTTTTGCCGCGACGGATTTGTCTATCAGATAATGGTATTTGAGAATCTTCGTGAAGTAGGTGGCAATTTGTCCAATAACCATCACCAGTGGATTATTTTTGGGATTGGCGACAAAATAATCGACGATCTGATATGCTTTTAGGGCATTACGTTTAGCCAAAGCAGTATTTAATTCAAAAACATTATAATCTTTGGAAATACCTATATTCCGTTCAACATCTTCCATGCTTATCTCTTGGCTCTTCGGAACATTAAGCATCAGTTTGTCAAGTTCATTGGACACCTTGGACAGGTCATTACCGAGATAATCCGCAATCATCACCGCAGCTTGCGGATGAATGCGCCAGCCCGCATCTTTCACATACGTCCCAATCCAGGGGCCAACCTTATCGTCGTATAGTTTGGCCGCATCAACAACTAGTCCCTTTTTTTCAAAGATTTTATAGACCTTTTTGCGTTTGTCAAATTTCCCATGTTTAAAACAGAACACAAGAATGGTTGTCGGTGTAAGATGCTCCAGGTATTTAGTTAACAGTTCTTCCGTATCCGATTTCCATTTCAGCTCCTGCGCTTCCTTAATAATAATCACCTGATAATCGCTCAACATGGGATACCGTTTTGCTGCATTGACAATGGTAGATATATCAATATCTTTTCCATAGAAAATCGATTGATCAAAGCCCTTTTGTGCTTCGTTCAACACCGTCGCTTCCAAGGCGTCAGCAATGGTATCAATGAAATAACTCTCCTCCCCTTGCAATAAATACACTGGTTTAAAAGACCTGTTCTTAATATCGGATAAGATCGGATTGATGTTCATATTTAAAACTATCGATAGTATTTATTTTCCCTGGGCCCAATTAAGCTCTTTACACGCGGCAACTTGTCTAAAGTTGCTATGGAGTACCCGGTCTATTTATTTATTTTTTCACTGCAGATCGGTTGCCCCATTACTTTCCCGCATCCAAACAATCTGCTACAGTCTAAAATGTCCCATGTTATTGCATCTTCACATGGTGTATCTAGTTCGACTATGGACATTTTATAGGAAGCAAAATTACGATTTTAATGGCAATTTAAGCGAGTAACCTTGCCGAATTAACGCTTTTATAATTGATTCATGTACGACCATCACTTTAAGCTATTGGTTTAAAGCCATGAACATTTAGCACCACAACTTCCACAATTCTGGTCAAGCAATACGGCCACAAAAGCAGACCTGAGGTTTTTTACAAAAAATCATCTTCGTCAGCAAAAAACACCATATTTCATGCCTGATGAATGTATTTTTTTTGCTAAAATTTTAGTATATTTGTGTATGTTTTCACCGACTCCACTGAACTTACCGCCGTATCAAGCTAAAATATCTAAAAAGAACAATGCGATTTATATATTTGATGAGCTCAGAAAAAAGGATCTGGTATTAACACCGGAAGAATGGGTTAGGCAGCATTGGATCAACTATTTGTCGCTCATGAAAAATTATCCCAAGGCACTGATGCACATCGAAGGCGGTTTGAAATTAAATAACCTGCAGAAACGAAGTGATTTGTTAATTTATAACAGCAGCGGGCATAAGGTGGTCTTAGCCGAATTTAAGGCACCTCATATAAAAATTACACAACAAGTATTTGAGCAAATTGCAAATTATAATACAGTTCACCGTATACCATACCTGCTAGTAAGCAACGGTATGAATCATTATTATTGTAAAATTGATTTTATCAAAAAGTCTTACGAATTTTTGGAAGACCTCCCCAACTACAACGAAATTGACTAAGGAGCTATGCATGAAATAGATAAAAATTAATCCGGAGATTCAGTCTCCCTTAGGTCTTGAACGGGGAGCACCGAAAAAATGTAAAGTAGATGTAAAACATCTTTTCAATTTATTTGATTTTTAAAATATAGTTTTATATTAGTCCTACAGAATAGAAAAAATAAAAAGATGAATATAGATAAAAACGAATTCAGAAAATATGCAGTAAAGCATCACCGTATTGGAAGTCAACATGTTGATAGCTTCATTGCGCGTACAGAGACTAGCATTCCGACAAACCTTACGCCTTACATCGTTGAAGAACGTCAACTGAACGTTGCACAAATGGATGTATTCTCACGTTTGATGATGGACCGTATCATATTTTTAGGAAGCGGTATTGACGATCAGGTTGCCAATATTATTCAGGCACAGCTCTTGTTCTTACAGTCTACCGATGCACAACGTGATATCCAGATCTACATCAATTCACCAGGTGGAAGCGTATACGCTGGACTAGGAATTTACGACACCATGCAATATATTACGCCAGATGTAGCAACCATCTGTACCGGTATTGCAGCATCTATGGGCGCTGTTCTTTTAGTTGCTGGTGCAAAAGGCAAACGTGCAGCCTTACGCCACTCACGCGTCATGATTCACCAACCTTCCGGTGGCGCTCAAGGAGTTGCAGCCGATATGGAAATCAACTTACGTGAGATGATGAAATTAAAAGAAGAATTATACACCATTATTTCAGATCATTCTGGACAAACTTACGAATGGGTAGAAAAATCTTCCGATCGCGATTACTGGATGCGGGCTAATGAGGCCAAAGAATTTGGTATGATTGACGAGATTTTACTTCCAAAGAAGGAGATTATTAAATAACAATGGCAAAGAATAACGATAGAGACATTCATTGTTCGTTTTGTGGCATAAGCAAAAATGAAGCCCAGATGCTTATTGCTGGCAACGGTGCGCACATCTGTGACCGTTGTATCCAGCAGGCGGGCGAAATCTTGGCAGAAGAATTAAAACAACGAAAAAGTAAAACTTTACAGACAGCTTTAAAGTTGATCCGTCCTTTGGAGATTAAAACCCACTTGGACCAATATGTCATCGGTCAGGATGATGCCAAAAAAGTAATTTCAGTAGCCGTTTATAATCACTATAAACGTTTAAATCAGAAAGTGGATAAAGACGAGATCGAAATCGAAAAATCCAATTTGATTATCGTGGGGGAAACAGGCACTGGTAAGACCTTGCTGGCAAAAACTGTAGCCAAGATACTTAATGTACCTTTCTGTATTGTGGATGCTACTGTATTGACCGAAGCAGGTTATGTAGGGGAAGACGTAGAAAGTATATTGACGCGTTTACTGCAAGCGGCAGATTACGATGTGGCTTCTGCTGAGCGTGGTATCATCTACATCGATGAGATTGATAAAATCGCACGTAAAAGCGACAATCCTTCTATTACGAGAGATGTATCGGGTGAAGGTGTGCAGCAAGCTCTACTGAAGATTCTCGAAGGTACAGTTGTCAACGTTCCACCGCAAGGCGGCCGTAAACACCCTGATCAAAAAATGATCGCGGTTAATACAAGCAATATCCTATTCATCTGTGGTGGAGCATTCGACGGTATTCAAAAGAAAATTGCAAACCGTCTGCGTACCCAGACAGTAGGTTATAAAATGAACGAGGACGAAGAGGAAATTGACTTGAACAATTTGTACAAGTATATTACACCGCAAGACTTAAAGAACTTTGGATTAATTCCAGAGCTGATTGGTCGTCTTCCTGTATTAACTTACTTAAACCCGCTGGATAAGGAAACCTTGCTGAGTATTCTGACTGAGCCAAAGAATGCTTTGGTAAAACAATATAAAAAGCTGTTTGAATACGAAGGTATTGAGCTAAAATTTGATCCTGACGTTTATACGTTTATTGTTGATAAAGCTGACGAATTTAAACTTGGAGCCAGAGGCCTACGCAGTATATGCGAAGCCATTATGCTGGATGCCATGTTTGAAATTCCGTCAACGAAAGAGCAGACGGGACAGAAAGCATTGGAAATCACGCTAGACTATGCGAAGAAGAAATTCGAAAAGTCTGATTTAAAAAAGCTTAAAGTTGCTTAAAAAAATCCCGTTCGCTGAACGGGATTTTTTTTTGGAAAAGAATTAAAAATCTTATATTACAATAATAACATAGCCATAACGGAATGTTGACAGGAAGATAAGAGATTCAAGAAATTAAATTTAATGACTATGACAACAAAGAAAAGTGCAAAGAATACCGTAAATAGTCCGATCACACCAGGTTTAAAAACCAAAGAAGAAATCGTGAACAACTGGCTTCCCCGTTATACCGGAAGACCTTTGGAAGAGTTCGGGGAATATATCCTTTTAACGAACTTTTCGAAATATATACACCTATTTTCTGAAATGCATGATAATGCGCCTATTTATGGAGAAGATAAACCGATGCAATCCGTCACTGCCGGAGGCATCACCATTATCAATTTCGGGATGGGAAGTCCAATGGCCGCAACCATTATGGATTTATTATCAGCAATTGCACCAAAAGCAGTGCTATTTTTGGGTAAAACCGGTGGAATCAAGAAAAAAATTCCTGTAGGCGAATTGATTCTTCCAATAGCCGCTATCCGCGGTGAGGGAACTTCCAATGACTACTTTCCACCCGAAGTACCTTCATTACCCGCCTTCGCCATGCAAAAGGCCATATCCACGACAATCCGGGATCACCAACGTGACTACTGGACAGGAACGGTATACACCACCAATAGACGAGTTTGGGAACATGATAAAGCCTTCAAAAAATATTTAAAATCAATCCGTGCCATGTGCGTGGATATGGAAACCGCAACGATATTCAGTGTCGGATTTGCCAATAAGATTCCAACAGGTGCTCTGTTGCTGGTTTCGGATCAACCAATGGTACCCGAAGGAGTCAAAACGTCTGTCAGTGATGTAACAGTTACAGCAAAATATGTAGAAGCACATATCAGCATAGGTATTGATGCTTTAAAACAGCTTATCAATAACGGATTGACCGTGAAGCACCTTAAATTTTAAGCTGTATTTCAACCAACATCATATTTTCCCTTTCTAGGAAAATATGATGTATCCCTCTCCATAAAACCATAACTATCAAACCCTTAAAACTATTAACTATTATTTTTGATTAATAATTGAACGGTTATTAACTAAAATTTGAGGTGTTAACAAATGTTAATCTTCACAATAATTAAACGATTTGTCGTTTATATTGTAATATTCATATTACTCAACACATATATCGTAAAAATTAATCAAGCATTGTGAAGAAAAAAACATTATCTTTTTTTAACGTAACCTTTTTGATTTGTTCAGCCTTAGCCACACAGGTAAGTTGTTCTTCAAGTTCTTCAAAAGAAAATAAAACCAAAGAAAAAAACGTAGCCTTGCCAGTCTATACCGTCACTAAATCTGATGCCACCACCATCAAGGATTATTTGGGAACCATAGAAGGTAAAGTTAACGTGGAGGTCCGCCCACAGGTCGAAGGGCTGCTTCAGGAAATTTATATCGATGAAGGCTCATTTGTTCAAAAAGGCCAGAAACTGTTCAAGGTAGACCCTTCTACTTACCAAGAAAATCTCAATAACATGGTTGCTACGGAGCAAGTCGCCAAAGCCAAACTTAAAAATGCACAGCTCGAAGTCGACCGGTTGAAACCGTTGGTTCAAAACGACGTTATCTCCGATGTCAGACTGGCGTCGGCAAAATCAGATTATCAAGTAGCCAAGGCAACGTTGGACCAGGCCATCGCAGCCGTACGTTCAGCGCAGATCAGCAAAGATTTTACAGTGATCACCGCTCCGGTAAGTGGTTACATTGGCCGCATTCCAAAGCGTATTGGAAATTTGGTATCAAAAGGCGATAAAGAACCCCTTACCTATCTTTCAGACATCCAGGAAGTGTATGTATATTTCTCCATGAATGAATCTGACTTTCTTTATTTTTCCAAAGCACAGGCAAAAAAAGATAGCTTGGAAGGGAAAAAATACAACCAGAATCAAAAGCTCGTATTTCCAGAAGTTACTTTAGTCCTCGCAGATGGTGAGGAATATTCAAAAAAAGGTATTGTCGACGCCGTCAATGGCCAGATTAACCGAACTACGGGAGCAATCTCTTTGCGCGCCACTTTCCAAAACCACGACAACATACTTCGATCCGGAAGTAGCGGCACCCTTAAGATTGCCGAAGTAAAAAAAGACGTTCTTCAAATTCCGCAGATAGCCGTCAATGAATTGCAGGATAAAACCTTTGTCTATATACTGGACCAAAACAATAAGGCGCAAAAACGAAATATCCAACTGATGGGCAAAAGTAAAAACAATTATATCGTCTATACAGGCCTCAAGGAAAACGATCGCGTTATTACCAGCGGATTTGACAAATTAACCGACGGTTCACCAGTGACCCCGATTTTACAGAAATAATTATCGATCATTTTTGCATACTACCCGGTGCCAGGCATACTGTGCACCAAAAGTAGCGTGTTTAAAATTCTATGTATATGCTAAAAACATTTATAAATAGGCCTGTATTAGCTACGGTGGTTTCTATTATCCTGGTTATCTTAGGCTTGGTGGGCCTAAAACTCCTGCCTGTCTCGCGCTTTCCAGAAATTGCCCCACCAAGTGTGCTTGTTTCACTAAGTTATCCCGGTGCTAATGCGGAAACCGTAGCAAAAAGTGTTTTGCTGCCTATCGAAGAAGCCATCAATGGTGTAGAGGATATGACCTATATCAAGTCGTCTGCCTCCAATTCAGGATCGGGAAGTGTATCGGTGTACTTTAAGACAGGTACCAATCCTGATATTGCTTCGGTCAACGTACAGACACGGATTTCCAAAGCAATCAGTTCCATTCCTGCCGAAGTAAATGAAGCCGGCATCACGGTCATGCCTCGGCAAACCGGTGTCATCATGACCATCAATCTCTACTCCGATCACCAGGATAGCGCCTACGATGAAACCTTTCTCCAGGCTTATGCACAGATTAACCTGATGCGACCTTTGCTGCGTGTCGATGGCGTAGCTCAAGTTTCCCGTTTGGGGGCCAGGGATTATGCGATGCGCCTTTGGCTGAACCCAGAAAAACTAGCCCTTTATAACCTCGTTCCACAAGATGTTATGAATGCTATAAAAGATCAAAACTTTGAGATTGCCCCAGGCAAATTTGGAGAAACCTCGGATGAAGCTTTCGAAACAGTGATCCGTCATAAGGGGCGTTTCACCACACCGGAGGAATTCCAGAGTATTGTGATCAAAACCAACACCGACGGTTCAGTGCTCTATTTAAAAGATGTGGCCCGGGTAGAATTCGGAGCTACAAATTTAAGCAGCGACAACAAGGTGAATGGCCATCCCGGTCTTACACTCAACTTAACACAGACCAGTGGTTCCAACGCCCATGACATCGATATTGCTGTCAGAAAGGTTCTTGAAGAACAATCAAAAACATTTCCAAAAGGCCTACACTATGAGGTGACCTATTCAGTACGTGATCAGATCGACGAATCGATCAACCAAGTGGAGCACACCCTTTTTGAGGCGTTTATCCTGGTATTTATTATTGTCTTTATCTTCCTGCAAGATTTTCGATCCACCCTGATTCCGGCAATTGCAATCCCAGTTTCCTTGGTGGGAACCTTCTTTTTTCTGCAGCTTTTTGGATTTTCGCTCAATGTCCTCACGATGTTTGCCCTGGTGTTGGCTATTGGAATCGTAGTGGATGACGCCATCGTTGTCGTCGAAGCTATCCATGAAAAAATGCACAGCACAGGATTGAAACCCAGAGCCGCAACATTGTCGACGATGTCCGAAATTACGGGAGCCATCCTGTCAATAACCATGGTCATGGCTGCTGTATTTTTGCCTGTAGGATTTATGGAAGGGCCAGCAGGTATTTTCTATCGCCAATTTGCCTATACCTTGGCAACGGCGATTCTGATTTCAGCACTCAATGCCTTAACTTTAAGTCCAGCCTTATGTGCTCTCCTACTGAAAGCCCCGAAACAGCATACCAATCAAGAAAGCAGCAAAATCAATCAATTTAAAGATCGTTTCTTCAAAGCATTCAATACTTCTTTTGATCGGGTGACGGCCCGTTATGTCGCTATTGTAGAAATACTGATCAAGAATAAAAAAATAGCCTGGGCAGGCTTAATTTTAATTACAGCACTTGGCATCGTGTTCATGATTAAAACGCCCAAAAGTTTTATTCCGACCGAAGATGATGGCTTTATTACATATAACATTGCCCTCCCTCCCGGCGCTTCATTGAGTCGGACTACTGAGGTTCTTCATCGTGCCGATAGTATTTTAAAGAAAAGACAGGACATTAATGGCATGACAACAGTCTCTGGTTTTAATGCCCTGGACGGAAGTTCGAGCCCGGCATTTGCTGCTGGTTACATTACCTTAAAACCACATGCCAAACGCGAGCACATCAAAAACATTAATGCGTTTATGGATACCATTAGGCATGATCTATCCCAGATCAATGAAGCAACGTTTACGGTGTTCCCCCGACCTACCGTACAGGGTTTTGGAGACTTTGCCGGCATTGAAATGGTTCTTCAGGATCGGATGGGTGGTGACATTCGGGATTTCAACACCATTGCAGATACCTTTATTAACCAGCTCAATACGCTGCCTGAAATTCGCAGCGCCTACACAAGCTTTAAATCAAACTTCCCTCAATATGAAGTAAATATCGATGCCGTAAAGGCAAAATCGCTGGGCGTCGAAATCAAAGATCTTATGTCTACAATACGGTCTTATTTTGCACGTGTACAGGCGAGTGATTTTAACCGGTTTGGTCGCCAATACCGCGTTTATGTTCAATCGGATTTCGACTTCCGGAAGGATCCCGAATCCTTCAATTCTATTTTTGTGCGGAATAGTAAAGGCGAAATGGTTCCTATTAACACCATATTAACTTTAGAAAAGACGGTGGGTCCGGAAACTATTACACGCTACAATCTGTACAACGCGATAGCGGTTAATATTACGCCAGCGGAAGGCTACAGTACTGATGATGCCATGCAGGCAATCCAAAAATTGGCCGACAATAAACTTCCGGGTAATTACGGTTTTGAATGGACGGGCATGAGCTATGAAGAAAGTCAGTCCGGTTCGCAGACGATCTTGATTTTTGCGCTTAGTATCCTATTCGTCTACTTCCTGCTTTCGGCTCAATACGAAAGCTATATCCTTCCTTGGGCAGTACTATTGTCCATACCAGTCGGCCTGATCGGCGTTTTTACCGTGATCAACCTGGTGGGACTTCAAAACAATATTTATGTGCAAGTCGGACTCATTATGCTCATTGGCCTCTTGGCCAAAAATGCGATTCTGATCGTGGAGTTCGCTGTCCAGGAGCGAAAAAATGGCAAAAGCATTGTCGAAGCAGCCATTAGCGGTTCAAAACTTAGGTTAAGGCCAATCTTGATGACCAGCCTGGCTTTTGTTGCAGGGCTGGTACCCTTGATGTGGACGGTTGGCCCCTCGGCAATCGGTAACCATTCGATCAGCTTCAGCGCCGCCGGCGGCATGCTCTTTGGTGTAGCATTCGGCATCTTTATCATCCCCGTACTCTTTGTTGTATTCAAAAGTCTGGATGAAAAACTACATGATAAACTAGCTAAAGAAGAGGAAGAATAATGAAAAACATACAAAAATACCTTTCGGGAATATCGATCATCATTGGCCTCTTAGGCCTGATGAATGCCTGTAAGATCGGCAAAGATTATGTGCAGCCCAAACTCAAACTTCCGGAAAACTTTCGTGGCGATACGCTGGATTACTTCGGAGATACCTCCAGTATGGGCCTGATCCATTGGAAATCCTTCTTTCATGATCCCACATTGAAGCTATTGATTGATTCTGCCTTAGCCAATAACTTTGAAATGAAAACTGCACTGCTCAACCTGCAGATTTCAACGCGAGTCTTAGCGCAGAATAAAGCCAACTACCTGCCGAGTGTAAATGCAACAATTGCCAATGGAAACCGTACCTGGCGATCAAAGGACTTTGGCAGTGGTCCTCTGACTAAATACTACGATCATAAGGATGAAAAAGCGCCGCAAAATATGTTCGTCTATCAATCCATGTTTGGCTCTGATATTAATTTTAGCTGGGAAGTCGATATCTGGAAGAAAATAGGAAGCAAACAAGAACAACTCTTAGCCGAGTATTTGGATACACAGGAGGCAAAAAATGCGATACAGACCTCGATCATAACAGCTGTGGCAAAAGGTTACTTCAATCTCTTGATGCTAGATGCCAAAATTGAAGTTGCCAAACGGAACGTCCAATTAAATGACAGCACTCTCCGCATGATCAAGCTCCAATATGAAGCTGGTGAAATCACCGCCTTGGCGATCCAACAAACACAATCACAACGCCTATTGGCAGCCTCCCTCGTTCCCGAAATCGAAAAGGAAATTGCCATCCAGGAAAATGCGCTGCAGACACTTACCGGAAAATTACCCGACAGCATCAAAAGAGGAACTTCTTACGAGCATCTCTTCGCGGAGAGCAAAGACATCTCCCTGGGGTCCCCAATCGAGATTGTCCGCAATAGACCAGATATCCGATCATCTGAATTTCAACTGATGGCAGCCAATGCGAATGCGAATATCCAACAGGCTATGCGTTATCCGTCATTGACCGTGGGCGGCGTATTAGGGGTAAATAGTATGCTCCCTAAAAATTGGTTTAATATCCCTGGCGCATTGCTTGGTGGAATAACTGGAAATTTAACCACGCCTATTTTCAAAAACAAAACATTGAAAACACAGTATGAGGTTGCTAAATTGGAACGTGATAAAGCCGAAATCCAACTGCAACAAAAAGTTGTCGAGGCAGTCGCCGAAGTCTCTAATGCAGTGGTCACAGTCGACAAGCAACGTGAACAATTAGCTTTGGCTAAAGAAAGGGTCGATAACGCGCACCTGGCAGTTAAAAACGCAGGTCTACTCTTTAAAAGTGGGTATGCCACCTATCTAGAGGTCATTACCGCGCAAAGTAATGCCCTTAATAGCGACCTGGATCTCGTCGAATTACGACAACAGCATTTAGATGCATTTGTAGACTTGTATCGTGCGCTCGGTGGAGGTTGGAGATAAGGATTTAAAACTTTATTTTTGTGGTATGACTCCAGAAGAATTACAACACTATTTTCAATCCAAAGACTTGCCCGAAACGCTGGAAATACAGCAAGATATGCAGGTCTTCGACGTTCAGCGTTTCTTGAGCACAAGCTTCATCCATGTAAGCTTATGGAAAAAAGATTTAAGCAAATGTCCATCCTGGATTAGACTGCTGAAATTCAAGGATGCCTTAGAAGCAAAAGAAGAAGCCTAACATCTGTTAGGCTTCTTCCTTATTTATACGTTCTATAGGCTGGGCGCAAGTTGTTTCATTAATAAAGGCATCTGTTCTTTCGAAAAAATCTCTTCTGCCCCGGCGTCCCGCAATTCCATCCGCTCATTCTCATCACTGCTCGAAGTCAACCCAAATATTCTGATCGAGGGAAATCTTTCTTTCACAATTTTTGCCGTTTCTATTCCGTTTAATACAGGCATATGCAGGTCTAATATACATATCTCAGGAAGCTCATGCTCGTTTTCATGGAGGTAGTCGATCAACTCCCTGCCATTGGATGCACAATAAACCAAATCCAATAAATGTGATTGAGCCATCGCTCGCATCAACACATGATGAATCATCGCATCATCTGCGTAGACAATCGTACATCTATCTTTGGTATCCATTTGAATAAGCTGTCATTTAGTAATTATAAAAACAATATTATATAAATATGTAATAAAATAAAAAATACAGAAAAAAGTTAGCAATAATTATGTTATTATACAAATTTTATTTCAAAATGTCCAATATTAACAATCCAACAAACTTTTAGTTTGATTTATACAATAAGAACATCATAGGTAGCAATCTCTTCGCGTCAACAACGCTAGAAAAGATGTGGTAAAGAGAAAAGAAGACCGGTAGATTATCTCCTAAAAATCATCTTCAATAATTTCGGCCACTCTTCCTATTTGGCCGTCCGTCAACCTGACTTTAATCCCCCTCGAATGATAAGAGGACGATGTTAGCAAGTCCTTCACAATGCCTTCTGTTAGATTTCCCGTACGCTGGTCCTTTTTTAAGATTATATTCACCAACATACCTGGCTTTACATCTGCTCTATTTCTTCCATCCATGGTCAAACTTAGATAAATAGTTTTTTAAATGCAATATAAAAAATCATTTATTGTTGGAAAGACCTTCATCCTGAATGCTGGAAAAAGCGTATTGAAGTGAATGCAGGGCTATTGCATACATAAATGTTACAAATCAAATGTAAAGACCTTTTCCTGCTAGCACTGTCATATCACAAAAAATGGTCGGAAGAAATTCCGACCATCGTTGGCTTTTAGCTTTTTTTTAGAAATAGTCACCGTCAGCATTGACCGGCGACCGTTGACTTATTTAAATAACTTAAAGATATCGTTTCCAAATATAAAGACCATCAAGGCCAAAAGAATGAAGAAACCGACCATTTGTGCTTTTTCTAGGAATTTTTCACTCAATGGCTTGCCTTGAATCATCTCAACCAACAAGAACAACACGTGACCGCCATCCAAAGCTGGAATAGGCAATAGGTTCATAAATGCCAATGCCATAGACAACATCCCTACTAAGGACCAAAAACGGATCCAGTCCACTTCCGTGCCAAACAGAGTTGCAATGCCAATAGGGCCCGATAATGCTTTATCAGCACGCACTTCGCCTTTGAAAATTTTACCAAATCCCTTAGCGTTATCGGTAATCACTGTAAACGCTTTCTTTGCACCGATCGGAAACGCCTCCATCAAGGTATATTGCGTTGTAAACGATTTGATGGAATAATCACGATTGATCCCTATTCCCAGCATGGCATCTGCAGGAACAATTCCTTGCAAGGAAACTTCAGCCCCTTTGCGTAAAACTTTAATCGCAACCGTTTTATTGCTATTCGCTTTTATTTGCGCCTTAAATTGATCGAAGAAAGGAACCTGTGTCTCGTTTACGGCAATAATGCTATCGCCTTTCACAAACCCCATTTTACTTGCCACCGAACCGGGAGCTACTTCAGCAACACTGGTCGTTTTAACCCGTGGCTCGATAAACTTCTCTCCTTTTTTGTCGGAAAGCGTGTTTAATAAATCAGCGGGGACTTTGACTTCTGCTGTAGCTCCATCACGCTCAACTGTAAGTGCAACTCCCCCCATCAATACTTTAGAACTGATCAGCTCCGAGTAATTTTCGATACGGTGACCGTCTATTGCAATCACTTTATCGCCAGCTTTCAAACCAATAGATTCACCAATGGACCCAGGTACAATACCGTTTACCAGCTGATCCATTTTAATGTCTGTATTGCCCATTTTAAAAGTCAGCATCCAAAAAACAACAACACCGACGACAATATTGACAATAATACCGCCTAACATGACGATTAAACGTTGCCAAGCTGGTTTTGATCTAAATTCCCAAGGTTGTGGCTCCCCCTTCAATTGCTCCGTATCCATCGATTCATCGATCATACCCGCAATCTTGACATAACCGCCTAAAGGCAACCAGCCAATACCATATTCACATCCTTTATAATTGAATTTAAATAATTTCACTCCCCAAGCATCAAAGAACAGATAAAACTTTTCCACCTTGATACCAAATGCACGTGCTGCTAAGAAATGTCCTAACTCATGTAGAACAATTAAAATTGACAAGCCTAAAATCACTTGTCCGACCATAATTAAAACACCCATGTATGCTTTTTAAAATTTAATCTTTGATTATTTCCTTTGTTATTAACCTTGCGACACGATCCGTCTCCAGATAATCATCCAGCGTCGGTGTCGCAATGAATTCTACTTTATCTAATGTCTGTTCAATAATATCACTCATCTCCAAAAAACCAACTTGATCTTTCAGAAAGGCATCCACAACCACTTCATTGGCCGCATTTAATACACAGCTTCTATTTCCGCCGGTACGAAGGCTTTCATAAGCCAATGCCAAATTCCGAAAAGTTTCCATGTCTGCTTTTTCAAAACTGAGCGTCGGATAGTCCATGAAATTAAATCGTTCAAAACTGTTTTCAAAACGTGCCGGATAGGTCAGTGCATACTGGATCGGCAATTTCATATCAGGAATCCCCATTTGGGCCTTCATGGAACCATCCTGAAACTGAACTAACGAATGTACAATAGATTGAGGATGTACAATCACATCCACCTGATTTATGGACAGATTGAAGAGCCATTTTGCTTCAATCACTTCTAGCCCTTTATTCATCAGGGATGCCGAGTCAATCGTAATTTTGGCGCCCATCGACCAATTGGGATGCTTCAAGGCTTGGGCCTTCGTAACCTGTAGGAGATCGGCACGTTTTTTCCCACGAAAAGGACCGCCGGAGGCCGTCACATATATTTTCTCAATTGGATTATGCTCCTCACCGGTCAAACACTGAAAGATCGCCGAATGCTCTGAATCCACAGGAAGCATGCGTACACCATATTCTTTCACTAAGGCCATTATCAGCTCACCAGCGACAACAAGTGTCTCCTTATTGGCCAGTGCAATATCTTTTTTCGATTGAATCGCTTTAACAGTAGGTTTTAATCCCGCAGATCCAACAATTGCATTCAAAACGATATCAACTTCTTCCAACTGCACCACTTCAACCAATCCGGCTTCACCCAAAAGAACAGCGATATCATATCCTTTTAAAGCATCCTGTACCTGATTATAGTGTAGGGAATCTGTTACCACCACTGCTTTGGGCTTAAACTCCAAGGCCTGTTGGATCAACAGTGTGACATTGCTGCCACAAGTCAGAACAATTGCTTCAAATGTATTAGGAAAGGCTCTTATCACATCCAAGGCTTGTGTGCCTATACTTCCCGTTGCCCCTAAAATGGCAATTCCTTTTTTACTCAAAACCTTTGCTATTAATTAAAATATATTATTTAAAATCTTTGGGTCTTCTCCCCCATGGTAATCCGCCATCATGGATCGGTAAGCGACCGAAACAACAATACTAGCCAGAGGTACCACCAAAAACGAGCTCACGAGGTTCAAAATAATAAAAATTATGTAATATTCTAAATAATTAAAATACATCTGTAGTAACTGGAAAAAAGCAAATACAGCCAAAATCAATAATAGTTTGAATACATTGCCTTTTGTCAATGCAAAACTGAAGCGTAATGACCGTAATGTCCCCGCGTGTTTATCAATAATGAAAAACGGATAAAATGCCACTCGAATAATCAGGATGAACGTCAATATGGCCGCAACAAAGACAACAAACATCGTAAAGTTGCTCATCAGCTCCATCCGATTGTCACCATTTTCAAATAGGTAAAGGAATGGTAAAGAGACGGCCCCCAATAGCATCAGAAGTGCTATAGAAAGCACCATAATACTCAACATAGCGCCAAAAAAGTATGCAAGCTCTTTCGTACTCGGGATACATTGGACGAGTTTCTTCTCCTGGTTACCATCAATCAGACTTAAAATATACTTAAACAAAGTCATGTTCAATCCAAAATACATCACCATGAAAAAAAATGCCATAAAGCCACTCAACACCACATTGAAATCACTGATGGTGGTCGCGAGATAATTAGACAGTCCGGAGGTTACAAATAGTAAAAAACAAAGCCCCGCCACTGAAAAATAATGCCTTTTCAGCAACTCCAATGACTTATTAAAAACCTCGTTAACGGCAAAAGTACTTTCCTTTAGGAATTGAATCATTTTTTCTTTGAATAAACTTCTACAAAGATGCCATATTTTTTAATTTTCAACAATTTACACACCTAGAAAAATCACTTTTTTTATCATTTTTAACATAAAAAGAACGGTTATGGAAAATCTGTTATCCCAGATAGATGAAAACAGGCTAAAAATAAAAATCCCCTATCCGAATGGATAAGGGATTTTCTATTTTGACCTTAACTCTTCCTATTTAAATTCTTTGGGAAGCGGCTTCTCCAATAAGTATTGGTAGTAGAAACGCGCACGCTCATTAAAATCATATTTACTTTTCGAACGGTCAAATCCATGACGGCTTCCCGGATAGATCATCAATTCAAAAGGGACGCTTCGATCCGTTAATTTATCGACAAGTTGGGTTGTATTCTGCAAATGAACATTGTCATCCATATCGCCATGCATAATGCGCAACACGCCTTTATAATTATTGGCATAGGTCAACACAGAACCAGCTTTATATCCGTCTGGATTGTCTTGAGGCGTGTCCATCCATCTTTCCGTGTAATGGCTATCATACAGATCCCATGAGGTAACCGGTGCGCCAGCAATACCAAAATCAAATACATCTGCCGCCTTCGTCATCGCCAAACAAGTCATATAGCCACCATAGCTATGCCCTGTAATAAGTACTTTGTTTTTAGCGACCCAAGGTTGCGATTTTAACCATTTAACAATTGTCGAATAATCAATAATTTCCCAGTGACCAAGATTGCGGTGCATATAAGCAACACCTTGTTTACCAAAATGACCAGATGCCCGGTGATCTGCAGAGACTTGAATAATTCCTTCATTGGCCCAGTACTGATTGGCCGTTCCTTTCCAGGTATCTTTTACCGTTCCCGCGTCAGGCCCACCGTAAATACTGAAAACAACCGGGTACACTTTTGATTTATCAAAATTTGTCGGATAAGTGATGGTCAATGGAAGATCGAACAGTCCGTCATCTGATTTAAGATGTAAGTATTCGGTTTTACCGTAGGTATACGAGGTAAAATCAGCAGCTTTACTATCCGCTAGCTGACGTACGACCTTACCTTGATTATCCAACAAAGCGAACCGATCGGGTGTACTCACATTGGAGTATTTGGTAATAAAATACTTGCCGTCAGGCGACACATTCACATCGTGCGAGTATTCACCGAACGTCAGACGTTTTAAGTTTTTACCTGAATAATCCACGCGGTACAAATCAAAACGCGCTGAGTTTTCTTTACGTGCGGTAAAATAGATCACCTTATTTTTTTCATCAATCCGTTTTAATTCCGTTACCTGCCATTCGCCGGAAGTAATTGGATTGACCAATGTTCCATCCAATTTATAGAGGTAATAATGCGCCCAGCCTGTCTTATCCGATTTTAGGATATAATATTTGTTGTCCGCCAGATATGTGATACGCTCATCGTGATCCAAATTGATCCATGAAGCCTGACGCTCATCGTAGATTTCTTTTTTCGAACCTGAATTCGGATCCACTTGATAAAACTTCAAATTGTTCTGATCCCTGTTCATCCACTGTACCATCACATTTTTACTATCAAAGGCCCAATAAGGCTGGCCAAAATACTGATCGTCTTTCTCGTTGAAATCAGCCCAGGTAACGTTGCCCCCTTCGAGGTGAACGATTCCTACCTTCACTTCCGGATTTGGGTCACCGGCTTTGGGATATCTTGTCTCCTCCAGGTAACCATGCTGGCCTTTGGACGAATAAATCGGAAACATCGGAACCTTGGTATCATCGAAACGCATAAAAGCGATCTTACGGCTGTCCGGAGACCACCAAAAAGCTTTATATTTTGTTGGGCGCCCAAGAATTTCTTCGTAATATACCCAGGATGACCAACCATTGTAGATCACATCAGTACCATCCTTTGTACATTGCATTTCTTTTCCTGAAGTCACGTCCACGCTATACAGATTGCTTTTACGCGTAAAGGCTACATATTTACCATCCGGTGATAAGGTTGGATTCTGTTCAGCAACATCAGGAGAGTTGGTCAGCCTCTTTGCTACACCATCGGTACCTTTCAGGAAGATATCATTGTTCTCGACATAAACAACCGTCCCTTCTTTAGCGGGAACTGTATAAATGCTTCTGTGACCTGACTTAATGTTAACCTGATATAAACGACCATCATTTACATCATTTTCCAGATAAGCTGTCCCGTCTGCCCAGCCAGGATACTGATTGGTACGAACTGTCAACGATGACTTTTGCCCCCAGGACTGTGCAAAATCCAATTTCTTTTGTGCGAAACCAACCTCGTGCACAAAAAAAACGATAGACGCACCTAAGAGTACTCTTGATACCGTATTCATTAATTTTTGGATATGTTTATTAATTATTTTGGCTAAGATAAAGAATTGTGACAAATAACGACGATTTTGCCTGTAACAAGCTTAATTCACATATCGCGTACCATATGATTTAGCAAGGGCTCGATTAAACCAGATGATTCCTTACTAAGGATGTTGCTCGAAAAGTGCAAGCTGTATGCCTTCCTTTGGAAAATCAGCTTCTTCCACAAAATTTGATATCGAAACACCCAACAACCTCACTTTGTTCACCAGCTCAACCTTGCTCAACAAATTATGGGCGGTGGCGTAAATTTTGTCTTCCGAATCAAAACTATTTTCTAGGGTGATACTTCGTGTCAACTGAACAAAATCGGCATATTTAATTTTTAAGTTTAAGGTTCGCCCAGATATTTCCTTTTTCCCAATACGTGTCCACAACTGTTTGCAGAGCCGTTGCAAAATGGTATTTAATTCTTCAAAAACTTCTACATCCTCACCAAAAGTATCCTCAATCCCGACCGATTTGCTGCTACGATTGGGAACAACAGGACGGTCGTCTATCCCGCGTACGATACGGTAAAAAAAATGCCCCGTCTTTCCAAACCAACGTACGAGATCCTCTTCACGCTGTTTTTTTAAATCAAGCCCAGTAAACAGTCCCAGTTCATGCATTTTTTTTGCTGTCACCTTACCTACGCCAAAAAACTTGTCCACGGGCAATGACTCCATAAACTTGACAATTTTAGAAGGACCTATAAATGTTAAGCCGTTGGGTTTGTCCATATCCGAAGCAATCTTTGCAACAAATTTATTCACGGAAACGCCGGCCGAGACGGTCAGATTCAGTTCTTCTTTGATTGCTTCTTTAATGGCTTTGGCGATATCAATAGCCGAACCAATGCCCTGCTTGTCTACAGTTACATCCAAAAAAGCTTCATCGAGGGAAAGCGGTTCAATTAAGTCCGTATAACGGAGAAAGATCTCCCGGATTTGATATGAAACCTGACGATACACGTCAAAACGAGGATAGGTAAAGATAATATGGGGGCACAACTGAAGAGCCTTTCGGGAGCTCATCGCAGATTTGACGCCAAATTTTCGTGCTTCGTAACTGGCCGTCGCAACTACTCCTCTCCCATCCGGAGAACCACCTACTGCAATCGCTTTCCCCCGATATTCGGGAAAATCACGCTGATCTACAGATGCATAAAAGGCATCCATATCCAAATGAATAATCTTGCGATGTACCTGTTCGGGATCCATGATCCAAATTTACAAAAATTAGCATTACAGACTAAGAAAACCGAAAAATAACTAATAGAATTAGCAACTATAGCAAAGCCCGCAAACGGTAGGCTCGGGAGTCTCTTACTCCAATCACGCTCGGCAACTTTCTAGGCTACATCTAAACCATTCGTTATTATGCCGTTAATTTTTTATCTTTAGGTGAAACTATAGGTTAGGCGAAAAAGCATCCAGTCCTGATAGTCTCATAAACCACAGTAAAAAGACTTAAAAATAGCACATTATGGAAAATATGCCTGAACAAAAACCGAAAAAATCCGGATTTAAGAAGTTCTTACTTCTGCTGATCCTTTTTCTACTTGTGGGGGGTGGATCCTACGTTTACTGGAAGTATTACTATGTATTCGGTGAAGGCGTAAAATCTGGTTATCTTAATTATGCTGTAAAAAAGGGCAATATTTTCAAGACATACGAAGGTAAACTCATCCAGGAGGGGTTTGGAAGTATCAAAACGGGTGGTATCGCCAGCAACCAATTTGAATTTTCTATTGAAGATGATTCTATATTCCGTCAATTGGAGCTCAATAGTGGAAAGTACTTCGATCTGCGCTACAAAGAATATCATGGCGTTCTTCCCTGGCGTGGAAACACGGTTTATATTGTTGACAAAGTTGTCAATATGAAATAGAAATTTACGTTCCCGATTGAAAACTTTTCGACACAGCCTGCTTATGCAGAAAGCACATCACGCACGATCAATTTTTCGTTAAAAAAACTTTTTAAAATGGTCCCGTCACCGTGTAGTGTCCAAACTTCCTGGGGATTTACCATCTTAATGTAGTGAAGAATGTCATTCCAGTCCACATGATCTGAAATATACAATTCGATATCATTCTGTGCCTGTAAACGTTTCCAGCCTGAAGCAAATGCACGTAATACTTTGGTCGCCCTAAAATAACTATTAAAAGTCATCGGCGGTACCAAATAAACTTTATTCTGTTCGCCCTGTTTCATTTCTTTTCTGTTGTAGGGCTCATAGTCTAATTTCTTCAGCCCGTGCTGGTCGTAAAGGCGATGGTAGGGCAATATTCCACTATGCACAAGCACTTTTCGCTCCGGACAATATCTGTTGATCAAATCAGTAATCCGCTGCGCCTTGCCCAACACATAAGTACCTAATAAAATATTACTGGCATGTCCGTCGAGTTTTTTTATCTCCTCCGCAGGATCTGGGTGTGTAATATCCGGATTTGCAAATGTGCTTTCTGTAATAAGGACATCGGCTTGCCGCACTTCGATCGGCTCGCAAGTCTCATCAGCTTGCAATTTGTAATCGCCCGTGTATAGGTAGCGCACTCCCCGGTATTCCATCAGAATTTGTGCCGAACCCAATATGTGACCTGCTGGTAAAAATGTGATTTCGACCGCACCCATTTTAAACGGACTATTGAACAATTTAACCTGATATGAATCTTTGCGGTTTTGTTTATAGCGATAAGTCATAAACAGTGAAGTTGCCTGCGTTGTATACACATAATCGTGTCCCGAACTGGCATGATCGCCATGGGCATGAGATACGACATTGTGCATGACGGGATTGCTCGCATCAATAAAAAAATCACCATAACGGCAATAATAACCTTCTGGTTTTCTGACTAAGAAGTCAGCTAATATGATCGACATAGTTTTATTTTAGAAATTTTTGATGTAAAGTCCACACTTGCGGCAATAGCGGAGTGGTTCCATCATTAATGATGACGAAGTCTGCCAGTTTTAATTTTTCTTCATCAGTTAGTTGCTTATTTATTCGCTCCATGACCTGTTCTTCAGTGATGCCATCACGCTCCATAACACGTTTAACACGTATGTGTAAAGGCGCAGTAACCAGGATGGTATAATCAAGATCCTTGTAAGAGCCACTTTCAAAAAGCAAAGCAGCCTCCTTGAGTGAATAACGGGATTTTTGTTGTTCGGCCCAGTCTTTGGCCGCCTGGATAACGATGGGGTGTACAATGCCATTTACAAGTTCGAGCTTCGCCTTGTCGCTGAATATCTGTTCGGCCAAAAAAGCCCGATCTAATTTCCCATCCTTATAGGTCTCTTTACCGAACTCCGCAATCAAGCGTTCTTTGATCCGTAAATCGGTATTCATCAATTCCTTCGCCTCATCATCTGCATTATAAACAGGTACAGCCATGGCTTTAAAAAGCTGACAGATAAATGTTTTACCGGATCCAATTCCGCCTGTTATTCCAATCTTCATGAAAATAGTGTTATTTACGTACAAAAAAGTCCACGTTTTGAGGTACAACGCTGATTACCTTACAAAAGTCAGGTACTTTGGTCAGCAAAACAGGCAAATATTGCACCCCGTTTTTCTCCCAGTCAGCCAGATCTACCACAGCTTCAAAATCTCGCGATGTATAGTTATTATAATCCTTAACGGACATCAGTACGGTGACGACCACTTTGCTTGGATTAAGCCTAACAGAACTATAGCGCTGGCCATTTTCAACCTTCACGGGTAATTCAATCACTTTCTCGGTTAACTCCCCTACAGGCATCAGAACCTCGACCGAAGTCGGATAAACATTGATATTCGCTTTTTGGTTACGTGCCAGGTTTGCCACGGTTCGAACATCGGTCTCCACTTCCTTCCCGCGAACGGTATCGGTCTCCCAATACTCAATCGCCGAAACATCCTCATAGGGCCCTGTAATCGTCACATAAGCCGGGGTAATCTTGGTATCAGCAATAAAACCATACCCACGCTTAAAGCCAATATTGGATAAAGGTTTGACGGGCACTTTGCGCTGCGTCTGTTTGGAAAAATCGAAAAACAAGGTATCTGGGCTGACCGAGACTACCCGTTGTTCATGTGGAAACTGCCGGTTGATAAAGCCCAATTGATTGGAAAAAACAATCCAATCTTTGGTTTTTAAAGAGCTTAGGTCAACCTGCACCTTTGGGGTTTCCAAAGCAGCTTTGGAAAATAGGAATTGCCATCCCGTCATCTCCAATTTCACCTTTACCGTATCGGATTGCTGTGGGTGAAATGCGCGTTTCTCGGGAAGATTGACATATTCAATTGCTGCCTTAACGGACACAGTATATTGATTGGAAATCGAAAACAATAACCAAGCTAACAACGAAATTCCAACACAACGCACGAAGACATTAATCTTACGCCGTTGGGTCTTATTTATTCGAACTGCATTCGCCATGACACAAACTTAATCAATTTGCGCAAAAATTAGCGTTCTTATCTGCATTTCATCACAAAGACGCCAATATTTCCATTGCATTTTTCTCTTTTGTGGCAAGGGTTTTGAAAATTGCTGATGCCTGTTGGACAGCATCGAAACTGGCCGTCTCAGCAATTTGACTAAACAATTCCGACAGGGATGTCCACAATAATGCAATCTGTACAAACTCATGATGAACCACCGCGAGTTGTTCTATTCCGAGGAGATCGTAACTTTCCTTGATAAAGTCGCGATACAGATTTCGAAACAAAGCACCCCCAGTGCCCGCTTTTTCCATTAGACTTGCAGCCATCTTAAACTCGCTTTCAATAGCTTGACTTGTCTTGAACCAATTCAACACTTCTTCACTGGTCTTCAAAATTCCTTTATATGAAATATTGTTGATAGGTGGTGCAAGATATTGCTTTGCATTATTGACCATTGCGGCAATCAGCACTTCTTTCAGGTCAACGTTCTCCATATTACCTGCTATGGTATAATACAAATTTTTGGACGACATAGGCCTTTTCTCTGCCCGCGCTATAGCTAAACTCGCAAGCGACGTCTTCACACTACCGCCTTGCTGCCTCGTATCCACCAAATAGGCGTGCTCATCGTCATAGCCATATATAGCGACATAATGTCCCGCAAAATGAAATGGCTTAGTAAAATATTCCAGGTAATAGGCATCGAGTTTTAATCCCACAGGTTGCCCCTCATCCAAGAGCTGTCGTACAGCCTGCCAGGCTTTTACTTTTGAAGAGGTTTCATGAACATTGAGTTCGAGACCGAGATTTTTGCAGATATGCTGCGTCAGGAGATCCGTTTTTATTCGTCCGCCCAAAAATGGAAAGTCCATGGTTTTCATTTTCCAATAGATAAAACTAAGTCCCTCCCCTAATCCAAAAAGCATCGGTTCAGAAAGTTCAATGCCAATATGCTTCAATAAAGTACCTGTTGCGGTGGTTTCACAATGTAGCCCGTCAAACGGTTTAAGATTTTCCATAGCATTCTTTTTTACAAAATTAGAAGCTCGATTGACAGCTTGGTGTCAGCAGGAAAAGAGCGTCTAATAAATACTTCTTGCGACACACTTTTTTGTTACAGAGTGTAGTCCCTTCCCTATTGTCTCATTTAATTTTTTAGCTGCAACAAAAGAATATCAGTTGGTAACCAACTTATCCCTTTTTCCAGTGATTGTTCAGTGATCGTTCAGTGATTGTTCAGTGATTGTTCAGTGCAGACTGAATAAACAATGACTGATTACTGTCTAAACATAGACTAAAAATTGTGTTTAGGGATTACCTGGTATTAGCATGTTTCCTTTTTAATGCTTATCTTAATTATCTATAAGCTAATCAATACATTATGGCAATCATCAAAAATGGCGTTAATGGGACTGTTTCCGGGAAAGCAGGCTCTGTTGTATTTGTGTCGACTAAAACAGGAAATTATGTACGCTCTCTCCCTCGCGTTAAAAAACGAGAGCCCACACCTGAACAGCTGCTGAGTAGAACACGCTTCAAAACTATGAGGTCGCATATAAGCATGTTAAACCCGATCATCAATATAGGCTACAAGGCATACAGTTATCCGAAACGGGCCTATGATGTCGCAATGTCTTATAATTTAAACCATGCGCTTATTCAGGAAGAGAACGGTTTTGTGGTGGACTGGCAAAAATTTATGATTGCCAAAGGAAGTCCCAATCCCATCACTTCCTACACGATGGATTTCGATCAAGAAAACCAGGTGTTTCTGGTTACCTGGGAATACGACCCCTATCTAGAGAAGAAATTTGACATGGGAACTTATGATTCGTTCTTATTCCTGTATAATGCAACGTATAATGGGGCTGAATATCCATTTTTGACGAATGAGGCGAAAAATAGCTTAATAACGGGCAGACAAAACATTGATATACCGAAACATAAAAAGCAAGTGACCTATGAAGTGTATATCTTTTTTGTAGAGAGCTATGGCGGAGGTAATACAGACAGTATGCACTTAGGTAAGATAAAGATTTGACCGGTACATAAAAAAAGCCAGTTTTCCACGAAAACTGGCTTTCATTTCTTTCCCAAAAAAGCTTAAGAAGCGCTCTTCTCCGTGTTGTTAGCAGCTTTAGAAGCATCTAAAGCAATGGCTGATTTGTCAAAACGGATTTTTACACCTGAACCTACATCAACTAAGAAAGTCGTGTCTGATACTTCTACAATGCGTCCGTGAATACCAGCTGTAGTTACCACCTTTGAATTTACACCAAGTTCTTCAATATATTTCTTGTGATCTTTTTGCTTCTTCATCTGCGGTCTGATCATGAAGAAATAAAATACCACGATAATCAAAACCATTGGTAAAAAACTCATCATGTTGCCACCCGCTGCTTGTAATAATACTGTGTTCATCTTCTATTATATCGTTTAATAATGTGTTATTTTGCTAATACTTCGCCCTTTAGCTGCACTGTTGTTAAGCCATTGGAAGCATTCGATTGAATCGTAATGATCTTCTGCTGTTTACCAACTTGTCCCTCACTATTGAAAGTTACATGGATCTCAGATTTTCCACCTGGCAAAATAGGGCTTTTCGAAAACTCAGGTTGTGTACAACCACATGAAGCAGTCACTTTCGAGATAATAACAGGTGCATCACCCGAATTTTTCAGCACAAAGGTATGCTTTACCTGTGCACCTTCCTTTACCTGACCGAAGTCAAATGCAGACTCTTCAAATTCTACTTTTCCTAATTGTGCTGCCGCCTTAGAAAGGCTATCCGCAGCTGCTGTTTCAGTCGCTGTCTTGCTTCCTTCATCTTTTCCTTTTTGTGCATTTCCACAAGAAAATAAAAGTACTGCCGACAAAGCTAAAACCGAATATTTGCCAAAGTTTTTCATTCGTATAAATTATTTATGCGTTTGGTTTTAATCTCTTAAACCACGACCTGCCTTCTGGATTCTTCCTTGTTGATTCAGATCGTTTAATATTTTATCCAAGATACCATTGATAAATGTATTACTTTTCAATGTACTGAATACCTTAGAAATTTCAATATACTCATTTATTGTCACTTTCACAGGAATAGATGGAAAATTAACCAACTCACATATGGCCATACGCATCAATAAAGTATCCATTAGCGCAATACGGTCTGACTCCCAATTCTTCGTTTTCTCCGAGATAAGCTTTTGATATTCATTTGTATTGCGAATAGTTTTACCTAGCAATGCAATGACGTAGTCGCTATCATCATTCCAGTTTTGCGTAATCTCTGCCAGTTTATTTTTACGTGGATCTTCTGAACTAAAATTCTTAAAAGTCTTCGCAATCAACGCTTGCAATACTTCTTTATCGACAGGCCAGTTGATGAATTTCTCCTCAAAAACCTGCTCAATAACCGGCGATTTCAAGATGATCTTTTTAAAGATATGCTTGATGATATCCTTTTCCGTACCGATCGAACGATCCTCTTGTTGCAAGTACTCCAAATAAGCCTCGGAATCCTTTAATTGCAAAAATACCGTACGAACGATCTCCGGATCGAAACTCCAAGAAATTTTATACTTTTTGACACCTTCTCCATATTGTGGATTTTGTCTCAATGACTCAATAAAAGTGTTAGTACTTAACTTGGTCGTTAAAGACAAGTCTTTTTCAGTTGGTAAAAACTTATTAGCTCTACCCTCTGCATCTATTAAGACATAATCAGATACTTCATCTAATAGATTCAGTGTCCACATATACATCTCATAGACTTCATCCACATTTTTTAATAGTGCTTTTTCAAATGTTTTGATGTCTTTATCTTCTGAAAGACTGTACGCATAAAGCGTTTGCACTACTTTTACCCTCAGGTGTCTCCTGTTTAACATAGTAATTTAAAGAACGATTTTTTTATAAAATAATAAGTAAGAACGATTTTGGGATGAAGACTACCGCTTGATTTTTTTAATATCTTGGATACGCTTCTCCGCAATGCGATTAGCCGCTTCAAAAGTAGAAATATTCTCTTCTTTTGATTTTTTCAAGACGTCTCTAGTCGCATTATAAATATTTTTGATCACAAATTCAGTGTGATCTACGCCGTAATTTTGAATTTCTGAATAGCAGCCGATTAATGCACCGGCGTTGATCAAATAGTCAGGCGCGTATAATATACCTCTTTCATGCAGAATAGAACTTGTAACAAGTTCATCTTTCAATTGATTATTGGCAGAACCAGCAATAATTTTGCATTGCATTTTCTGTGCGGATTCCGGATTTACCGTACCACCTAACGCACAAGGAGAATATACATCAAATTCGTGATCGAATACTTCATTGTAAGGTATTGGCTCAGCTTTGTACTTAGCCGCCACTTTCAGCATTTTTTCTTCCGTAATATCGCTGACATATACACGTGCATTCTCTTCACGTAACATCGCGATCAAACGTTCGCCAACACCACCTACTCCATGTACAATAACTTTTTTACCAGCAACATTTTCCGATCCGTATAATTCCTTTAAACAGGCTTTTATACCAAAATAAACACCTTGTGCAGCAAAAATGGAAGGATCACCGACACCGCTACCATGAATAGCCTTTGGTAGACCAGCAACGTGGTCAGTCTCGGTATAAATATGTTCTAAATCACGTTGTGTCGTACCTACGTCTAGTGAAGCAATGAAATTACCATTCAATCCTTCAATAAACTGGCCCAAACGGCGCAATAAAACCTCAGATTTGTCCAAACGGCTATTACCAATAATAACAGCACTTCCCCCGCCTAAATTCAATCCAGTGATGGCAGATTTATACGTAATGGCCTTGGATAAACGTAAAGCATCCTCAATAGCTTCTTCTGTACTTTCGTATGGTAACATACGAACTCCTCCTATCGCAGGCCCCAAGGTTGTATCATGGATCGCAACGATAGCTTTCAAGCCCACTAATTCATCATTACAGAAAAATAAGTTTTGATGGCCAGACTGGCTCATCAATTCAAAAATAGAATTTTGAGATGTTGACATAAAATGTACTACTCTAATTTGTTTTAATTTTTTAAGGTACTTGATGCAAAAGTAGGAAAATTATTCGTTGTGCATAACAACTTTTTTTATCCAAGACTTAACATTTGATTTCCGAATGACAGTAAATTCGCTTAAATCGTAAAGCATTTTGATGAATTAGTCCTACTTTTGTATTCGTAATATGAAGGATCTCGCCTACTTAAATAAGTACTTTTATAAATACCGCTGGAAACTGATTCCAGGGGTTATTTTCGTTATCATATCCAACTATTTTGGGGTATTGCCTGCAAAGGTAATTCGCGAAGCATTTGATTTGGTACAAGAAAACATCTATCTATACCGTCTATTTGATGGTTTCGACAGACAGGAACTCATCTATCAGGTATTTGGCACCAGCCTCCTATTTTTTGGTTTCGTCGTGCTCCTACTTTCGCTGCTGCGGGGCATATTTTTATTCTTTATGCGTCAGACGATCATTTTAACCTCGCGTTATATTGAATACGACCTCAAAAATGAGATCTATAATCATTACCAGGATTTAAACTTTGGTTTCTTTCGGAAAAACAACACCGGAGATCTCATGAGCCGCGCGACTGAAGACGTCAATCAGGTGCGTAACTACCTAGGACCTGCCATCATGTATGCGATCAATACCGTAGTTTTATCGATCATGGTCATCTATGCGATGTATAGCGTCAACGGAAGATTGGCCACTTATGCATTGGCGCCAATCCCGGTCCTATCGGTTATTATTTTATTTGTTAATAAAATCATTAACAAGCGTAGCTTAAAAATACAGAAACAACTGGCGAAACTTTCTTCCTTTGTCCAGGAGACTTTTGCTGGCATCCGAGTCATCAAAACCTACACCAGAGAACAAAATAAAATGCAGGAATTTGAGAAGGAAAGTACCATTTATCGGAACACGGCTCTTGATCTCGTCAAAGTACAGGCTGTTTTCTTCCCGCTTATTCTATTGCTTATTGGACTCAGTACAGTCATTACCATTTATATTGGTGGAATCGAAGTTGCCAAAGGAACAGTGACTGCCGGAAATATCGCCGAGTTTATCATCTATGTCAACCAGTTGACTTTCCCTGCCATGTCTTTGGCTTGGGTCACGTCATTGGTGCAACGTGCTGCCGCGTCACAAAAACGGATTAACGAATTCCTTCAAACCGAATCTCCTATCGTTAACGGCACAGCTGCCAAGGAACTGGAGGGCGAAATCAAGGTTAATGGGATCTCGTTTACTTATCCGGAAACCGGCATTCAGGCGATAAAAAATATATCGTTCCAAATCCCGATCGGCAAAACACTTGCTATTATCGGAAAAACAGGATCCGGAAAATCTACGCTGGCCAACTTACTACTTCGGATGTATGATATCGACAAAGGAAGTATTCATTATGATGGTCTTGAAATTAAAAACCTTGATTTCAAAAGCTTACGCCAACAGGTCGGATTCGTCCCACAAGATGTTTTCCTATTTTCGGATACCATTGCCAATAATATAGGCTTTGGTTTAGACCACTTTACACAGGAACAAGTGGAACAGGCTGCCAAAGATGCCGCTGTATACGACAATATTATCGCTTTTGAAGATGGATTTGAAACCGCTGTTGGAGAACGTGGTATTACCCTCTCCGGGGGGCAAAAGCAACGGGTATCCATCGCACGCGCTTTAATTAAGGAACCCAAAGTATTGATTTTTGATGACTGTCTTTCAGCCGTGGATACAAAAACGGAAGAAACCATTCTCCGTTCACTAAGCCGCATCATGAAAGGCAAGACCTGTATTTTTATTGCCCATCGCATCTCGACGATCAAGAATGCAGATCATATATTGGTGATGGATCAAGGAGAAATTGTAGAACAGGGTACACATGCTGAATTGATGGATAAAAGAGGTGAATATTTTGAACTCCATGAAAAGCAATTACTGGAAAGTGTGGAAGGATAAATAAAATATCCCTGAATTCAGCTAAAGGATCCAAGGGATATCTCTCCTAAATTTGTCTTAAATATTTAAGTCAAACATTTTACATTAAAGGATCATGGAGAGAACCCCTATTCAAAAGGCTACGTCAAACGACGGAAAAACAATTGCTATTATTTCTTACTTAACCATCATCGGCCTTGTTGCAGCCATCATTATGAACAACAAGGAAAAGACTGCTTTAGCGCAGTTCCATATCCGACAAAGTATAGGTATCTCCTTGACAGGAATGGCCTTGGGGCTGTTACGTTTTGTTCCAGGTATTGGCGGAATTGCCCTTAGTATTGTTGGATTGCTCCTACTCATTGCTCTTATATTGGGATTAATGTCTGCATTTGCCGGAGAGCGAAAGCCACTCCCTTTCATCGGTGAAAAATACCAGGAATGGTTTAATATGATATAATAGGCCTATAAATAACATGGAGCACCTCCCCATCAAAGATGCTCCATGTTTTAATTTTTTCTGAAATCCCTGTTTTTAATTGACCAAAGGCATCTTTAACGAGCTTTCACATCCGGCAGCGCTTTCTCCTCTTTAAAAAATACGGCAAATAACACAAGACAAAAACCAGAAATACCTGCAGGAATAAACCAAAGATATTCCCAAAATTGAGCAGCATAAGCTGTTTTTAGATAATCTGAAACTGCACCGGCAACCCAAAATCCGATTAACATCCCTACACCATACATCGCAATGGTAATAAGCCCCTGTGCAGAAGCTTTGTATTTTTCGCCGGCAATTCTATCGGTATAAATCTGGCCGACTACAAACATAAAATCATAGCAGATGCCATGTAATAATATTCCGAGTAGCAATAAGAATGAACGTTCCTGTCCGTCGCCGTATGCAAAAAACAAATAACGGAGTGCCCAGGCTGCAATCCCCAATAAAATCATCTTTTTATACCCCAGGCGTCTAAAGAAAAATGGAATCAACAACAGGCAGATGGCTTCGGAAAATTGCCCCAATGCCATTTTTGCTGTGGGATTCGGTATTCCGGCGTTGACAAAAAATGGATTGGCATTTTGATAATAGAACGAAATAGGTATACAGATGACAATTGCTGTCACAAAAAAAATCAGAAAGCTCCGCTGTTTTAAAAGCTTCAGCGCATCCAAACCGATCGCCTTGCCAAAATCAAATTTTTCATCCCTGAGTTTCACCTGCGGCGGAGTTTTTGGGAGGGCTAGACTAAAGAATGCCAGTAACAACGAGCAGACCGCCCCCATAATAAAGGTGTTGTGCAGAGCACCTGCCTGTATCGATTCGGGCGCATCCCAACGGAACAAATAACTGATGACAAGTCCCGAACAGATCCAACCGATCGTTCCCCAAACACGTATCCCCGGAAAATACTTCTTCGCATCTTCTATATGCCGGAATGCTATTCCATTGGACAAGGATAACGAAGACATGTAAGCCATAAAGTAAACAAACACATAGGGATAAAAATGTGTTGCATCAGGTGCTTGAGACATCCCGTAAAGTAGTCCAGCTCCAATGAGATGCAAAGCTGAAAGCACCCGCTCGGCATTAAAGTATCTGTCGGCGACAAAACCCACAAAAAAAGGAGCAAATACAGCACCAAGGGATTGTGTCGCAAAAATATTCGCTACCTCCATTCCTGAGGCATTGAGCGATTTAATCAAGTATGTTCCCAAAGTGACAAACCAGGCCCCTTTGATAAAATACTCTAAAAACATCATCAGGGACAATTGCACGCGTAATACTGGTTTCATCTATTCAGTTGTGTTGGAGGTGTTTGTTTTGATTCGGGCAATGCATTTCGCATAAAATTAAGCCAGTTCTTGCTAGCAATCTTTTCAAGATCGGTCTTATCATACCCTCTTTTTGACAGGATACCAAATACTTTTTGGATATCAGCAATAGTTTCCAGATCATAAGGACACTGCTCTCGGCCAAATGCTCCATCTAAATCGCTCCCCACGCCAACATGATCAACATTTCCTGCCAATTGACAAATATGATCAATATTGTTGGCCATGATTTCCATGGAGCAATTGCTTGTTTTAGGGTCGGATACACCGCGGACCCAATTCGGTACCATCATCCAAGCATCGAGCGCTACACCGATCACTGCTTTTTTCGAAACAAGAGTCTTGATCATTTCGTCACTGAACTGCCTATTATGGTCGACAAACTTGCGACAATTATTATGGCTTGCCCAAATGGCACCGTTATAACGTCCAACAGCGTCCCAAAACGCATCATCATTGAGGTGTGTTGCGTCTAATATCATCCCCAATCGCTCCATTTCCCGCAACAATAGGACGCCCTGTTCATTAAGCTTGCCCGATGAGTCGGTTCCGTTGGCATATCGCCCCGGTCCGTAATGCGCTGGTCCGACAGCTCTCAAACCATAATTATAAGCTGTTTCAAGATAACTGATATCCACAATTGAATCGGCTCCTTCCAGACTCAGCAGATATCCGATTGGCTTATCTACATGATCGCTGCCATTCGACCAAAGTGCTATATGTTGATCCAGATCAGCCTTTGTACAAATCATTTTCATTTGCCCATCGGCTTCCATTGCCTTATACCACGCAAGCTGCCCTTGCGTCTGCGCCCAAGCCTGTTCTGGGGAGTACCAGCCTGGTAAAGAGCTTTCGGGTTTTACGAATCGAGCGATTTGTGTGGCAACAACCAAACCAATATGACCACGACGCAATTCGTCAAAAGTGACTGTTGCCTTAGCCCGATCGGGCTTGTCATCCATCCCCTTTTCCCTGCGGTTGAGTTCCGTAATTGGCAATCGAAGATCCCGATTCCATTCCATGGCATTCATACTCAAATCCAAATGTGCATCGACCAAAAATGGCATTTCAAATTCGTACATATCAACAATTTATCTTTTTATTTCGTGCATAAACAGTCCACGTTTGATCTGCATGCCGTTCATGGACTACTTGAAGTTCGCCATAACAGGCTACGGTAGGACAGATATGGCGTGGTACAGCATACAGCGCATCCCCTAAGTGGAACTGCGCACTATCTGTCACCTCAACAACCAGATGTTCTTCACTCTGCATTTTTATTTCACCTATACGTGGATCGAAAAACTTGACGCGAGGCTGCGGCGATTCGCATGCAACGGATTTATACCCTAGGTCCAAGCACAGGTGTTTGTGATCAACAATAGAAACGACACGCGTTAGAAGTACCGCGGCAAGCATAAAATCTTGTTCTGCATAATTTTCGGCATAGCCAAAATCCCAAAACACAAAGGTTCCTGGGCTGCATTCTACATCGCTGCGTTCGGCATGAAAAGGGAAACTCGGTGAACCGCCAATCACTTTAGTCAATGGTTTAGAGGTGGATGTCTGCGCCATCAGGTAGGCCGTTTCAAGTATACCGTATGCCTGTTGGCATTGTTTTTCGCGAAGCTGATAATCCTTATCATGAATATGACCATCGTAGCCATGCATACCGACCAACTGAATACCATTCAGGAGATTGATATCCATAACGAGACGCTCAATCCCGTCTAAAGCTATCCCTGTACGTCCCATTCCAATATTAACATCCAAATAAACAGCGCTTCGCAAACCTTTCGACAGACTCCGCGCTGAAATCTCCTCTGCTGCATCGACATGATCCACAAGACAGGCAAAATGTGTTTGGGGAAAGGCGCTCACCAGATTCAAGAAACGATCTATCTTTGGCCCTACGGGCTGGTACGCCAGCAAAACATCTTTTGCACCGATAACACCCAATAGTTCTGCTTCTGCAATGGTTGCACACTTAAACTTTGTAATCCCCCTATCCATCATCAGCTGGCATACTTCACGACACTTGTTCGTTTTGATATGCGGCCGCAATCGGTCCGCCCGCCCATGCACAATGTGTAAAGCGCGGTCTATGTTCTTGACAATGCGATCAGGGTAGACCAGCAAGGCCGGCGAATCGACTTGATCGACATTTTGTATGTGACACCAAGTTTCCATACTATTCGGTTTAATATAACTCAAATAATGCTTCGATTTCCACTGGAATATTATCGGGCAAAGAACCGAATCCTACTGCGCTACGTGTTCCAATACCATTCTCTTCTCCCCAAACTGCAGCAAATAGTTCACTACAACCGTTAATCACACCGGGGTGATAAAGAAAATCCGAGGTACAATTGACCATACCCAATACTTTGATTACACGTTTGATTTTGTTCAAGGAACCCAAGTTGGTTTTAATGGTCGACAGCATGGTCAAACCGACCTGACGCGCGGCAAGTTTACCTTCTTCGGGGCTGATATCACTTCCAATTCGACCTATAATCAATGTGGCATCATCTTGTACAGGACCATGACCGGAAAGATACAGGTACTTACCATCAATGACGTATGGTTTATAAACACCTTTTGGTGCCGGTGCTGGAGGTAATGTCAAACCTAATTTTTCGAATTGTTCGTCTGCGTTGTACATCTTTAACGATTTTAAAGTTTAAAATAATAGCTAATATAAAATTAATTGCAATAGTAAAACAGCAAGGAGTCCAACAATGGAAACAATCGCCTCCATGATCGACCAGGAAAATAACGTATCCTTTACGCTAAGGCCAAAGTATTCTTTAAAAAGCCAAAATCCGGCATCATTGACATGGGAGAACATCAGACTTCCGGCCCCTATCGCCAATACCATGAGATTGGGATCCGCTTCTCCCCCTGTAACAATAGGGAGCAGCACGCCAGCGGCTGTCAACGCGGCGACTGTGGCCGAGCCGACACAACCTCTGATAACAGCTGTAATTAACCAGGCCAACAGTAAAGGTGAAATGGAGAGCTGCTGTAAGGTGTTGGCCAAAAGGAGACTGACTCCACTGTCTTCCATCACTTGTTTAAAGATTCCCGAACCAGCAATAATCAACAGTATCATGGCAATATCTTTCACAGCAGACTCATAAATTGTCATCACATTGGCCATCGATCGGCCCAATTTCAATCCTAAGAAATAGGTTGCTGCACTGAGCGCGATAACCATAACAACGGTGGGGTTGCCGACAAACTTCACGCCCTGCTGCAGCGCTATATTACTTGTATGGTAGCAATAAGGAAGCAGTGTAAATAGGACAATGAGTAATACCGGTAGCAGGGCTACAGCCAAACTTACCCCAACTGTCGGGCGCAGATACTGCGCTGATTCCGAGCGATCTTGCTCCCGAAAAATTGATTCTTGACTCGCCCGTATGTTTTTCAGGCATCTTCCAAAAATAGGGCCACCTAAAATAATAGCAGGTATAGCAATCAAAAGACCATAAATAAGTGTCAATCCCATATCGGCATGAAACAGGGCAACGAGAGCAACGGGAGAAGGATGCGGCGGAATAAAGCCATGTGTCACAGACAAAGCTGCCAGCATCGGTAATCCAATATATACTGCCGGCAACTTATACCGGTAGGAAATCGAAAATATCAAGGGGACTAATAAGACAAATCCGATTCCATAAAATAGTGGTATACCAACGATAAAACCCGTCAACATAAGCCCCCACTGAAGGTATCGCTCTCCCATTAAGCGGACCATTTGTTCAGCAATAATCTCAGCGGCCCCACTTTCAGCTACAATTTTCCCCAACATTGCGCCCAAAACAATGATCAACGTTAGGCTCCCCATAACGCCGGCAACACCTTTTTCAACGGTGCCTACCAACTGTGCCGGTGGAATTCCCAAACAAAGTCCACTTAGCAAGGAAACAACCAAAAATGCGAGAAAGGCATTGATCTTAAAATAAGTTATGCAAAGGATAAGCAAACAAATGCTGATTACAATGAGGATTATGGTCATTATATCATATCACGATTAGGTTTTCCCTCAATTTGAGAGCTTGTATAAAATTTGGTCTATTAAATCATTTTTTCATCCTGAAAGTAAGGATATTTTTCATTTTTTGCAAGAAAAATGAAAAAATGATACAAACAAAAACGGGTATAGCTCAAGCCATACCCGTTTTTGTTTACTCGCCGATGACTTTGATTTCATGGCCTGTCGTTCAGAAATAATGCAACCGTCTGCTGTTGCGACTTATTTTTTGGGGATCTCTTTGAGAATATCAAGCACAAAACTCCAAAATTTCTGCACCGAAGAAATGGAGACACGCTCTGCAGGCGAATGTGCACCTAAGATTGTTGGTCCAAAAGAAATCATATCCATTGCCGGATAGTTTGTCCCCAAGATACCGCATTCCAATCCGGCATGGCACGCCACGACTTCCGGAACTTCGCCATGTTGTCTCGTATAAATGGATTTGAGGACTTCTAAAATTTCAGAATTCGGATTAGGAGCCCATCCGGGATAATTGCCCGAAAAATCTACCTTAAAACCGCCCAGTTCAAATGCTGCCTGTAACGATTGGGCTAAATCAAATTTAGAAGTTTCAACAGAAGATCTGGTTAGACATTTGATGGAAACCTTTTCCCCGCCTACTTCTACTTTGGCAATATTATTGGAGGTTTCTACCAAGTCTTCAAAATCGGCACTCACACGATATACACCATTTAAGGCCGCATAAACGCTGTTGATCAAGTTTTCCTGCACGTTTACGGGAACGACTGTAGCATAAGCAGCATCAGTTTGCTTCACCACAATTTCCATAGCTGGTTCTGTCGTTGCATATTCCAATTTAATATCCTGAGCCAATTGTGTTAGCTGCTGAACAAAGTCAGTTGCTTTATCCTTAACCACCACCACTTTGGCAACGCTTTCTCTCGGGATGGCGTTGCGGAGGCTTCCACCCAATAACGACGCAATACGCAATCCAAAATGTTCATAGCCTCTATAGAGCAGGCGATTCATTACCTTATTGGCATTGGCAAAACCTTTATGAATATCCATTCCAGAGTGCCCGCCATGTAGTCCTTTTACGGTAATTTCAAAAGATAACGTATCAAAAGGACAAGGTTCTGCGCTATAGGACTGCGTTGCCGTCACATCAATCCCGCCGGCACAGCCAATATCAATTTCAGTATCATTCTCTGTATCCAAATTGAGCAAGATTTCGCCCGAAAGTACACCGCCTTTTAAACCTAAAGCTCCTGTCATACCTGTTTCTTCATCAATGGTAAACAAAGCTTCAATAGCAGGGTGTACAATACTGGATGATTCCAGAATCGACATGATTGTCGCAACACCAAGACCATTATCTGCCCCTAAAGTGGTACCTTCTGCTTTTACCCAATCGCCATCAACGTACATCTTAATACCTTCATTATCGAAGTCAAAAACAGTATCGTTATTTTTTTGGTGCACCATATCTAAATGCGACTGCAAAACAATCGTTTTGCGATTCTCCATTCCCGGAGTAGCGGATTTTTTAATGAGCACGTTACCAATCTCATCAACGCTTGTTTCTAAACCCAAGGATTTACCAAAGTCTACCATAAAGGCAATCACGCGCTCTTCTTTTTTTGAAGCTCTGGGGACCGCATTCAATGCAACGAAATTTTTCCAAATTGCTTTTGGTTCTAAACTATTTTCAATCATATCTTAAATTTTTCCTTGGTCAAAGTTACTCGATTTTTATCAGATATCCGTTGATTATTGCCGGGGAATAAAACAAAAGACAATCGCTGATCGTTCTAATAAATGTGTAAACATGAACATAAAATTATGCATAAACCAGTACAAGTTGAACGAAAGGATATTTACTTTAAACCGGATAAGAAAAGAGTTCTCGCACGTTTTTTTTTCCTTGGCGATGACCGTACAATAAAAATTATCAGGCGCATTTTATCCCTTAATGAGTCGGAACGGAAAGAAGTCTTTGGACAGGTTTTACGAAGCTATACGAAAAGACATCGTAGCATTGCCCATATCTTTGAACGAAATTTTGACCGGGTAAGCCACCTTTTGGAGAAGATTCCATTTTCAAAGGAGAAGCTAAGTCATATCGACAAGTTGCTGATCGGCTCTTACTTTACCATGGAATATTCCATTGAATCGGCAGCGTTATTTAATCCCTCCATTATCGAACATCCGGATCAGACCGAATTATTCAAAGGTGAAAAACGGGTTATTTTAAGCTTCAGGGCCACCGGAGAAGGTCATGTCTCTTCGATCGTTTTTCGCTCGGGCACCTTGGATGTCGACAATAATATCCATATCGACTATATCGGTAATCTATTGGATAAACCCATGCAAGTTAAAAACCACCGGTATCACAAGGAGTCCTTCTTAAAGAAGATGAATGAGCTACATGCGGAACCAACGGAAGTTAAGTCCAAACTCGAGGAAAAGCTAACGGAGACATTTACGTATGAGGAACTTAAGCGGTACATCGATGAAGTGCGGCGGGAGAGTGAAGAAAATCTTGAAAATGTGACATTTTTACAACAGGCGCTCTGGCTCGCTTCCTCGCATTATGAAATGACTTTTTCATTGGACACTTCCATTTCGGAACGCGTGATATTTCCGCTCGCCGACACAGAAAAAAGAGGGATAGAAGACGCCCGTTTTGTCCAGTTCAAAACTGAGAAGAATGAGAGCATCTATTATGCTACCTACACAGCCTACGACGGATTTAGTATCCTTCCTAAACTGCTCACCACAAAAGATTTTTATCATTTTAAGGTGAAACCCATCTATGGTGAAATTGCCAATAAAGGTGCGGCACTATTTCCAAGAAAAATAAATGGGCGCTACGCCATGCTCTGTCGAATTGACGGTGAAAACAATTATATTGCTTACTCCAACAATATCAACATATGGCAGGAAACGGCAATCCGCATTCAAGAACCTGAATATCCCTACGAATTTGTCCAGATCGGCAATTGTGGCTCACCGATTGAAACTCAATATGGCTGGCTAATCCTGACCCATGCCGTGGGCCCGATGCGCGAGTATGTTTTGGGGGCCTCCCTTCTGGACCTGGACAACCCCCATGTTGAAATTGGACGACTACATAGCCCATTGATGACCCCAAACGATGAAGAACGGGAAGGCTATGTACCAAACGTCATTTATTCCTGCGGTGCCCTGGTCCACAATGAACACCTCATTTTACCGTATGCAATGTCTGATTATGAGTCGACTTATGCCACCATCAAGCTTGAAGACTTATTGCTGGCTATCTTGAATCCTGATCGCTATCATTAAAGGCACGAGAAACCACAATATAGGCCAAATAGAAACAGAGGGTGCTTTCAGCCCCTTGGTTTCTATTGATGCCATAAGCCTCCAGTCCATCACAGCAACCTTTGGTTTCCTCATCGTAGAGTCCGAGTCTAAGATCATTCTCGCCCAAGAACCAGCGGAATGAGGCTATCATTCGGGTAAAATAAACCTTTTTATTCGTCAGTCGAAAAGCTTCGCGATACATAAATACCATGGCTGTAACATCGAGCGGCTGCTGACCAAACTTGCTGACATGCTTGCCCTGCTTGGCCCATTCCTGGTTTCCAACCAACGAAAGCGCACCATTTTGGATCGTAATGCTTTCGAGAAACTTTAATGTCGTTAGCCCCAATTGTTTTATTGTCTCATCATTTAAAAAAGGATATGCTGTCAAAAACGCATAAGGTAATATTGCATTATCATACGCCAATACGGATTCAAACCATTGCCAGTGTTCATCTGAACTCGCTTCGTATTCCCGCACAAGTTTGCCGATAAGCGTCCGCATCAGCTCTATCATGACCTCGTCATTGGATTGATGATGCAAATATTCGGCAATTCCCAGCACAGTATACGCTATCGCCCGGTTGGAGCGCAACTGACCGAAATTCGGCACAGCTCTAAAAAATAACTCGTGTCCCAATTGATAATAACTGGTTAATTTAGTTTTACGAAGAAGCACCCCCAGGGCCCATATCGTTCGTCCAAAGGAATCCTCCGAACCGACTTCATCCAAGAAATTATGCTGGAAATCCATAAAATTATGAAAAAGACCGTCTTCGCGCTGATGATAATAAATATAACTCAGGTAGGTGGAAATACGGCGGTCTAACTTCTTATCAGCAAAATTATCCTGGGCTAATAAAGCAAGTAAAAGTGCCCTCGCATTATCGTCAAGACAGTAGCCTTCTTTATAATTGGGCAAAGAATAAGTTGCGTGCTGTAAGATACCCACCTGATTGGTCAACCTATCGATATGCTTCCAGCTGAATTTAGGCATCTCATCTTTACTAAATCCTGCGTTTTCTTTAAGGCCGTCGTAGGTAGGTATGATTTTATTTAAAATCCGTGTATACCGGAGGCCAATATTTTTCCAGGTGAGCTCCTTTCCAAATGCACTGGCATTGTCCCGCAAGGTGGTACGATAATCCAAATTTGAAAACAAGTTTTTAAGCGCTTCAGCCATCTTGGCTGAATTTTTAAATTCGACCAATACCCCCCTTCCATCAGCCAGCAGTTCCTTTGCGTGCCAGTAAGGCGTAGAGACCACTGCAGCTCCGGCACCAATGGCGTAAGATAACGTTCCACTCGTAATCTGCGCCTCATTAACATAAGGGGTGACATAAACGTCACAGGCACAAAGATACTCTACCAGATCGGCCTGGCTCACAAAGGAATTAACAAATTGGACGTGCTCCTGCAACTGATAAGCTTCCACGAGACTGCCTAGATACTCCCGATACTCCTCTCCCGAATGCGCCAACACATTAGGGTGTGTTTTGCCAACGACCAGGTACAACAGATCTGGTTCATCTTTAACGACTTCAGGCAAGGATTCAATCACCATTTCGATGCCCTTGTTGCGTCCCAGGAAACCAAATGTCAATAACACTTTCTTGCCAGAAAGACCTTTTTTAAGCTTTGCAAGCTCATGTTCCAAGGTAAACTCGGGCACACCATGGTGTATCAGTCTAACTTTCGTGGTATTGACCCTATAAATGGATTTGAGTAAAGTAACCGCATAATTACTCATGACGATTACAATCGAAGCCCTTTTTACAATTTCAATGAGAATAGCCTTTTCATCAACATTCGGCTTCTCAAGAATGGTATGAAAATTAACTAACAATGGAATATGCAATGCGTTAACCAACGATAAGATATATATTCCACTATTACCACCGAAGATGCCATATTCATGCTCCAATATCACACAGTCATAGCCATGTTCATTAATATAGTTGGCTGCTTCAATATAGGACAATTGATCATACTGGTCTATTTTAAAGACAACTTCACTGGGATAATCATAGTCCCGGTCAGCGACAGCAAAAACGTGCTGTGTTAATTCCTGATTATGCAACGCAACAGCATGCAACAAATCCGATGTAAAAGTGGCGATGCCACATTCTTTGGGCAAGTAAGTACTTATATAAGCGATCTTCATTGAAATAATAATTTTGAATACAGCTACGACGAAGGCAGTAGCATACGTGTGTCCATTATCTAAATGCTTTTCGAAGGAAAATTGTTTGTCACAACTGCAATGAATTAAATCGGAAGAAGGTGCTAAACCACCTTGTGTAGATAAGCTCCTGTTACAAAACTTGGCGCTGCAACGCAGCCCATTTGATGGAAACAGGGTATCCATTGGTTATGCTTAGTTGAAAACAAGGGCCATTGATTATGCAAAAAAAACTCAATAACCCAGATTCACAAGGCGTAGATTGCTATTGCATTTAAAAATCAATTTATCTAAGTTTGTTGCGGAAAAATGGGCATTGAATGAAATCAGCAAAGGAAAAAATGATTGCCGGCCTTCCCTATATCGATTCGGAGGGGCAATTATTTAAGGAAAGACAATACGCAAAAGAAGAACTTAAACGGTTTAACGATTCGGAGCCTAAACACCTGAAATTCAGAAAACAGATTATTCAAAAACTTTTTAAATCGACGGGAACTCGATTCTTTCTCGAACCTCCTTTTCGTTGCGATTATGGTTACAATATTGCTATTGGTGAGAACTTTTACAGCAATTATAATTGTACAATATTAGACGGTGCACCAGTTACCATAGGTGATAATGTATTATTTGGTCCTAATGTAAGCCTCTTCACAGCCGGCCATCCCCTCCATTTTGAAGCAAGAAATCAAGGTTGGGAGTTTGCGTTGCCTATCGTAATCGAAGATAATGTATGGATCGGTGGACAGGTTGTCGTCAATCCCGGCGTGCGAATCGGAAAAAATTCGGTCATTGGTTCTGGATCAGTCGTCACAAAAGATATTCCAGCAGACGTCGTAGCTGCAGGTAATCCGTGCCGGGTTATACGTAACATTACCGAAGCGGATCGGATCACCTATGCTGAAAATCCGTAAGGATCACAAGGAGCAGCACCGGTGTGCAGCCATAACCTACCTCATGGCTCATTGTCGGGCATGAGATCATTGGTTGGCGGTAATGAATACGTGATCATGAGCTCCTCCTTTTGTTTTATAGGAACAAAACCATTACTTTCCCAAAAATGCTGCTGTGCAGAGGGCGCTTCGGCTTGGAGCATTTTACCACCGAACGTATCGATAAATAGTCGCGCATGTTTCAATAATGCTGTGCCTACACCTTTCAGTCTTACATGTGGAGCAACAGCGAGGAAATGGATTGTATAAGTATCACCTGAACTAATCAGGCTCAGCACGCCTACTACTTCGTTTCCGTCGTAGGCGGCAAAATGCGTCGCTTCAAAATCGCCCTCCAACATCACCTCGGCCAACTTACCTTCCAGAGCGAAAACCTCTTTTCGAAGTTTCCAGGTCCGGGCGGCAAAAACTTGTTCAATGTACCAATCTATCATAATCCTTTTTCTAATGAGATAAATGCGTCGGAAAGATGATTAATGGTATCCGAAGGTAATAAGGAATAGGCACCAATCGTCTTAACTGCAATATCTGCCGCGCGCCCATGGATATATACCCCCATAATTAAAGCTTCTTTAGAAGAATAGCCCTGTCCAAGCAAGGAGGTAATAATCCCTGTCAGTATATCGCCACTGCCTCCTGTTGCCATGCCCACGTTGCCTGTACTATTGAAGTAAACGAGCCCATCAGGCATAACCATTGCACTATTTGCCCCTTTTATTAACAGGTACAACTGATGTTTACGCGCAAAAGCTTTCACTTTCTCAATCTTTTCGAAATCATCTTGCCAAGCACCCAATATCCGGCTAAGTTCTTTGGGATGGGGTGTTAATATACTGTGCGCTGGAACAGAGGCCCAAAGATCTGGTTCGCGGGCAAGAATATTTAAAGCATCAGCATCTAATACCAAAGGGGTATCATTAACCTGAGTTATAAATACCTTTAACGCATCAATTGTATGGGATGCTGTTCCCATCCCGATTCCGATACCCACTGACTGATAACCTGTCAATAAGGGGAATTGACTAATGAAATCTTGTTGGAGATCAGTCATCACCATCGCTTCGGGCACGGCAGTCTGTAAAATAGTATTACCGCAGTTAGGTACATAAGCTGAGGCTAAACCGCAACCCGCTCGAAGAGCCGCTTTTAGCGCAAGCTGAACAGCCCCCATTTTACCTTTACTTCCGCCAATAATCAGGGTATGACCAAATGTTCCCTTATGATCAAATCTCCTTCGTTGTCGATAAAAGGACCTAAGGAAGGACTCGTCGACATAAAACAGATTGGTTTCTGCCAATTCAATTGCACGTTGGCTAAGACCGATATCCAATACCTTGAAGTCTTTTACATACCATTGGTTTTCGGGTATTAGCAAGGCTATCTTTGGAAACTGAAAGGTATATACCATATCTGCCTTTACAATGGGAACATCTTTAGCTGTCTTTTCATCAGCCAGCAGCCCAGAAGGCATATCGATCGAATAGATTGTTGCACCACATCCATTTATACTGGAAATTATACCATTCCAGTCAGCTGTCAGTGCCCGCTTTAATCCATATCCAAACAAGCAATCCAGTACGATTGCATCGGAAGGAATATCAATCTGGTCTTCCGCTGCAATTTTTTGAATCATATGATTGGGTAAACGCTTTTGATTGGTAAGATTATCTACGGAGTAATCCTTAACATCCACTAAATAAACCTTGACTTGGGCCTGTTGTTGATCCAACAGACCCGCCAGCACCAAACCATCGCCGCCGTTGTTTCCCTTACCACAAAAAATATAAAAGGTACTTTGCTCCAATCGTGAATGAAGCTTTTTAATTTCCTCAAAAACAACTGTTGCAGCTCGTTCCATCAGGTCAAGACTACTAATTTTCTGATCCTTTAAGGTTTCACTATCAATCCCGTTTATCTGCTGAGCGGAAAGTATCTTCATGTCGTTTCTATTTTTATTGAAAGTACCTATTCTCAAGCTCAATTAAAAATCTCTGTATACTTTTTGGTAGGCGATAGCAATCCTAAAGTAGGATACCAAGAAGGATGCTACCGCCTAACTCGTGTAAGTCACAATTTCTATGCACTTGTTGTTACCTCTTTCACCCCGCCTGTCCGTTTCAAGGTACCCCAAGTATTTAATTCACCTTTAATCGCTTTTCTGACAGACTTGAATAAAACGAAATACATCAGTTGACGCCAGAAAAAACGCTGCGGAAACAAATAAATTAAATTGCTAAGCTTCTCGCCTTCCATTTTAAAGGCAATGCCTGCAAAGAACATATCCACGAATACAAAAAGGAAGTAATAAAACATCACTTGACCAAAACCATTATGCAGTGAAAATAATCCTGCAATTCCTGTCCAGCTGATACCATTTACCTCGCTTAGGGAGAAAAGACCGCTCACCAGAGAGAATAACATAAAAATATCGGCCAAGGGCGCAAATAAAGGAAGTATAATCTGAAAAATCAGAATATTAGGCATTCCGACCATACCAAAATAGCCATATTTGGGATTTAACAGGGTTTGTTTATTTTTCCAAAAACTCTGCAACACACCAAAGCTCCAACGGAAACGCTGCTTGAAGAGCATTTTTACCGTATCTGGTGCTTCCGTATAAGCGATTGCTTCAGATGAATTTCGCACGGTATAACCCGCTCTTAATATACGCATGGTTAAATCACAATCTTCCGCTAATGTATCCGTTGTAAATCCACCCACTTCCAAAATAACAGATCTACGAAAGGCGCCAATTGCCCCTGGTACGACCGATATCATGTTGAGCAAATCGAAAGCTCTCCTATCCATATTCTGTGAAGTAATATACTCGATCGATTGCCAATGTGTCAATATATTATGGACATTTCCTACTTTAACACTTCCTGCGACAGCAGCGACTTGAGATTTGTTAAAATATTTCATCAACTGCTTTAGCGCATCTGTCTTCAGTTGAGTATCGGCATCGATACAGAGCACAAACTGAGCATCGGATTGCTCGATACCATAGTTAAGCGCAGATGCTTTCCCTCCGTTTGGTTTTGTAAATAACCTGACTTTAGGATGATCGCCATACACCTTACTGACCATCTCAAAAGTTTTATCTTTCGATCCATCATCAACGAAAATCAACTCATAATTGGGGTAATCCAAATTCAACAGGCTTTTTATAGTTGCCAACACGGTTATTTCCTCATTATAGGCCGGAATGATCACACTTACCTTCTCCCGAGGATCCACAACCAATTGAGATTGCTCTTTTTTACTTTTTTGTTTTTGCCGGATTGCCAAATAAGCAATCATTGCTGTTCTAAAAATTGCCAATACAATGGCAATGGAAAAAACCAGATTCAAAAAGATGTTACCATAAAACAATGTTCCTAAGAACAAGCGGTTGGAAGATCCACTAAATCCCGAATCGGAAGCATTTTCAACAGGTGGCATCAATTCATCTCGTTTTTTGCCCATTAAATCACCAATCGTTGCAAATTTATATCCATGCGATTTAAAATAATGAATAATACGTGGCAAGGCGGCTATGGTCGCTTCTCGATTGCCTCCAGCATCATGTAATAGGATAATATTCCCGTTATCGCGTCGTTTGATGACTTCATTATAGACTTCATCTGCTGTACGGCCAGGTAACCAATCGTTGGGATCGATGTATTCGCCAATATTGATATAGTTCTCTTTACGGCTCTGGGCCACGGGCAGAATTTCGGCCACCGTCTGTGGTTCGGCATCCGCATTAAAAGGAGCTCTGAAAAGAATTGTACTATGACCGGTTATACATTCAATGATCTTTCGGGTGGCGTTCAACTCGAACTTAACACGATTTGGCCCTATTGTGGACATATCGGGGTGAAAAAAAGTATGGTTACCGATTTCATGTCCCTCCTGGTATTCGCGACGGACCAGATCCATATTTTTCTCAGCCATCACACCCACAAGAAAGAAAGCTCCCGGAACACGTTCTTTTTTTAAGATGTCCAATACTTGTGGCGTATATGTCGGATCAGGCCCATCATCGAATGTGAGCACCACCGTCTTGTCTCTTTCTCCAAAGCGCTTAATAACGTAATTACTCGGTGTTTTTACATACACTTGGTCCTGAATCATTAGCGTCGATGGATCGTAAGTAAATTTAACTTCCCCAGGAGCCGGGCTATTGACCAAATCCAAAATTTCCCCATCGCCAATATATTGAATCCCTCCCACATTGATCTGACTTATTTTCCGAAAGTCAAAAGGCTCTTTTTTCAAATTTTCTTGATTCAATGATCTGGAAATAAACGACCATAAACGAGCGTCTTCACTTCCCAAACGCCAAAGAGCAATGCCTGCAAGGCCCCAGTCATCGGCTTTGCGGATGAGATTGAAATAAGTTGCGGCATCGGTGAAATAGACATCATGGCGCATCCCCGCACCATCTGTATAGCTGAAGTTGAGATTGGAAGATTGGGGATCAAAAGTAATCTTAGCATTGTAATTATGCGCCAAGATAACGGCGTTATCATACGTCAACGTTTTGCCCACCCGATCTTTCGGCCAGTCATATCCATAACATGCCAAAGCCAAAATCACTTTGTCTGCATCGATCTTATTGCAAAGTTCATCCAGGTTCTTTTCAACCCATGCCTGATGTGAAATGGCCCCAGCATTACTTTCAATGGAATGCTGATCATAAGCCATCAAAATAATATAATCGTTATATTTTTGTAAGGAAATGGGATCGTAATCATCATTTTCAGGCGAGATATCTTGCGTGACAAGCAGGCCCTCCGTATGAAATACGGTATAGATATGCGCCATAAAATCGTTTAATGGCTGGTGGTCATCCAACTGTAAATTCTCAAAGTCGATATTTATGCCTGCAAAACCATTACGCTTCACTTTAAGAAGGATGTCGTCTATAAAACGTTGTTGTTTATCCGGATTAAGCAAAATAGCCTTTACAGTCTGCCCATCAAAATCGTTACCACTGAAATTGGAAATCTGCGCAATTGCTTTACGCTTATATTGATGGATCACCTTAAGCGCAGCAGTATCTGCTTTATCGACCACGGTATCTTGATTAGGTACCGTAAAAAAGGACTCCATGGCGACCATATCCAAATGACCTATATTTCGGCGTAAATCAGATAAAGACTGTTCACGAACTTCATTAGACCAAGAACTGACATAAAAGCCCATATTGATCCTGTCTTTGGTACCAATATGTTTCAAATGCTTCAGCTCACGGTCACGTTTAATCTTCTCCAATTCGGATTTTACAATGGTAAACTCCTTGAATTGTTTGGATTTTTTTAATCTGGCGGTGGACTTTTCGGTCAATGCTGTGTTGGTATTAATTGTTGGAAAAGGAGGAATCTGAATCTTTCCCAATGTATAAACCACACATATCACACCAATGATCAAACCTATTACCAATGCGCTGCTCATCCATGAAAAAGCGTACCAGCGCTTTTTGCTTGACGTCTGAAAAATCTGTTTTCCTGACATAATCGTATTCTTTTTAACTTCGGCTAAGCTACATCAGAAAATGATCCAAAAAGCGGATGAGTAGCTTAAAAATTTCTTAATTTTCTCAAATGATTTATGTTTCGAATTATATCTAGATTTAAGTATATTCGATAAACGCAATACACTAGTTCAGAAAATTTTATATGAGATCCATACATGTACTCATTCCACTCCTCTCGTGTCAGGTTTTCATTGGCTGTGGACAACCGAATGTGGCTTCACCAAAAGCCCAAGTGCTCGACTCGGTCGCTGCGGATCTAGCGAGAACGGACGGAAGCCAGTTTATTAACCCCGCTGGGATGACGGTCAAATCACGCATTTTATTGCCGGAAGGCTTTAAAAGAGCAAACTACCGGACTGAAGAATTTGGAAATTTCCTTGAAAATCTTCCATTGTACCCCATCGACAGGGAGGTACATTATTACAATGGAAAAATTAAACCTAGAAATAACATCTACAACAGTGTTGTAAAGCTGGACATCGGAAAGCGCGATTTACACCAATGCGCGGATGCTGTCATGCGACTCAGGGCAGATTACTTATACCAACAAAAGCGGTACAAGGATATCAAATTCAACTTCCTTTCAGACGGTAAACCCCGTACATTTACAAACTACGCAAAAGGAGATTACGCCTACCCAACCTATTGGAAATATTTGGAATATATTTTTGCCTATGCAAATACGGCTTCACTACATGATGAGCTGCCCCGTGTAAAAACGACTCAAGAAGTTAAGATTGGAGATACTTTTATCCAAAAAGGATCTCCTATTGGCCATGCAATCATTGTAGTTGATCTGGCCAAGGACAGCACTGGAAAAACAATTGTACTACTCGCACAAAGCTACATGCCAGCCCAAGAAATACAAATTTTAAACAATTGGAACAACAGCAAGCTTAGTCCTTGGTACGATATTGACCAAGATATTATAAAAACCCCTGAATGGACATTTTATCCTAAAAACCTTAAAACCTGGGAGTAGTCCACTGTGAACAAGACTGCCGTTAAAATCGACCGGATGATTGTCCGTACAAGCAGTAAAAAATAATAAAAGATATTTTTGTCTTTTATTATAATTCTCTATTTTTGTAAACGATAGTCATTTGCAAATGAACCCTATCAAGGTTATAAGATTCCTCGCAGCGAGTGGATTTTTTCATTTTTTATTCTGATCAAATAAAAGATAAAAAGGTATTTAAATATTTTATTATGATTACTGAAGCACAAAAAGAGTTAATCAAAGGTACTGTACCGGTTTTAAACGAACATGGTGTAGCGCTGACCAGTTATTTTTATAAACGTATGTTTGACCACAATCCGGAGCTTAAACATGTCTTCAATATGGGAAACCAACAAAATGCGCGACAACAAACGGCTTTGGCTACAGCAGTATTAGCCTATGCGGAGCATATTGAGAATCCAGCAGTCCTTCTTTCGGCAGTGAAACATATCGGACAAAAACACAGTAGCCTCAATATTCGTCCGGAGCATTATCAGATTGTTGGGAAGCATTTATTGGCGTCCATTCAGGAAGTATTGGGGGCTGCTGCCACAGAAGAACTGATTGAAGCCTGGGAAGTTGCCTATTTTCAGCTAGCAGATCTGATGGTCGGAGTCGAAAAGGATATGTATAATCAGATGATCCAGAGCGACGGCGGATGGACGGGCTGGAAGCCATTCACCATTATAAAAGTGGTAGCCGAGACCGATGAGATTCAGTCTATTTATCTCAAGCCAACAGATCAAGGAAGACTTCCAAAACACGAGGCAGGCCAGTATGTAAGTGTACGTGTATTTCTTCCCGAATTACACCTTTATCAACCCAGACAATATAGTCTTTCCGATGCGAGTAACGGCGAATACCTCCGGATTTCGGTAAAAAGAGAAGCCGCGGAAGGAAAACCTGAGGGTATGGTGAGTAATTATATACATCAATACGTTGAGGTTGGAAAACAACTGGAACTCACAGCACCAACAGGCTCCTTTCAATTGGTCGAAAGTGACAAACCACATGTATTTATCAGTGGCGGCGTTGGTCAGACCCCATTGATGGCCATGTTAGAGCATCTAGCGGACAAGAAAGAAGACAAACCGATCACTTGGATCCATGGTTGCCGCAACCCTGATCTACATGCGTTTAAAGAAAGAGTAAAAACATTGGAGAGCCAACATCAAAACATGACTAGCTTTTCTTTCTATGACGAAGCGCAGGGTATGGACACTGACGCTCTTGAGGGTTGGGTTGATCTCGCTAAAATAGATGCTTCTTATCTTCCACAGGAGGCAAACTATTACCTGTGTGGCCCTGCAGGATTTATCAAAAAGCACTTCCAATATTTAACCCATCAGGGCATCAACGCTGAGAACATTCATTTTGAAGAATTTGGTCCGGCATCTTTGCAACTAAATTAATTGCACTGCCCTATTTCATGAAATAGTCATCCCTAATTTTTAATCGTTGCGGATGGCTATTTTTGATTTTGTACATTTGCAAAAAGCAAAAAAGAGATTATGGGTATTTTTTCTAAAACATGTGAATATGGACTAAGGGCAGTTTTTTTTATTGCACAAAGCTCCCAAGAAAATAAACGCGTGAGCATAAAAGAAATAGCAGAGAGTATCCATTCTCCAGAGGCTTTTCTAGGCAAGATACTACAGAATCTAAGCCGAGCAGGTATCATTCGATCCATGAAGGGACCTGGCGGGGGGTTTTACCTCGACAGCGGAGATATGTCCACACCACTATCCGAGGTCGTTAAAGCAATCGACGGTGAAAGTCTATTTGTCGGCTGCGGCATGGGGCTTGAATTCTGCTCCGAACAATATCCCTGTCCCTTGCATCATGAGTTCAAAAGCATACGCAATAACCTTTCAGAAATGCTTCAAAAAACAACAGTCGGCCAATTCAATGATGATCTTATCAAGGGAAAAATCCTATTAACGAAAAGCCATATCGAACCCGATAAAACCAGGACAAATTCCTCAGATTAATAGGCCAAATCTTCCGCTTCTTCCTGCTATTTTCCAGCTGTGCCCCTTTACAAAAAGTAAAGAAGTGCGCATAAATTCCATTTTTCAATATATAAATATTAAATCCATATAACACACAATAAACACCTGAAAGATAGGTTTATAAAAAAAAATAAAAATGTAAAAAAAGAATTTTAGACATCTTAACATTCGTTTCCACAGAAGACCTAAAATCGCCCTAAATTCGACCTTTTAGGGTGAAACTACGCTTATAGGAAAACAGATCTGGCAGAGGCTCGACCGCCTCGATATAACCTGTTGTAAATAATGCTCATTTCCTAATTAAACAGTCCTATTGAGCGCAGCAATCAGGCATCTATTTAACCGATCACTGGGCAATAATTGCCCTCTTTGCATAGCTTTCCTTTGGGTTAAATTTAAAAAATGAGGATTATTCTCTGACTACAACACCATCTTTTCGTATTTTTACTGGAAGAATCATACTATTAAAAATAATAGCATTCTAAACTCTAATTAACAATAAATTATGTAATTTATATAAACAAAAAAAATAACATTAAATAACACCATTAACGGGCTATTTTAAATAAAAAAAGGTGTGGATAAAATTTTATCCACACCTTTTTCTTACTCAAGTACAGCCACAATGTGAAGAACCATACAGCCCCGGTTTACACAAAAGTCAAACAGGTAAATATCGTTGTATCTTCGCGCTTGATTTATGCAGGCTAAAAATAACATGTGCGACAAGACATATGTCAATGATAACCGCAGACAAAAAAGGCCTCGAAACAAATGGGCGCCTGAGCAGGGTTCAATTGACCAGCGTAAGCCCCACTTGCGCACCCCGTCTCATGAACGCAAGCAAACACGCGATATAACAAGCTTTTTATGCGATATAAGAGAATATCTATCCATAACCAACCAAATACATATAATCTTTACAAAATCGCTTAAAACGGATAATAACATCTTTCCCGCCTAACTATGGGTAAACCTTAAAAACACAGCTGCCGAAGTACCCATGAGGAGTACTTGACTTGCAGTCGACGGGACACTCTATTTCTATATCACCATTCTGAGTCATGCTATCCAATTCTACCCCCCTCTTAATCGATATAAGATAACAACTTTCTGCAAAACACCACATTCACCTCTACAAAAAAAGAAGAGCACAGTGGGGCTTAAAACGACTCAAACAACATCTTATCTGCGCTAGAACTTTATGGACCCAGTAAAAAACTTCAGGAGTTGAAGGGTCGCAAATTCATAAAAAAAATGAGAATAAAAACCTTTAAAATAAATAAGTAAAATGGATTATATAAAGCTATACATCATAAAAAAACTACCCTAGACCGTTAAAATCAAATTCGGAAAGAACATAACAAACGCTTTTATTATCTTTAAATTTTTCAAAAAGACCATGAATAAAGACACCTTAGTGAGATCATTCTTAAAAGCAGAACGGATAAAGATGAAGAAAGCCCGTAATGTCATTATTGGAATTTTCTTGGTTATGTTTGCTTTTTGTTACGGTTTTTTCTTATTTGCCTTTTTTTCGAAATGGTCAGCCAGTGAAGATAAGCTCTCGTTTTTCTATAAGTCACTCCCTACCCTATCTGTTCTTTTTATTTATTTAGGTTTTGCGTTCGGTATATTGTGCTGGATGGCTTACATTAAAAATCAAAAATTCATCAATGCGCTACAGCGACTAAACGATCATGATATAGCAGTCTACCAGGAGTACAATAGACGACTCATGCACTTTTTTGCCGTTGCCGCTCCTTATCTTTTTTGTGAAAATGAGATTTTATTCTTTCCGTTGATCGGAAACAAACGGATCGCTATTCATCAAATCCATCGTATTGAAACAAAAATTATCAGAAATTACCGGGGACCTAACAGCTATCGTATCTATTTCTACAATGAATTCAACAAAATTCATCAGGTTACCATGAATCAAAAAGGAGCTTTTGAGTTTTTACAGGAAGAGCTTTGGAAGAAAAAACCGGATTTGGTTATTTTAGCAAGAAATCATTAATAAAAAGGTTTTACGGATACTGTCGAAAAAAGTACAAAGAAGCAATGCTACCTCAAAGTCAATATCGGATTTTAATCCAGCCAACAGCGAATCGATGACCTTCTCACTAAACACACGATACGAACAAATCTATAACCTTCTAGCGAAGAACATTCATACGGTTGTTAAGGACGCCTAAGCTGAGCCGATCAATCCTTTATTCTTTTTCCAACAAAGCTACTCTTGAATATACGAGCCATATTTTCCTGATTCCGCAACTTCTTTGATCACTTGATTGCGCTCCTCGAGAAAGCATCGCATATAGCGCGTTAAAAAAAGCCATTCTGCAAATCTCCCCAAAACTCCGAGCGGCGCCTTGAAATTAAATATATCACGCATGACTACTTTTCCATTTTCAAGTTGCTTGAAAATGTGCTTGTGATCCATGGTATGAAATACCCCCTGGGTCATTTGATCTTCAAAAAAATGAGGCTTTTCCATCGCCGTTATCTGCACGGTCAATGTTTGCGTAATGCCGAGATGTCTTGCGAGCCACCGAACCTTTTGTCCTGCTTCGATCAAACCCGTCGTCACTCCATCAATCGCTTTCTCCCTTGTTTTCTTTGTCGAATACATATGCAAATCAATACTACGCGCCAGGTCAAAAACAACAGGCAAAGGAGCCTCTATAACTGTATCTAAAATAAGCTGCGGCATAATATACGCTTAAAAATTTTCACACGAATTTCGTAAAATTCGGTAACTTCTTTAGGATTCAGCATTAGAATTTTATAAATTGAGTGTATTCTATCCAAACAGCAACATAGACAATAAGCATGATAACACTCCTTCCATTCGAAAGATCAGATTTCCCCCTTTTTAAATCCTGGATTGGATCAGCAGAGGAACTATTGCAATTTGCAGGACCTTATTTTTCGTTTCCTCTTAGCGATCAGCAACTTGAACAATATATACAAAACCCAAAGCGCCGCGCTTTTAAAATAACAGATACAACAACCACAGAAACTATTGGTCACTGTGAATTAAACTTCGAACGAGACATCCCAAGACTCTGCCGCATTTTGATTGCAAAAAGTTCCGAACGAAATAAAGGCTATGGCAAAAGCACCATAAATGCACTGCTAAAACTACTTTTCATCGAAGGAAACTATGATATAGCTGATCTAAACGTTTATGACTGGAACTACAATGCAATTCGGTGCTATGAAACCGTAGGCTTCCGGATCAACGAAAATATTATTTCAACAGTAGCAATTGGAGATGAAACCTGGAAAAGCCTCAATATGCAAATCAATAAATCAACATGGAAAGCTAATTTAGCGCGATGAAAAACAAGCGAAAATTAAAGCATATCACCCTATACTTACTTATTATGGGTACATTGATCGGTTTTTATAGCTGGAAAATCGAGCCGCATTGGGTAAAATATGAACAGATCGATCTACCTATAAAACATTTACCCGAGGTATTGAACGGAAAATCATTGGTCCAGATTTCTGACATCCACATCGGAAACTATGTGGATAAAGATTTTATAAAAAGAACCTTCCGAGAAATCGCAGCATTAAAACCGGATATCATTGTGTACACCGGCGATTTTGTACGGCTCGTTAATCATAAAATACCCTTAGCTGAGCTTGATAAAGTCATGCAAGTTGCACCAAAAGGCAAACTTCAGACATTGGCGATCCTAGGAAATCATGATTATGGAACGAATTTTAGGGACAGTGCTGCAGCAGACTCAATCGTGAGCCTACTCAAAGGATATAACATCAGCGTATTGAGAAATGAAAGTGTAACAATTCATGGGTTAAGAATATTCGGCATAGATGACCTTTGGGGAACGAATTTTAACCCTATCAAAGCTATGAAGGAGTATAACCAATCGCAAGCCAGTTTGGTCTTATGCCATAATCCAGATGCCGCAGACCTCAATGTCTGGAATGGTTACACTGGCTGGATTCTGGCAGGACATACGCACGCGGGTCAGATACGAATTCCATTTTGGGGCTCCCCGATCATACCTGTACGAAACAAAAAATATGATCAAGGAATAAAAAAAATAAGCGGAAACAGAATATTATATATCAATCGAGGACTGGGACACAGTATTCCTATCAGATTCAACGCCAGACCCGAGGTTACAATTTTCACCTTGAAAAAGGAATCACAAAATGAAATCCATTAGGTTCGATCCAACCTTTTAAAGAAGGTATGGATAAAATGCGGTATAAATAGTTTGCCTATAATCGTCTAAAGGATCTATTCCTTGCTGTCTACCCAAAACAGCATAGCTTGAACTCCAAAAATCCGAAACGATGAAAAGCTGACGCACAAAGCTTTTTAAATTCGACAATGGAATATCTCGACGGAACATAAATCAAAAACCGTCAATTTAAAGCATAAAAAAACCTTTGTTTGACGCCAACCACGATGATATCAAACAAAGGAGCTTATGATCAACACCTGACATGCCAAGTGTTTTCTTTCGTGCTAATATTCAATCAAAACCTCGGTTACTTGCGCACCTTGTTTTGCACTTTTGAATTTAAACTTCACCTTTTGGTTGAGGTTTAATTTCTGACCGACGAGACGATCATTGAAATATATTGATTGCTGCGTTTCGTTGTCCCTAATAAAACCGTAATTGGACTCGGTATTATAATGAACAACCTTTCCAAAAGAATAGTCTTCTTGAGGAGAAGCGTTATATGTCGGAGTTTCACCTTCTTTCAATTTTACCGGCGGTTTGTCTGAGATATTTCCGTATTCATCAACATAGGCAAACAATTCTTCTAATGACTTTCCCTTGTCATTGTTTGTTTTGTTGAATTCTTTTTTCTCATTTTTTTGTTGCTTTTTAAGTAGCTTCTTTTTTTCTCGTTCTTTTTTGTTAAATGTAATTTGGCTTTTGCTCATTCAATATGGATTAAAATAAAATGTTCCCGAAGAGGTTACGGACCTTTAGAGCTTCATTGAAAAGATAAAAATGCGAGGTATACTAAGGAGATATTTACAAAGATAAGAAAAATTCCTCAGAAAATGTCTATTAAGCGTTTGTATTCATGCTGATATCAACTTAGCGTGAGTTCATCGTTATTGATTTTAAGCTCGATCTATAGGTAATAGTTTTATGCGTATGTTTTTGTGAACGCCCCTAGAGCAAACGATAGTTTGACTAGCGGTGAGTTTAACCTTCAATTGTGAATAAGAGCCTATACTCTCGCATCCTTTCGCAAATAGATAAACCCGATTGCAATCCTAAAATTGAGAAATTCCATAAAACAAAAAAGATCATTTAGACGTTACTTTTAAAAAAAACTATGGAAATAAGAAACATCGAAAGGGACGAAAGAGGCAATTTTATTGCAGAAGTTGAAAATAATGAAGCCGGAATTTTAGAGTATACCTGGCAAAACGATCATGAGTTTTCCATTGATCATACAGAAGTCTACGACGAGTATCAGGGAATGAGCGTGGGAAAAAAATTGGTACTGGAGGCTGTTGACTACGCCCGAAAGAATGACGCCAAAATTATCCCAAATTGTCCCTATGCGAAAGCTATCTTCGATAAAACAATAGCTTTTCAAGATGTATTGGCATAAAAAAGCCGTTTTATCCTATTGATAAAACGGCTTTTTATACTGTATTGAGTGGATTAAATGACGATATTGATTATTTTTCCTTTGACAAAAATAATCTTTTTGATCGCCTTCCCATCTAAATGCCGTTGTACATCAGCATGGGCTTTAATCGTATCTTCTACTGCTTTTTGATCTAAATCAAGTGCCAATGACAGATTAAATTTCATCTTACCATTGAAAGACACCGGATAAGCAAATTCCGATTCAACTAAATATTCTGGTTTAAATACAGGATATGAAGCGTAAGATAGTGTACCAGCTTCATTACCCAACAGCGCCCACAACTCTTCCGTAATATGTGGTGCATAAGGCTGAAGAATAATGACAAGCTGTTCCAATATTTGTCTTTTATTGCATTTCAACTCGGTCAATTCATTGACACAGATCATAAAGGCTGAAACTGAAGTATTGAATGAAAAACGCTCAATATCGTCTTCCACCTTTTTGATAATTTTATGTAAGGCTTTAAACTCTGCTTTGGATGGATCTTCATCGGAAACAGTGAAACTACCCTCAGCATCGTGGAACAGTCGCCATACTTTACGTAAAAACTTATAAACCCCTTCAATCCCATTTGTATTCCAAGGCTTAGCTTGCTCCAAAGGCCCCAAAAACATTTCATATAGTCGTAATGTATCTGCTCCATAGGATTCGATAATATCGTCCGGATTGACCACATTGAATTTGGATTTTGACATTTTCTCCACTTCGCTGCCGCAGATATACTTACCATTTTCCAACACAAATTCGGCGTTGGCAAAGTCAGGTCTGAAAGCTTTGAATTTTTCCAAATCCAACTGATCATTATAGACTATATTTACATCGACATGTAATGGAATTGTTTTATATTCGTTTCTCAACCCATAGGATACAAATCGATTTGTACCTCTACCCTCTTCATCCAACACGCGATACACAAAATTAGAGCGCCCTTGAATCATGCCCTGATTAATCAATTTGCGGAATGGCTCTTCCTCATTTTGATAGCCCAAATCTTTCAAAAACTTGTTCCAAAAACGCGAATATAACAAGTGTCCAGTAGCATGCTCAGAGCCACCGATGTATAAATCTACGGCTTTCCAATAATCCACTGCTTCTTTAGACGCAAAATTACCTTCATTTTTTGGATCCATATATCTAAACCAATACCATGAAGAGCCCGCCCATCCTGGCATCGTACTCAATTCATACTCATATTGATCTTCATATTTCCAATCTTTTGCCCTTCCTAAAGGAGGTTCTCCTGATTCTGTCGGTAAATATTTATCAACCTCGGGCAATAAGAGCGGTAATTCTTCTTCTTTAATTAAATAAGGTAATCCATTTTTAAAGTAGACAGGAACGGGTTCTCCCCAATAGCGCTGACGACCAAAAATAGCGTCACGCATACGGAAGTTTATTTTTGCTTTACCTAATTTTAATTCTTCCAATTTAGCAATCAACGCAGGGACCGCCTCTTGGTAAGTCATACCATTGATAAAATCGGAATTGATATATTTCCCGTCTTTATTAGGATCAGCTTCTTCTTCAATATGTTGGGTATCCGAAATAGGAATAATATGAAGAGCAAAATGTTTAGCAAACACATAGTCACGTTGATCGCCACTCGGAACAGCCATTACAGCACCTGTACCATAACCGGCAAGTACATAATCTGCAATCCAAATTTGTACATCTTGTCCTGAAACAGGATGTTTAGCATAAGAACCTGTAAAAGCACCAGAAACTGTTTTCGTATCGGCCATACGATCCAATTCAGATTTTTTCGCCGTTTTCTCGATATAGGCATCCACTTCAGCTTGCTGCTCAGGAGTAGTCAATGCAGCCACCAATTCATGCTCTGGAGCCAATACGATAAACGAAACGCCAAATAGGGTATCTACACGTGTAGTGAATACCTCTATGTTTGTATTTAATTGTGGCACGGGAAATTTCACGGAGGCACCTACAGATTTCCCGATCCAGTTCCGTTGCATTTCAACCAAAGGCTCTGGCCAATCAATTGTATCTAAACCTTTCAACAAACGATCCGCATAGGCCGTAATACGCATAGACCACTGCATCATCTTCTTTTGCTCCACAGGATAACCGCCACGTTCAGAGACACCGTTGATTACCTCGTCGTTCGCTAACACTGTACCTAAAGCGGCACACCAGTTTACTGTACTTTCACGCAAATAAGCAATCCGATATTTCAACAATTCCCGTTGTTGTTTTTCTTCGTCAAAAGATTTCCATTCATCAGCGCTGAATTCCAAGACATCTTCATCGGAAACTGCTAAAATGCCAGCAGAGCCACTTGCAACAAACCTAGCGATTAATGTTTCGATCGGTTCAGCTTTATCTGACTCTTTATTATACCAAGAATCAAACAATCTCATAAAAATCCACTGTGTCCATTTGTAGTATGACGGATCAGAAGTACGTACTTCTCTACTCCAGTCATAAGAGAACCCAATGTTATCCATTTGCTCACGATAACGATTGATATTTACCTCAGTCGTAACAGCAGGATGCTGACCAGTTTGAATGGCATATTGCTCTGCAGGAAGTCCAAAAGAATCATATCCCATCGGATGCAATACATTGAAACCTTTCAAACGTTTATATCTTGAAAAGATGTCCGAAGCAATATATCCCAGCGGGTGACCAACGTGCAGCCCCGCTCCGGAAGGATAAGGAAACATATCCAATACATAGTATTTTGGCTTTTGATGCGTATCGGACGTTTTATACGTTTGATGATCCGCCCAAAATTTTTGCCACTTTTTCTCTAATGATTTGTGATTATACTCCATTTTTATTCGTAAGGAATTTTTATGACTTGCGAAATTACGATTTTAATACTAAAATGTGATAAAAGTTTTGTAGTTTGAACAATAAATTATAGTATTGAAAAGTTAATTAAACATAGGAAGAAAACAGCGTTCGAATAGATTTTATCAAAGTAATTACAAGATTAATTCGAAATCTTCCACTCAAATAGTTACTTTCGCAAATAAATTTTTGCTTATTATGTCAGAATACGAATTAAGCACCCAAAAAATAAAAACAAAATCTGTATATGTATCTACGGTTATCAGTATCGCTCTCGTGTTGCTGGTAACAGGTATGTTAGGGTTACTCTTGGTGCACGCTAAAAATCTTTCGAAATACGTTAAGGAAAATATCGTCTTAAATGTCATCGTAAATGATGGCACAAGTGAAGGTGATGTCCTTTCACTACAAAAAGACCTTGAAAAAGATCCTTACGTACTTCGCACCGAATATATCAGTAAAGAATTGGCTGCAAAAAACTTGAAAGAAGATCTTGGTGAAGATTTCGTACAATATCTGGGGCATAACCCACTATTGCCTTCTTTAGATGTTTACATGAAAGAGAATTATGCCAATACAGATAGCATTAAAACTTTTATTGAAAAGATTTCCAAAAACAATAAAATTAAAGAAGTTGTATACCAAGAGTCATTAATTGACATGGTCAACAAAAACGTACGCATCATCGGAATGATTGTTCTTGCTTTTGCGGTTATCTTACTGATTATCGCCGTAGCTTTAATCAATAATACGATACGTCTTGCGATCTATTCGCAGCGTTTCTTAATTAAAAGTATGCAATTGATTGGGGCGACTAAAAACTTTATTCGTAAACCATTTATAACATATGGCATCATTCATGGTTTATTGGGATCTTTGATCGCGATTTTACTGCTCATTCTAACGCTGAAATTTGCACAACAGCAAATACCGGAACTGGTTTTTTTACGCAACTGGTTTGAATTTGCAGTGATCTTTTTAGGCGTAATCCTGATTGGAATTCTCATTTCGGGACTTAGCACCTATTTCGCAGTAACAAAATATTTAAAGGCACAATCTAACGATTTATACAGATAAAAATGGCTCAAATAAAGAAATCTACTGAATCAGTCAATAAAGGTTCATTTGTATTCTCCAAAGTAAATTACCAACTGTTTATAGCGAGCTTAGCTATTGTAGTCATTGGCTTTACATTGATGTCTGGTGAAACTGACATTTATAGCTTTACCAAGATCACCTTGGCCCCTATTGTTGTTGTTCTTGGATTTGCGATCGGATTCGCGGCAATCCTATATCGTCCCAAAAACAAATCAAATTAAAGCGTAATCTTACCTCAAACAGATGTCTATTATTGAAGCTATCATCCTTGCTATCATTGAAGGATTAACGGAGTTTTTGCCTGTGTCTTCGACAGGTCATATGATCATTGCTACTGCCCTAATGGGTATTCAACCATCGGCTTTTGTCAAATTATTTACAATTGTCATCCAGTTAGGAACGATATTATCCGTATTGGTGTTATACTACAAGCGTTTCTTTAAAACACTATCATTTTACTACAAATTGATCATTGCAGCTATCCCCGCCTCTGTGTTGGGCTTGTTATTCAACGATTATATTGATGCATTACTGGAGAGTCCATTAATGGTCGCCGTGATGTTGGTCGTCGGCGGTCTCGTTTTACTTTTTGTTGACAAGTGGTTCAACAAACCAACTGTTGAAGATTCGGACAAGGTTTCCTACAAACAAGCTTTTATGATCGGGGTATACCAATGTCTTGCATTAATTCCGGGTACCTCAAGATCTGCAAGCACAATTATTGGTGGTATGGCCGAGAAACTAACACGTAAAGCTGCTGCGGAATTCTCCTTTTTCCTTGCTTTGCCTATGATGTTTGGCGCTTCTGCCGTAAAGCTTTTAAAGTTCTTTAAAGAAGGTAACACCTTCACGGGAGAAGAACTTAATTTGCTTATTATCGGAAATCTAATTGGTTTCGTTGTTGCAATCGTCGCCATTAAGTCTTTTATCGGCTTTTTAACCAAATATGGTTTTAAAGCATTTGGTTGGTACCGAATCATCGTTGGTGTAATTATTCTTGCCCTCCTACTTTCGGGTCATAGTTTACAAATTATCTAAAATCTTTGGATGGAAAATATAGAGTTTAGTGAAAACTCAGCAAAGTTCAACTTTGCTGAAGGAGAAATGTTGTTGATCGATAAACCTTTAACATGGACAAGTTTTGACGTTGTTGGTAAAGTTAGAAACTCAATCAAGCCATTAAAATTAAAAGTCGGTCATGCAGGGACTTTAGATCCACTGGCAACGGGGCTACTCATTGTATGCACTGGAAAACTAACAAAAAAAATAGACAGCTACCAAGCTGAGGACAAAGAATACACGGGTTCGATCACCTTAGGAGCGACGACGCCTTCTTACGATCTGGAAACAGAAATTGACCAAACCTTTTCAATCGATCACATCACGGAGGACATGATCTTCGAAGCAGCAAAATCCTTTGAAGGCGATATTCAGCAATTTCCCCCTGCCCATTCAGCCATAAAAATTAATGGCGAACGTGTCTATGAAAAGGCCCGTCGTGGCGAGGAGGTTGAAATAAAGTCCCGCCAGGTACGTATCAATAGCTTTATCATTGAAAGAATCGAGCTCCCCAACGTATATTTTCGTATATCCTGTTCAAAAGGAACTTACATCAGATCGTTGGCCTACGATTTTGGAAAATTCTTACAGAGTGGATCACATCTGAGTTCCTTGCGACGCACCAAAAGTGGAGATTATCGCGTAGAAAATGCTTGGAACCTTGAACAACTTATCGCTGAAATAAAACGTCATAAAGAAATCATTAAATAACTTTACCGTCCCATTTTATTGATTCTTTATCTTATTTTTGCAAAAACTCCTATAAATGAAAATCTACAGAAGTTTAGATGATTTCTCACCAGTTGAAAATGCAGTTGTAACCATCGGTACTTTCGATGGAGTTCATATTGGCCATCAAAAAATATTGGCTCACCTAAAGGAAGCAGCTCATAAAATTAATGGTGAGACAATTTTGCTTACTTTTTTTCCACATCCACGATTGATTATCAATCCAGACGATGATAGTTTACGCCTGATCAACGATATCGAAGAAAAGGTCAGTCAATTAAGCAAAGTGGGAATTGACCACTTAATTATCATTCCTTTTTCCCGTGATTTTTCCAATCAGACTCCGGAAGAATATATTAGCAATGTTCTTGTTGGCAAATTGGGCACAAAAAAGATTGTGATAGGCTATGATCACCATTTTGGCAAAGATCGAAAGGGTTCGATGGGCGATTTGGAGCAGTTTGCATCTATATTTGACTATAGCGTTGACGAAATTCCGGAGCAAGACATCAATGATATTGCAGTGTCCTCCACGCGCGTACGTGAAGCGCTTATAAAAGGCGATATAAGAACGGCTAATCTCTATTTAGGTTATCCTTTTGAATTAACGGGAACGGTGATTAGAGGCGACCAAATTGGTCGTACCATCGGATTTCCAACAGCCAACCTTCAGGTTCACGAACCTCATAAACTAATACCAGCCTATGGTATTTATGCTGTTGAGGTATACATCTATAATCATATCCAAAACATCACTACGGGAGAGTATAAAGAGGAAAGTCCAGTATCCATCGCGAAAGGCATGGGCTATATAGGAACCAGGCCCACTGTCGATGGCATGAATCGGGCTATTGAAATCAGCCTATTCGATTTCGATCAGGATATTTATGGCAAGACACTCCGCGTAAAGTTCCTTCATTTTATCCGACACGATGAACGATTTGACTCACTTGAAGAAATGAAAGCTCAGATCAAAGCAGACGAAGTCGAAATCAGAAGTCTTATTGGTTAGAACAAGTCTGTTAGCTATAAAACAAAAAAGCGGGAATTCCCGCTTTTTTGTTTTATAGCTATTTTTTCTCTTCCTTGCAAAAGAAGATATTATTTAATAAACGCCTCTATACCCAATCTGTAGCTATCCAGGCCAAAACCACATATCACCCCTCTACAATTCTTTGCGAGGAACGAATGATGACGAAATTCCTCTCTTTGATGGACATTGCTTATGTGAACTTCAATAACAGGTGTTGTGATTGCTGCGATTGCATCCCCAATCGCAACTGAAGTGTGAGTATACGCTCCGGCATTCAACACAATTCCATCAAATTCAAAACCGACTTCGTGTATCTTATCGATTAATCCTCCTTCAGAATTGCTTTGAAAATAGGCTAATTCCACTGTTTCAAATTGTTGTTTTAGTTCTTCAAAATAGCTCAGGAAGTCCTGGCTACCATAAATTGATTTCTCCCTTACACCCAACAAATTTAAATTTGGGCCATTCAGTACGAGGATTTTTTTCATTGGAATAACATTAGTTTTGTGCTGGTCCATTAGCTAACTAAGCGAACCCATGCCATTTTCTGTTTAAGCAAATCGTTTTTAAGCCCTAACACATCATAAGAAGGGATCGTCCACGATCGGATATTTATTCTAATTGTATCCAAGCGTCTCCCCAAATTGTCAATTTGTGCTAAAACTAAATTTAAAAATAAACTATATTGGTTTTACAGCATTTTTCGCCAAATCAATATAGTTTATTTTAATTATAGATCGGTTTATAAAAATTTCTATAAATCATTATAAATTGCCCGGAAACTTGAACGAAGTCCAAATGACACTACGCCAGATTTATTGACTACAGGTGTTTCATATTGTGCTTTTGCGTAACGTTGGGTATAACCAAGTTCTAAACGGAGGTTATACTTGGGATTAAGCACATAGGCAGCCTTAGCATCCGCATAATAGATATTATTCTTTATTCCTTGGGCAATATGATTTCCATATAGATTTGGTATTGTATTATAGGATTGGAAGATGTTACCGCCCATATTACTTCCATCAGGCAGATCAAGTCCATTTTGGGTAAACATACCCTGTAACGAAAAGTCCCATCTATCCCATGCATAATTCACAAGGCCAACAAGCTCTCTAAAGTTTGCCCCTTTCGGATGAGCCAATGGCTCGGCATTGTTACTATAGTTTGAATACGACTTAAAGTGTGCGTAAGTATATGGTCTGGCTGTATTATACTCGGCTAAAAAGTTCAGGTTTTTCACACCAAACATATCATATCCCCTAACACCAAGTTGTGCTCCCCATTTGTTATGCGCATATCCATTCCCGGCAAAAAACTCTTTCGCGGTAAACTCCCCCAATAAGAACTGACCATATGCCGTCAAATTATAGGGTAGTTTATATTTGGAAGTTAACCCCAAAAACATTTTGTCTGGCGAAGTACGATTATTATTTTCAACAGGTCGGATAAAGATAATAGGACTAATATAACTGAAATCAAAACCTCTTTTACCTGCATCGTCTTGCGCAGCCCAAACAACAGATTGGAAAAAGCCAATTGATAATTTATTGGTCACATTCCAGTCCAGATATTGGAAAGCCCCCCATTTTTTACCATCGCCCAAACGCTTGTTCGGTTCACCCTCCATCGGATATGTACCTGTTAAATCCTGTCTCGGATGCGTCGGATCATTCATATAGGCCCAAATCGAAGTATATTGAACATTCCCTATCGTCCCTGTTAATTTCAGATGCGCATAATTCGATGAAAAATCAGAGAGAAGCATGGATCTATATCCATCCCCAATGAAGTTTTTGTCGTAAGCCAAAGTTGCCTGAATATACTTATGCGCGTCATAGGTCATACTTGCTGTCGCATACATCCAATCCATTTTATTGTTGGACTTAAATTTTGAGTTCGCCTGCCCCGGCACAACTTTATTGGCTACGATATAGTCATCCAAATATTTGGGAAATACCGCCTGACTTTCAAATGCGGAAGTATTGAATGTAAATTTATTACCCACGTTCAATCCCACCTGAAATCCTCTGATATTCATCCATGTCCGACGCTTGTCGCCTAACATATCCTTTCCAATATAAAGATCCGGTAAAAAATCAGCATAGAATGTATAATCTTCTTTCTCAACCTGCACCAGATGTTCATTAAAAATCTTACGCATAAACCAATTGGACGAAGAAACAGGCTTATTGGATTGGATTGAATCAAACTTGGCTAACAATAAAGAGTCTTTGATGACGAATGGTTTAGCAGCAGTGTGCATTCTCGTCTCAGTAGAATAAACCGCATCGTTCATTTTTTGATAAAAATGATACGAATAAGGCTGACTCTTGATCTGGGCAAAACCGCCGAAGGAAATACCTACCCCCATGCTTGCCAGCACAATTCGGAGTAAATTATTATTTTTTGTTATATTAAGCCTCATAAAATTATTTCAAAGATTATTTTTTCTAGCAAAATGCATTCCTAAACGCAAATTAACCGAATAAAAATGACTTTATTCCTATGTTCAGTCAATTTTATAATGCTAAATCGTATTTGCTATTCCTTTTATTCAAAAATATTTATATCTTGCATTTTAGTAAATAACCTTATAACATAAAAATCAGTCCTAGCAAGCATGAAACGCAGAACATTTATCCAAAACGCAAGCCTGTTAACCGCGGGTGCACTTACAAGCAAATTTTCATTTGCTCAAGAACATTCTTTTCCCACTGTACGAACAAGTAAAGAGAAAAGACTTTTCTCGAGCAAGGTCATCGAAGATGCAATTGTAGAATTTCAGAAAAATGTTAAAAATAAGGAACTGGCTTGGTTATTTAACAACTGCTTTCCTAATACCTTAGATACTACCGTATTTCCCTATGTTCAAAACGGAAGAAATTATACCTATGTAATTACAGGGGATATTGATGCCATGTGGTTGCGTGACAGCAGTGCACAGGTATGGCCATACCTTCCTTTTATGAAAAAGGACAAAAAACTACAGGATCTTATTGTTGGCTTAATCCAAAAGCAGAGTAAATGCATCAACATTGATCCCTATGCCAATGCATTTTATAACGATCCGACCAAAAAAGGCGAATGGTTCAGTGATCACACAAATATGAAACCTGGAATCCATGAACGAAAATGGGAAATCGATTCATTGTGTTATCCAATTCGATTAGCTTATCATTATTGGAAAGAAACGAATGACAATAGCCCGTTTAATGAAGAATGGTTAGAAGCGCAACATAAAATATATCAGACTTTTGTTGAGCAACAGCGTAAAGATAGTCTAGGCCCATACAAATTTGAACGTACAACCTCCAGAGGCTCCGATACATTACAAGTAGATGGCTACGGATATCCTGTAAATCCAGTTGGTTTGATCTGCTCCAGTTTTCGACCGTCAGACGATTCTACCATTTTCTCCTTTCTTATTCCATCCAATTTATTTGCGATCGTTAGCCTTAGACAATCTGCCGAAATTTTGAAAAAGGTTAAAAATGAACATGAACTAGCTGTCAAAATGGAAGCTCTTGCGAATGAGGTCGAAACAGCAGTCAATACATATGGTATCATCGACCATCCGACGCTAGGCCGGATATATGCCTTTGAAGTAGACGGTTTTTCGAGCCATCTTATGATGGATGATGCAAATATTCCGAGTTTATTGGCTCTACCTTATTTAGGGGCTGTCGATCTAAATAACGAAGTTTATCAACGTACACGTAACTTTGTTTTGTCTGATAAAAATCCATTCTTTTTTAAGGGAACAGCAGCAGAAGGCATTGGCGGACCTCACATAGGAAGAGATATGATCTGGCCGATGTCCATTATTATGCGAGCGCAAACTTCGACAAATGATGACGAGATTCGCAATTGCATCAAAACGCTGGTCAATACGCATGGCGGAACTGGATTTATGCATGAGTCTTTTCATAAAAACGATCCTAAAAAATTCACAAGACATTGGTTTGCTTGGACAAATACATTATTTGGCGAATTAATTTGGAAAATATACAAAGAGAAACCATCTTTGCTTCAATAAAGCTGAAACTTGTAACACAATGTTATAAGTGGAAGAACTTATAACATTGTGTTATGGATAATTTATCAAAACCAGGTCCGATTGGCATTTTTGATTCCGGTTACGGAGGACTCTCCGTATTTAAGGAAATTCAACATCTTTTACCTCAGTACGATTATATCTATTTAGGGGACAATGCTCGGGTCCCTTATGGTACACGGTCTTTTGAAACCGTTTATAACTATACCAAACAATGTGTTTTTAAACTTTTTGATCTAGGCTGTAACCTTGTTATTCTGGCATGTAATACAGCTTCAGCAAAAGCATTAAGAACCATACAACAACATGATCTACCGCCGGGAAAGAGAGTCCTCGGCGTCATCAGACCCACTACCGAAATTGTACACAATTTTACGAAAACTAATAAGATCGGGATTTTAGCTACTACGGGAACGGTAAAATCTGAATCCTATAAAATAGAAATACATAAATTTAATCCAGAAATAGAAGTTTTTCAACATGACTGTCCTTTTTGGGTCCCTTTAGTAGAAAATAACGAAATCAATACAGAAGGCGCTCATTACTTTGTAGAAAAAGATATACGGGAACTTTTACAACAGTCCGATCAGATCGACGCTATTGTGCTTGCCTGTACCCACTATCCATTATTGCTGCCCGTAATCAAAAAATATACACCAAGCAATATCAATATCATTTCTCAGGGTCCAATTGTTGCAAACAGCTTAAGGGACTATCTCCATCGTCATCAGGAGATTGAAACTATTTGTTCCCAAAATGGACAATTGGCCTTCTATACGACAGATGATCCAAGAGACTTTGAAAGTAAAGCAAAAATATTTTTTGGAAAGCCAATAGCCGCAAGCCACATTAGTGTTTAACAAATAAAAGGCAATGATTTTTAAAACTTTTACTTCCTGGTCTTCGTTATGTTGATAAAAAGGCTAGTACAATGAAAAAGAACTTTATAACCATTGCTTACAATCAGGATACACAACATTGTGAATCCAAAGGATTTTCAAGTATTCAGGAAAGTGCAGATTATTTTAAAACTTTCGAGACATCTGCCCAGCCTAACTATGTACCGGTGTGTATCTACAATTTAAACACAAATACGATTCTAGATATAAGTGATTATTATGTAAACAAGGAAACTGAACTCCACCGAATCGTAAAACACTGCCTGGCGGAAAAATAACTCTTTTAATATTTAAAATCTATTGGCTGGCTAGCATCCTCCCTTTCTCATTAATAGAGTTATATATTTATATTATTACATTCTGTAAAATAATATTTCATTAATTTTTAATATCTTCAAGCAGATAATCAGACCAAAAAACAAGTCACAGATAATGAAAACCAAACTGACAATAAGCCTCTTAACAGTATCTTTAGGATTAACCGCATGTAATTCCAACCATGCGAATTCAAATTCGAGTTCGGATAGCAGTTCAAATACTGCAACTGATACAACAAGTTACCCTCCGGTAGAAACACAGAAGGCAAACACAAGTTATAAACCAGCATTTGCCGGACAAACGAGAATTCAGGGTGCAAAGACAAGCACGCCGTTCGAAGGTAAAGTAATTGCTGAGGGATTAAAATCTCCGTGGGGCATAACTGCGCTGCCTGATGGCCGATTATTAATCTCAGAAAAAGAGGGGAATTTTCGCATTGCAACGGCGGACGGTAAATTAAGTGACCCAATAAAAGGTTTACCTCAAGTCAATAGCAGTGGGCAAGGTGGACTTCTGGGGTTACGTCTTGATCCAAAATTCGAATCAAACCGTATGATTTATTGGGTTTTCTCTGATAATACCGCTGCTGGGACGTTGACGGCTGTTGCAAAAGGAAAACTGTCTGCAGACGAGAAATCGATAGAAAGTGCTAAGGTGATCTATCAAGCTACTCCGGCTCATAAAGGGAATCTGCATTATGGTGGTCGTATTATCTTTGATAAAGAAGGAAATATTATTTTGAGTACGGGTGAAAGATCTGATTTGGTTACAAGACCATTGGCACAAGATCTGAATGCAGCATTGGGCAAGATCTTACGCATCACCACTGAGGGACAGCCTGCTCCAGGAAATCCATCTATAGGCAAGCCAAATGTCCGTCCGGAAATTTACAGTTATGGACACCGCAATCCTCAAGGGCTTGCCTTAAATCCGGAAACCGGCGATCTTTGGGAAACCGAATTTGGTCCACGGGGCGGCGACGAGCTGAACAGAATTGAAGCTGGTAAGAATTATGGATGGCCAACGATTACATATGGTATAGAATATAAAGGCGATAAAGTTGGTGCGGGTATACAACAAAAAGACGGTCTGGAACAACCTGTCTATTATTGGGATCCGGTCCTCTCTCCTAGTGGAATTACATTCTATACCGGACAGAATATTCCAGAATGGAAGAATAATCTCTTTATTTGCGGTTTGAGCAGCATGCACATTGCCAGAATTATACTGAAGGATAACAAGGTGGTTGGAGAAGAGCGTCTACTAGGTAGTGAAGGACAACGATTTAGAGATATCACGCAGGGAAAAGATGGCGCGCTGTACGCTATCACAGATATCGGAAAATTATATAAAATTGATAAAAAATAAATTCCTTGATTCGACGCAGCCCCTCTCAAATGGGCTGCGTTTTATTTTGACTTGGCCCTCAAAAACACACTTTCAACTACTTTTATTGACCTTATTTTCTATATTTCTTTTCGAACATGACAAATATCATAGTTTGGCTCGATTATTGATCATCTATTAGCGAATCAATAAATTATTATATGGTAAAAAAAGAAAAAATGAAAAAATTATTAGAAATTAATCCCTTGTCATTCTATATGACCAACTGGGGATTCGTAAACAACACCGCCCCAAAAAGAACGCGCAAAACCTGCCAATCTTCTCCCAAAAATTAAGCGTTCTTGCTTAAACAATTCAATTAAAATTTATTAAAATCATCTGCTGATATCCTCCATACGGATATTAAGTAAGAGATTTATTTCTTTTACTAAATCCGTATGGAAAGACATTAAGCTATGCGAAAAAATAGGCCAATAAGATCACGATAATAATACAAGCAATCATAATGTATTTATTCAATTGGCTATTTTTCTCTCCTTCGTCACTTTTATAGTGATAATCTCGTTTGTTGGGCAAATTCATAAGCTTGTTTTTATTCATGATGAAGTTACGGACTTTTTTCCATATTATTCGTGATGATAAGGCTCCCCCTTCATGATGGAAAAAGCACGATAAAGCTGCTCTGTAAAAAACAAACGAATCATTTGGTGCGAAAACGTCATCTTCGATAAAGCGATTTTTGATTTTGCCCGATCGTAAATCTTTTGGTCAAACCCATAGGGGCCTCCTATAATAAATACCAAATGCTGAACACTTTGTACCATCATTTTTTCCAAATAAGCTGAAAACTCCAAGGATCGAAATTCTTTTCCATGTTCGTCTAGCAGAACTACTAGATCTTGTGGTTGTAGCTGTTTCAAAATCAGCAAAGCCTCTTTATCTTTTTGCTGTTCAGCAGAAAGATTCTTGACATTCTTGATATCGGGAATAACGACAATACTGAAGTTCACATAAAACTTTAATCGCTTAATGTACTTTTCAATACCTTCAATTAGGTATTTGTCATCCGTCTTACCTATACAAAGTAATGTTATTTTCATCGAAATATATTATTTGTTTTTGCCATCAATAGCCAAATAAAAGCAAACTTGCTCGATCCAAAATAATGAATATCCATTAGCTTCCTGTCATTGTCGAAAAACTGTTCACCAACTTTTGTCTAAGACCTGTTATACTAAGTCTAAAAGCTACCATTCTAATAAACCCAAAGGCGCACAAAGTTCCGATTTTATTTAAAATAAAAACAATCAAAACGACAAAAAAACATTAACCCCATTTGTTCATTTAGTTTTAAAACATTTATTTTTGCGTACACCCTTAATACATCACGTTGAAAATGGATAATAACCTTGTTTTACTAGCGAAAACAAGCCGGACGCGGTAAACGAAAAAACCGAATTTAAATCATTCGGTTTTTTTCTGTTATTTAGGAATACTTATGTAAAATTAACCACTAAAATGGCGCATCATCAGGCATATCGTTCATTCGGGAGGGCATAGTAATACCTCCACTAAAACCTCCAGCACTAAAATCATCTGCAAAGTTTGGCGACGGATTCAAGGCCGAAGCAGAAAATGTAGCCGGCGCATCACCGAATCCATCTCCACCACCCATACCCGAAAACTCATCTTCTAAATCCACAAACTTCACAAATTTACCCACAAAGCGAAGTGGAACAATTCCGGTCTCACCATTACGGTGTTTTGCAATAATAACTTCACCGACACCGGCAGTAGGACGTCCCTCTTCATCTTCTGTCAAACCATAATATTCAGGTCGATATAAGAAAAGAACCATATCAGCATCCTGTTCAATAGAACCAGACTCCCGTAAATCGGACAACATAGGACGCTTACTATTGCCCGGTCTTGACTCTACTGCACGGCTCAATTGCGACAATGCAAGCACGGGGATATTTAATTCCTTAGCTACAGACTTCAACGCGCGCGAAATACTACCAATCTCTTGTTCCCGGTTACCCCCGCCTTTACCGTCTGCTTTACCGTGCATTAACTGCAAGTAATCGACGATCACCATTTGGATATCGTATTGTGCTTTTAGACGCCTACATTTTGCTCTAAATTCGAACACGTTCAACGCCGGCGTATCATCAATAATAATAGGTGCATCAGTTAATCGACCAATTCTCGAATGTAATTGTTGCCATTCATGATCAGCAAGATTTCCTTTTTTCAATTTCTCTTGCTCAATTTCGGTTTCACCAGCGATTAGACGATTGACGAGCTGAACAGATGACATCTCCAGCGAGAATACGGCGACTGCTTTACCGTGTTCCACAGCGGCATTACGCGCGACAGAAAGTACAAATGCAGTTTTTCCCATCGCTGGACGTGCTGCAATAATAACAAGATCAGAAGGCTGCCAACCTGAAGTCATACGATCCAAGGCTGTTAAACCCGAAGGCACACCTGTCAGACCATCTGTGCGATCCCGCAGCATTTCAAGATTAGAAATCGCCTCACGCATGATATCATCCATCTTTCTTGAATCTCGTCGCAAGTTATTTTGCGCGATATCAAACAAGCTTTTTTCGGCATGATCCAAAAGATCGAAGATATCTGATGTTTCATCATATGAACTATTGATAATTTCGGTAGAAACCTTAATAAGCTCACGCTGAATATATTTTTGAGAAATAATACGGGCATGATACTCAATATTAGCTGCAGAAACCACGCGGTCTGTCAATTGCGTAATATAGTAGGCACCGCCGACCATTTCAAGAGCCCCCATCCGTCGAAGTTCCGAGGTAACTGTCAATATATCAATTGGAGAAGTCTTTTGAAAAAGGCCAAAAATTGCTTCAAAGATCTTTTGATGCGATTCTTTGTAAAACGATTCTGGTTTTAGAATATCAATAATTTCACTCAGTGCATTTTTCTCCAGCATCAAAGCACCCAGGACAGCTTCTTCAAGGTCCACTGCCTGCGGCGGAAGTTTACCCAAACCGCTCACCAAATTATTTAATTTGGTACGACGTTCGCCATAATTACCCCGTTTGTTATTATCCGTGTTATTCGCTTCAAAATTACTGTCGTTCATCATGATATTATATCAGAAATATAGCTTTGCTATCCTTATAAATTTTAGATAGGATAACAAATGTATAAAAAATAAAATTCACCACCATGAGGATTTACAAACAGGGAAATTCGACGATCAGATCCGAACCCCCAAAAAGCTTTGATGGACACAGATTTACAGGATTAGTTTTCAACACCTACTGTTGAAAAGATGTTGAAAATAAAAATTTACCACTCAAAATCAATACTTTAAAAAATGTTAATAACTTAAACTATTGTGAATAAGCAAAATGGTCAAAAACAAATCAATATCCTCCACTACCATCAAAATAAACTGACTTTGATATGAAAACAAATCCCTTTTTTAGCACCGAAAAATATTCATATATTGTATCTTTGTAAAATGACGCACGATTCCTCAACACTAAAGCCCTACAAAGACACCAACGATGGGAAGAAGAAACAGGTAGCAGATATGTTTGACAATATCTCGCATTCCTATGATTTTTTGAACCATTTCATGTCTTTGGGTATTGACATTATATGGCGTAAAAAAGCCATCAATTCCTTAAAGTCCATAAAACCGCAACTGATGTTGGATGTAGCGACAGGAACTGGTGATTTTGCACTGGAATCAATTAAAATCTTGAATCCAAAAAAGATTATTGGTGTCGATATCTCCCAAGGCATGCTTGAAGTCGCCAAGAAAAAGATTGCAAGCAAGGGATTAGCGAATCAATTTGAAGTTCAGTTAGGAGATTCTGAGCGGCTTCAATTCGAAGATAATACCTTCGACGCAGTTACTGTAGCATTTGGTGTCCGCAATTTTGAAAATCTGGAAAAGGGCTTATCGGATATATACCGCGTATTAAAGCCTGGTGGGAAAGCTGTTATTTTAGAATTTTCTAATCCGAAAAAGTTCCCCATTAAACAATTGTATAATTTTTATTTCAAGTTTATCACACCAACCATTGGAAAATTCTTTTCAAAAGATTCCAGTGCATATGAATATTTACCGGAATCCGTTGCTCAATTTCCGGACGGCCAAAAGTTCGTGGCCATAAACAAAAAAGCTGGTTTTAATGAAACTATTGTTAGACCACAGACGTTTGGCATCTGTACCATCTATATTGCTACAAAATAGGGTGACCGAGGCACTGTTTTTTAGGGAAAATCTGATTAAATTTTAAATACCAACTAGTTACAATATATGACTAAAACAGTTTTTATTACAGGAGCAAGTTCCGGCATCGGTCAGGCTTGTGCCGAAGTTTTAGCGAAAGAGGGGTATAATCTTTTACTTTGCGCGCGCAGGTTAAACCGTTTAGAAACATTAAGAGATACACTACTTGCGGCCTACCCGACTATTCAGATCCATATATTTGAGCTCGATGTCCGAGATGCTGAGCAAGTTGCAAACCAAATTGAAGGTTTGCCCCCCGAATGGAAAAAAATAAATGTTCTCATCAACAATGCTGGGTTGAGCCAGGGATTAGATCCTATTCAAGATGGTGATATCGGCGATTGGGACAGAATGATTGATACCAATATCAAAGGCTTATTGTATGTAAGTAAAGCTGTGATACCCCTTATGGATACCGACAACGGCGCTCATATTGTTAATTTAGGATCTATTGCAGGGAAAGAGGTGTATCCGAATGGAAATGTGTACTGTGCCACCAAACATGCTGTCGACGCGTTGACTAAAGCGATGCGTATTGATTTGCTAACGCAAGGCGTTAAGGTAACCTCTATTGACCCCGGAATGGTAGAGACTGAGTTTTCGGAAGTTCGTTTTCATGGAGATCGAGAAAGAGCTAAAAATGTTTACAATGGTGTACAACCTCTAACAGGTAAAGATATTGCCGAAACGATTCTTTTCGTCATTACCAGACCTGCACACGTCAATATAAACGATCTCTTAATCATGCCTACAGCGCAGGCTACAGGCACACTTGTCAATCGAAAATAATTTAAATATCATGTCATTAGAAATACAAATAAATCAAGACATTAAAGCGGCAATGATCGCAAAAGACACGGCAAAATTACGTGGTTTACGTGCGATTAAAGCAGCTATCCTCTTAGCGAAAACAGAAAAAGGTCATGCAGAAGATCTTAGCCAGGAGGCGGAGATTAAAGTGTTACAAAAACTTGTCAAACAACGTCGCGAATCTGCTGAAATTTATAAGACGCAAAACCGTGAAGATCTGTATGAAATTGAAGTTGAGGAAGAAAAAGTAATCGAGGCTTACCTACCCAAACAGTTAAGCAAAGAAGAAGTTGAAACCATTGTCAAAGCAATTATCGTAGAAACAGGAGCTTCTTCCATTAAAGATATGGGTAAAGTAATGGGTGCAACAAATCAAAAGCTTGCAGGACAAGCTGATGGCAAAACAATCTCTGAAGTCGTTAAAAGTCTTCTCGCATAAAAGTTTTCAAATCACTCGAGTCAAATTAAATCGGGTATGTCTTCCCTGATATATCGATTTAATTTGACTCTTTTTTTTATTTTAATGATGGATTTTCAGTGGAACCTCAAGAAGTTTGATGAACTCAACAATAAAGAACTGTATCGTATCTTAAAGCTTCGAATGGAAGTTTTTGTTTTGGAACAAGAATGCTTATATCCTGAATTGGACGATAAGGACTTTGCTTGTCTCCATCTTTGGGCGGAACACAATGATGATATCATTGCATACACGAGATTAGTTCCCCCTGGTCTCTCCTATCCGCAGGCTTCCATCGGTCGGGTCATTGTCGCTGAGCAAGCTCGCGGAACCGGTTTGAGTCAACAATTAATGATTCATTCCATCGAATCTCTCTATAAAGAATTTGGTGAAGGCGAGATACAAATAGGCGCACAATTTCATTTAAAATCCTTTTATGAAAAATTAGGGTTTAAACAAATCTCCGAGCCCTACCCTGATTACGGAATCCTTCATATTGATATGATTAAACCCACAATTTAGTAAATTCAGGCATGCAAAACGTTGTCATCATCACGGCCGCTCTATTTGGCGGCTTCGCTATTATCCTAGGTGCATTTGGAGCCCATGCGTTCAAAAAAATCCTATCCGCTGAAAAACTGGAATCCTTTGAGGTCGGCGTGCGATATCAAATGTATGCTGCACTAACCCTATTGATTCTAGGATTCAATTTTCGGTTTGAGCTTCAGTCTGAACGAGTGGCATTTTATCTGATCACACTAGGAACTATTTTATTCTCTGTAAGTATATATTTTCTATCGTTTGCTGAATACTGGAAAAAGAATCTAAAGTTTCTTGGCCCAATTACCCCGCTCGGCGGATTGCTTATGATCGCAGGCTGGGTTGCTGTTATCGTTCGTTTTTTGTAGATTTGAAATAAATATGGCAATGATGTCTGCCCTGAACCGCCCTGATAAGCTGATGACGTCTACTATTTTAGTATAAAACAACAATTTTATATAAAGTGTAGACTTATGGCTATAACACATTCAAATCAAAGCAATCTTCATTTTTTTCTTAAATGGCTTATCTCCTGTAGTGCGATAGGTTTCATTGTCGGATCTATTTGTGCGTTTTTTCTCTTTTCCCTCAATTGGGTAACGCAGTACCGGGAGGCTCATCCTTGGATAATTTATGGACTTCCCCTAGCGGGATTTGCCATAGCGTTGTCCTATAAGTATTGGGGCGATCCATCAAGCAAAGGAAATAACCTGCTGATTGAAGAATACCTTCGTCCCCAACGCCGCATTCCGCTTATCATGGCGCCGCTTGTCTTATTCGGAACTTTACTTACACATCTGTTTGGGGGTTCGGCAGGCCGTGAAGGAACTGCTGTACAGATCGGTGGAGCAGTTTCCGATCAGCTTAATCGCTGGTTTGACTTCGATAAAACTGAACGTCGCATCTTAATTTCGATCGGCATCACTGCAGGATTCGCCGCTGTGTTTGGCACCCCGCTCGCCGGAACGATATTCGGCCTGGAAGTACTATTGATTGGCAAAAAAAGATATTTCGGTATCCTGCCCTGTTTATTTACCGCCTTTTTTGCAAACTTCAGCTGTCAATTATGGAATATTCCACACACCCATTATCCACTTCATGATGTTATTCCAATGCTGTCCTTAACCAATATTGGATTTAGCCTTGCCGCAGGCATTCTATTTGGCGTTACAGCATGGCTTTTTACATTTGCCAGCGATTTCTTTAGCCTTCAATTCAAACGAATTAAATATCCTCTGCTTAGACCGGCGATTGGCGGTATTATTTTGGTACTTATCATTACGTTATTTCACAGCAACAGCTATATTGGACTTGGCATACCAATGATTCAGAATGCATTTGTCGATCAGTCGAATTATTATGACTTTATCATTAAATTGCTTTTAACGACTTTTACCCTTTCTGCCGGATTTAAAGGCGGAGAAGTCACCCCGCTATTTTTTATTGGGGCAACCTTGGGGAGTGCATTAAGCACCGTTATTCCACTTCCCATCAGCCTGCTGGCTGCCATGGGCTTTGTAGCCGTATTTTCAGGCGCTACAAACACCCCGCTCGCCTGTATTGTAATGGGTTATGAATTATTTGGGATTCAACCTATCTTATTTATAGCGATAGCGTGTATAGTCGCTTTTTTATTTTCCGGAAAAAAAGGAATTTATATTGCACAAAAAGGCGGTTTAAAGGAAAAATTATACCGCAGACTCAATTTATAAACAAGCAATACGCTTTCAGCTTCTTTGTCTATCTCCTTGTGTTCCATTATGGACTACTTCAAATAAACACAAGATCGGACAAAAAAACATGCTAAAAAGAAGAGTGCAGATTACAAGAATGGATAGATGACATCTGAACTACAGTAGTTTTCCGTGCAGAAAGAATGCTGCAACAGTAAAATAGATAATCAATCCGGAGACATCCACCAACGTTGCAACAAACGGCGCTGATGCTGTCGCTGGATCCAAACCGAACCGACGTAGGATAAATGGAATAAACGATCCCGACAAAGTTCCCCATAAAACAATAAACAATAAGGAAACCGCAACCGTAAAGCCAATTGAAATCCAATAAGGACCATAGTCATATAGACCAAGAAAATGCCAGGCCAATATCCGTAGAAATCCGATCGAACCTAATATCCCACCTAAAATTAAACCGGAAGAAACTTCGCGCTTCATCACATACCACCAATCTTTAAGCTTTAACTCTCCGAGCGCCATGGCACGAATAATTAAAGATGCCGCCTGCGACCCCGAATTACCTCCACTGGATATAATTAAAGGAACAAACAAAGCAAGCACAACCGCTTTTTCCAATTCCCCCTCAAAAAAGCCCATTGCTGAGGCTGTAAGCATTTCGCTAAAAAACAAAATGATTAACCAGCCAGCTCTTTTTTGAATCAATTGCAACAAGGGGGTTTTGGTATAAGCCAGATCCAATTCTTCCATCCCTCCAAATCGCTGGATATCTTCTGTATCGCGATCTTCAATTCGGTCCAACACATCATCAAATGTCACAATTCCAACCAACACCCCTGCTTCTGTAACGATAGGCAAAGCACTGCGGTCATATTTTTGAAAAATCTCGAAGGCCTCTTCCATGGGTGTAGAGGCTTTAATCGCGGCAAAATTGTAGTCAATTAAGTCGGAAATCTTAGTAGAAGAATCCGATAGTAGTAATTGACCAATTTTCAAGTCATCGATCAATACGTTTTTCTCATCAACTACATAAATAAAATTGAGCGTTTCAGCTTTCCTTCCAAAAACTTTAATATGCCGAAAGACATCATCAACAGTATAATAAGGACGAACTTGCACATACATTGGTGTCATAAGTCGGGCTATACTATCCTCTTTATATCCGATCAGCTCCAAAGCCATTTGCTTCTCGCGCTCATTCAATAGATTGATCAGATATTTAATCAGATCATCCGGCAATTCCGACAATAATTCATTCCGGGTATCCGGCTTCAAATTATTCAGCAATTCGGACAGCTCATGCTCCGTCATGGATTTGATCAACGTATATTGAACATCCATTTCAAAAAAAGAAAAGATCTCCAATCTATCCTCCAAAGGATAGTCCATAAACTCTTGATGTTGCTCCCCTTTACTTAAACGCGATATTTCTTCCGCGATATCGGCCGGGTGTAATGCTGAATTTTGTTCCATTGGAAGAAAATTTTAATGGATTTAGCGCAAAAGTAGCTTATTTTGTATTATTTTCAACAATCTGAAAAACTATTTTTTCCAATGGGAATTAGGGCCAGCTTTTCATAAAATCGTCTACCACTGCGCTGAACGGTCCATTTGACGTTCCTTGCCCATTAACTTTACAATAGCTTAAAAATTAATTAATCCAGGTGCTAGCTCTACAGGTTCAAGCCCCGCCTTAAACAACCGTGCTTTTAAACCACCTTGCAGTACAATGGTCCCGTCATTTACGTGTAGCCAGCTACCTTCACGCAAGCCTATAACAGGTTGGCTGTTCAATTGATGAAATTCCTGAATTCGCGTTTCCCTCGTCTCTCCTTTATGTGTAGAATTTGGATCTGGATCCAAATAATGTGGATTGATATTAAAAGGTAAGAAACCAAGTGCGTTAAAACTAGGCGGATAAACAATAGGCATATCATTCGTGGTTCCAATTGTTAATCCGGTCAAATTGGACCCCGCGGATGTGCCCACATATGGAATCCCCTTTGCTACTTGTACGCGCAGTTGCGGAACCAAATCCAGATCATACAGCGTTTTTAAGAGTAAAAATGTATTTCCTCCACCAATAAAAATAGCTTTAGCATCCTGAATAGCCTTCTTCATATTGTCAAACTCATGGAGCCCCCTAACCGTCACGCCCTCATCTTTCAGGGCATCTTGTACCTTAGCGGTATAAGCATCAAAGGAAATTCCTGAAGGTCTCGCAAAAGGGACAAACAGCAATTCGTCTGACTGAATAAATTCGACAAAATCGTGCTTAATATAAGCTAAAAACTCACTCCCATGGATCGTGCTTGTACTTACGACCAATAACTTGTACGCTGGATTAATCTTCATCTTCTATCGTTAAAACATTAAATAAAAAGTACCTTTGGCTTTATTAATTGCGAGGCCAAAGGTACAGTTTTCGTTCCTTACTATAGGCTATTTCTTATCAGCAGGCTTTTTTTCTGCACCCAATCTTTTATTTTCTTGCAGTGCCTTATGTAAAAGATATTCTATCTGCCCATTAACACTTCTAAACTCATCTGCAGCCCATTTTTCCAATGCTTTGTACATTTGGTCGTCTAAGCGTAGCATAAAGTTTTTCTTATCCGCCATTTCATTTCGTTTATTGGTACAAAGTACCTGTATTTACAATTGGTGTCGCTGCTTTCTCTCCACAGAGTACAACCATTAAATTGCTGACCATTGCTGCTTTTTTCTCGTTATCCAACTCTACAATATCTTTCTCAGACAATTTATGCAAGGCCATTTCCACCATCCCAACTGCACCATCTACGATCTTTGCCCTTGCGGCCACAATTGCTGCCGCCTGTTGTCTTTGAAGCATCGCACCAGCGATTTCTGACGCGTAGGCCAAATGGCTGATTCTTGCTTCCTTAATAATAACGCCAGCTGGCGCCAAACGATCCGACAACTCCTGCTCAAGAATATGGTTTACGGTATCTCCTCCCTCCCGTAAGGTTATTTCAGCACCTTCATCTTCCAAGTTATCATACGGAAAGCTTCCAGCCAAATGTCTTACTGCTGCTTCACTCTGCGTGCGTACATAAGATGTATAATTACTGACATCATAAGCAGCTTTATACGTGTCCCCCACTTGCCACACGATCACTGCCCCAATCTCAATTGGGTTTCCCATCTTGTCATTTACTTTCAGCGTCTGTCCTTGCAGATTATCCGAACGAAGACTTATTTTAATCGTCGAATACAACGGATTGACAAAAAACAAACCATTTTCCTTAACGGTACCTACATATTTTCCGAAGAAATTCAGCACACGTGAATGATTTGGATTAATAATCATCAATCCCTTTAAAATAAAAAAAGTAGCAATCATTAATACCACTCCCAATACAACATACAGCGAACTTTCTTCTACGCTCGCAAATGAAAATATAGCTGCCACAAACGAGACAACAGCTATCAATAAAGCTAAATAGCCTGACATTGGTTTAATTAGTTTTTCCATAATTGTTAATATATATTTGATATCATTTTAATATCATAAATATACTACAATAATTTTCATATTTCAAAGGAAAATTTAAAATTGCTATTTTTGATCATGCGCAAAAAATCCTTTCTACCCTTAGTCAATTCGACGACAGAAATACTCATCCTTGGCTCGTTGCCCGGAGATAAATCTCTGGCAGAAAATGAATATTATGCACATCCACAAAATCGCTTTTGGAAAGTAATCACCAATTTGTTCAATGCACCGGAACAAACAAATTATACGGAGAAGATAGATTTATTACTCAAAAACAACATTGGTCTTTGGGATGTTTGTGCGGAAGCCTCTCGTCCCGGCAGTATGGATTTAGCCATACAAAATGAAGTTCCGAATCCGATTGACGAGCTGCTGCAAACCTTTCCCACAATCACACAAATTATTTTTAACGGACAAAAAGCGTACAGTTTGTATTTAAAGCATTTCAACAAACGAGAAGACATTATGTACAGATGCTTACCCAGCACAAGTCCGGCCAATGCGAAAAGTAATCTCGAAAATCTAATTCAACATTGGCGCATAATAATAAGTGATTAAATTACACGAATTAGGTTCGTTAATTCAGTCCTATTGCTTATTTTTGCCCTAAGATGTCAGATTTAAAATACAATCAACGAGGCGTATCCGCAGGGAAAGAGGATGTGCACAATGCGATAAAAAATATAGATAAGGGTCTGTTTCCCAAAGCATTTTGCAAAATAATTCCAGATATTTTGGGTGGAGATCCAGACTGGTGTAATATTATGCATGCGGATGGTGCTGGTACCAAATCTTCATTGGCTTATGTATACTGGAAGGAAACCGGTGATATTTCAGTGTGGAAAGGTATAGCACAGGATGCAATTATCATGAATATTGACGACTTGCTTTGCGTGGGAGCCATCGATAACATTCTTTTATCCTCAACGATTGGCAGAAATAAAAATCTTATTCCTGGAGAGGTGATCGCAGAAATCATCAATGGCACAGAAGAGATTCTATCTGAACTTCGGGATTTGGGAATTGGCATCTATTCTACAGGAGGTGAAACGGCCGACGTTGGCGACCTTGTTCGCACCATCATTGTTGATAGTACGGTGACCTGTCGTATGAAACGTGAAGACGTCATTTCAAATCATCGCATCAAAGGTGGCAATGTAATTGTTGGATTGGCATCGAATGGAAAAGCAACCTATGAACAGACGTACAATGGCGGAATGGGTTCCAATGGACTAACTTCTGCACGTCATGATGTATTTAACAAAAAAGTAGCTGAAAAATATCCTGAAGCGTATGATCCAGCTGTTCCTTACGAACTAGTTTTCGCTGGAAGCCAGGACCTCACCAATGAAATCGAAGTTGAAACAGGAGAAAAAATAACTGCGGGTAAGCTTGTTCTTTCGGCGACGCGTACTTATGCGCCTGTTATCAAACAAATACTGGACAAGTATCGTTCACAAATCGACGGAATGGTGCATTGCTCAGGTGGAGCGCAAACAAAGGTTTTACACTTCGTTGATAATGTGCATGTCATCAAAGATAATCTTTTCCCGATCCCACCTCTTTTTGAATTAATACAGAAAGAATCCAATACAGACTGGAAAGAAATGTACAAAGTATTTAATATGGGACATCGTATGGAATTATATGTACCGGAATCAATTGCATCGGATATCATTGCTATTTCAGAGTCGTTTGGCATTCCGGCTCAAATCATAGGTCGCGTGGAAGAATCTACTGCTAAAAAAGTTACTATAACCTCTCCTTACGGAGAATTTATCTACGAATAAAAGATTTTCATCCCTGTCCCCTGCTTATACAGGCGACAGGGCTATTTTTTCAATTTGGTATAAATGAAAGAGAAACTTCTTGTGGGCTGGAAAGAGACCCTTGATTTACCTGAATTGGGAATATATGGTATAGAAGCAAAAGTCGATACCGGTGCTGCTTCATCGGTACTACATTGCAATTCGTACGAGATCGTTAAGGAAGATGGTCAGGATTGGATTATCTGTGAACTTATAACAAATTTTGGGACAAAAGAAACAAAAACACTGAAGTTAAAACTCTATAGGACAAAACTCGTGAAAAGTTCTTTTGGCCAAGAAGAAAAGCGTTACTATATCCGCACAACAGCAACATTATATAACCAAGTATTTAGCATTAAGATCTCCTTTAGAAATAGATCACAAATGACCTATCCTATGCTGTTGGGTAAAAATTTCTTAAACAAAAGATTTTTGGTCGATGTTTCCAAAGAAAATCTGTCGACGAAGACCCTGGTAAAATAAAACAATTAGCCAAGCTATTTTGTTATCTTAGCACAAAATATATTCAATATACAAATCGTGAAAATTGCCGTATTATCGACAGTAAAGAGTTTATACTCAACTCGTCGTCTCGTAGAAGCCGCACAACAAAGAGGACACGAATGTGTTGTCATCGATCACAGCAAATGTTATGTAGGCATTCAACAAGGTAAACCCAGTATTCATTACAAAGGACAGGATCTAAGTGATATTGATGCCATTATTCCCCGGATAGGAGCGTCGGTAACATTCTATGGATCTGCTATCGTTAGACAATTTGAGGTGATGGATGTGATTTCCGCAAATCCCAGTCAAGCTATTACGCGATCTCGGGATAAATTAAGATGTCTACAAATTTTATCCGGTGCAGGTATCGGACTCCCGATTACAGGATTTGCACGAACAGCCTCCGATGTGGACGACCTGATTAGTATGGTCGGTGGAGCTCCATTAGTGATCAAATTATTAGAAGGAACCCAAGGTATTGGTGTGGTACTTGCCGAAACCAAAAAAGCGGCCTCTTCTGTTATAGAAGCGTTCTACGGCCTGGGTAATAACATCCTGATCCAAGAGTTCATCAAAGAGTCTAAAGGCTCTGATATTCGCGCATTCGTGGTTGACGGCAAAGTTGTTGGAGCGATGAAACGCACGGCGAAAGAGGGTGAGTTTAGATCAAATATCCATCGGGGTGGCACCGCTCAGATTATCCGGTTAAGTAAAGCTGAAAGAGAAACAGCAATTGCGGCTGCGGCACAGCTAGGACTCACGGTTTGTGGTGTAGATATGATTCCTTCTGACAGAGGCCCTTTAGTACTCGAAGTTAATTCATCTCCAGGTTTGGAAGGAATTGAGAAAGCGACAAAAAAAGATATTGCCTCAGAAATTATACAATATATTGAGAGACAATATGAAGCAAAGCAAGCTCAAATGCCTAAAGTCGTTAAGAAAAAGAAAAAAAGAGAAAGTAAATTATAAGGTTACTGAATGAGCAATTAAAAGGGGGAGCGGTATATACTGCTCCCCCTTTTAATTGCTAAATAACCTAAACTCAACTAAAGTCGAATTTTCAATACTTCTTAAATTCGCCTACCGTTGCTTCCAATTTTTACTTATCTTACGCTAAATTATAAATTAATGAAAAGATTTAGCCATCTTCTATTTGCCTTTGTACTCGTACTAGCTGCATTTTCCTGGTCTTTTAGCCAAACAACTATTCAAAAGACGGCATCGCCAACTTGGCTCCGGCCCATTACAAAAAAGGCCATAAAGCCAAATTTGGATGATATTAGTGATGGATATTACTACGAGCTAATCGAACATCAAATAAACTTGGCTACCCAAACAAAATATTATAAGGACATAAAAGTTCTATTTGATCAGACTGGAATCGAAAATCTGGGACAAATTCAGGTAACCTTTGACCCGCATTTTCAAAAACTTCAACTACATGAGTTAAAGGTTATTCGCAACGGCAAGGATATTAATCTACTACCGCAAGCAAAATTTAAACTCCTTGCCTCCGAAACGGAGCTTTCGAGATCTATCTACAACGGAAGTCAAATGGCCCATTATGTTTTGGAGGATTTACGTAAAGACGACAAGATTGTATTTGCTTATTCAATAATAGGTGTAAATCCAGTATTTGAACAGAAATTTTTCGACAGCTATTACTTACAGGGATATGAACCTACAGGTCTTGTCCATCTCAACTATATTGTACCCAATGGCCGCAAACTTCAGTTTAAGAGTTTCAATGGCGCTCCTGAAGTGCAGCAACAGTCAACAGGAAATACAACAAATTTCTTCTGGGAGCTGACGGCGGACAAAACGGTTCAATACGAAGATTATAGCCCGTCATGGTACAGCCCTTTAAAATATATCCAATGCACGGAATTTAATACCTGGCAGGAAGTTGATCAATGGAACCGTAAAATTAATCCCATTCCGCAAATAGCAACGACAAGTACACTGCAAACCTTCGTCAACCAACTTTGGAAAGAGTCCAATGGACAGCCCTATGCATACCTGAAAAAAGCCTGCGACTTTGTACAAAATGAGATACGTTATATGGGTATTGAGATGGGAGAATATTCGCACCGGGCAAATGTTCCAGAAAAAGTATTTTCCCAGCGCTACGGCGATTGCAAGGATAAATCAATGCTGCTGGCTACAATGCTCAAAAACAAGAATATTGATGTAGGACTCGTATTAGCCAATACCTATAAGAATAGAGGCCTGCAGGAAGAGCTCCCCTCGCCCTATGCTTTCAACCATATGGTTATTGAAGTTAATATTGGTGGACGTTCCCAATATATTGACCCCACCATAACTCAGCAGGGTGGAGATATCAAAAACAGGTATTTCCCAGCTTATGGAAAAGTACTCTCCACCATGGGTAGTGGAAAGCTTACAGACGTACCGCAGCATGTTACCGGCAATATTAAAGTCAAGGAAACCTTGACACTGGAAGGCAAATTTGAGGCTACCCTGGATGTCCACACAACTTATGTTGGAAATGAGGCGGACGATATGCGCAGTTATTTTCAAAGTAGCGCCAAAAATGACATACAGAAGCAATACTTAGAGTATTATACAAAGATCTACCCCAAGATCAATAAAATTGGTCATATACAATACAAAGATGATATGGAAAATAATATTGTGGAGGTCATCGAAAAGTATAAAATAAAGAACATTGGAAAGAAGGAAAGCGGATCTACAAAAAAATATATTCCTTTGTTGGGAACAAATATCAATGAAAAGCTTCCAGAGATTATGGAGGATCGTATAGCTCCCCTAAGCCTTTCTTTTCCAACAGATCTAACCTACGAAATGTATATTGTCAACAAAGGCAAAAAGGAATTTGGTAATTACAGGGACAATAGTTATTTTGACAGGACTGCGTATGTCTTCGGTAAAACACTGGAAGTAAATCAAGATAGTATTAAGCTCGCATACACGTTAAGTTTCCACGAACCCTTTGTCGAACAAAAAGACCTGAAACAGTATTATACAGATTTTGCAGATCGTGATGATATCTTTTATAATGGCTTTTATCTTGACAATGACGGATATGTAACAGATGGGATACCTCGCTTAGGAACCCCTTCTTCAGTCAATGAAATTAATTGGTTTATTCTAATCCTATTCGTTCTTCTGGTGCCAGCCATCATCTGGTATATTGTTAAAAAGTATAATAAAACCAGAGCTTTTATCATCAAACCCTATGACGAGATCTATCACGATCAGATCGGCGGATGGATGATCGTGCTGCTTATTGTACTATTTATAAATATAGTGACCCTATCCGGTATATTTTTCTTCCAGCAGTCCTTCTTTAATTTAAATACTTGGCAGGCGGCAGATCAGCTGGAAGGTGTTTCCCCCTTTTTATACAGAACTTTACTATTATTAGAAATAATCGGTAATATATTGGTACTAGCGGGTTTGATTTATAGCTGCATCTTGCTGGTCAAGAAACGCGATATTTTCGCTCAGACCTTCTTTATGGTTGCACTATTTATGGCCGTATTCTGTACTATTGATGGAATTGTATCCCATCTTATGTTCAAAAGTTATTTTGATAAAACAGAAGACTTGTTCACACATTATAAAGATACTATAAAATCAATTTTTTTCTTCTGTATTTGGGGAACTTACGTCTATAAATCGGAACGTGTAAAAGGCACCTGTATTCGGACGTATCAGAACGATGAGATTATTCAGAAGGCTGCGACAGTTCATCCTTTTGATCAAGATTTTCTAAAGCCTTATTCAATTACAAAACAAAGAGAAAACGAAGCTGAGGCGGAATTTCAATCCCAGGGTGATAGAGCCAATAGCAGTCATCCCGAGGATCATCCAGATAAACCATAGTTGCCACCTCGCGTAAAAATGGTTTCGTAAATAATATACGAAACCATTTTTTATGAAAATATGATTTACATTATTTCATCTTCATCACCATATTATCCGCGCCTTCAGTAGACACTTTTACCTGACCAGATTTGTTCTTCGTAGACTTATAATGGACATGGTTTTTGACTCCCTCAATCTGAACGGTCTCTACTGAGCCAATATTGACCATATTGTCTGCTCCCTCTATCGTTACCGTTGCGATGTCATTGCCTGTTACTGTATTCCCCTTCCCCTCAATAATCAATTTGCTCACATTGCCACGAATCACAACTTTATTGTCAGCTCCTTCTATTTGTACGATCTCTCCTCCTTTGGCCTCTATTGTACGGTTATTGTTTACCCCTTCAATCGAGATAACTTTTCCCTGTTGATTAACCACATCGTTCGTTAGAGCCTTGGAAAATGGCTCTTTGGCCGCTATAACCAAGCTTCCGATTAAAAGAAGCGAAAATCCAAATGTAATTGTTCTTAGTTTCATAATGCTCTATTTTCTACAGTTCAACAAAAATCAAACCTAATTTCAGATTTAAAAGGGATATGAGCTGTAATATACTACGTCAATGCCTCAAAAGTATAATTGTGGAATAAGAAATAAAATGAAATACAGCATGTATTGGTTTTACTTGGAACATAACGTCCCAAAAAAGATACAGCATCCGTTACAACAAAAAAAGGAGCCTAACAGGCTCCTTTAATATCTCTAACAAATTGACAGCGGATTAAAAACTCTATTTTACTGCGTCTACAACTGCTTTGAAAGCTTCTGGGTTATTTAAAGCTAAGTCAGCTAAAACCTTACGGTTCAAACCAATATTCTTAGCGTTTAATTTACCGATCAATTGGGAATAAGAAATTCCGTGTTGACGAGCTCCAGCGTTGATACGTTGAATCCATAAAGCTCTAAACTCGCGTTTTTTGGTTTTACGATCGCGGTAAGCGTATTGTAAACCTTTTTCTACTGTATTTTTAGCAATAGTATAAACTTTGCTACGTGATCCAAAGTAACCTTTTGCAAGGCCTAGGATTTTTTTGCGTCTTCTTCTAGAAGCTACTGCGTTAACCGAACGTGGCATATTTTTAAAATTAGTTTGGTAGAAGGTGTCATGTATTTCAATGAACTTACAACCTTGTACCCGGTTAAAAAATTATTATTAATAAAATCGAATAAAACTTATTTACCGATAGCAAGCATACGTTTTACGTTGCCCATATCGCCATCAGATACATAACTTGTTTGTGTTAAGTTACGTTTACGTTTTGTGCTCTTTTTTGTCAAGATGTGGCTTTTGAAAGCGTTTTTTCTTGCAATTTTACCTGTTCCAGTCAATTTGAAACGTTTCTTTGCGCTGGAATTGGTTTTAACTTTTGGCATAATACTTATAAATTTTATATCAATCTGTTAGAATTCTTATTATTTTTTAGGAGCCTTTGGAGCTACTGTTAAAAACATGCGTTTACCTTCTAATTTCGGTAAAAGCTCTACCTTACCGTAATCCTCTAAAGCCTGAGCAAAGCGTAACAACAAGATCTCACCTTGATCCTTGTGTACAATAGCACGACCTTTGAAGTGTACATAAGCACGAACTTTCTCTCCACTTTCTAGAAACTTAATAGCATGTTTCAATTTGAACTCAAAATCATGCTCACCAGAGTTAGGTCCGAAACGGATTTCTTTAATAACAGTCTGTTTTGCATTAGCTTTGATTTCCTTTTGTTTCTTCTTCTGTTCGTAAACAAACTTACTGTAGTCGATAATCTTACAAACCGGCGGTACAGCATTTGGCGAAATCTCCACTAAATCAAGTTCCAACTCATCAGCCAACTCTAACGCTTTGCGCGTAGGGTAAACTCCTTGTTCCACATTATCTCCTACCAAGCGCACCTCCGGTACCTTGATTAACTCATTAATGCGGTGATCTGGTTCTTTCTTTCTCATTGGTGGTCTTGGACCACCGGGTCTTTTTAATGCCAAATGTTTAAAAATTAAACGGTTATTTCCTTAATTAATATATCTCTAAATGCCTCAGCAGTCATTGTTCCCAATTCCACTGAGCCATGTTTACGTACAGAAACTGTGCCATTTTCCACCTCTTTTTCCCCTACAATCAACATATAAGGAAGCTTTTTCACTTCGGCGTCTCTGATTTTTCTGCCCACTTTCTCGTCACGTAAGTCTATCAGTCCGCGAATATCGGAATTATTTAGCGAATTCAAAACATTTTGCGCATATTCTTCGTATTTTTCTGACACTGGCAAGACGATAAATTGCTCAGGTGCAAGCCATAACGGGAATTGTCCCGCACAATGTTCGATCAGTACAGCTACAAAACGCTCCAAAGATCCAAAAGGTGCACGGTGAATCATTACTGGACGATGTTTCATATTATCACTTCCAGTATATTCCAATTCAAAACGCTCAGGTAAATTATAATCGACCTGTATTGTACCCAATTGCCACTTCCGTCCTAAAGCATCCTTCACCATAAAGTCTAACTTAGGACCATAGAAAGCCGCCTCTCCATATTCCACGACTGTCGGTAAACCTTTCTCTTCAGCAGCCTCAATAATCGCAGACTCAGCCAAAGCCCAATTTTCGTCAGTACCAATATATTTTGTACGGTTTTCAGGATCACGTAATGACACTTGTGCTGTATAATCATTAAAGCCTAACGCTCCAAATACATAAAGAACCAAGTCTATTACCTTTTTGAATTCTTCTTTAACCTGATCAGGACGGCAAAACAAATGTGCATCATCTTGCGTAAACCCACGAACCCTTGTCAAACCGTGAAGCTCACCAGATTGCTCGTAACGATATACAGTACCAAACTCAGCAAAGCGAACCGGTAAGTCCTTATACGAGCGTGGTTTTACTTTATAAATTTCACAATGATGCGGACAGTTCATTGGTTTTAACAAAAACTCTTCTCCTTCGATCGGAGTCTTTATTGGTTGAAATGAATCCGCGCCATATTTCTCATAGTGTCCAGAAGTCACATATAACTGCTTATGCCCGATATGCGGCGTAACAACAGGCTCATACCCAGAGTTTAACTGTGCTTTCTGCAAAAAGTCTATCAGCTTTTGACGTAATGCAGCTCCTTTAGGCAACCAAAGTGGCAAACCTGCACCAACTTTTTCAGAAAAAGCAAAAAGTTCCAACTCTTTCCCAAGTTTACGGTGATCGCGTTTTTTCGCCTCTTCTATAAATTTCAAATACTCTGTAAGCTCCGATGCCTTAGGGAACGTAACACCATAAATACGTGTCAACTGTTTGCGAGACTCATCACCTCTCCAATAAGCACCGGCAACATTAGTCAATTTAATCGCTTTGATAAACCCAGTATTTGGAATATGAGGGCCACGACATAAATCTGTAAATTCCCCTTGCGTGTAGAAAGTAATCTTTCCATCTTCCAAGTCTTTGATTAAATCTAGCTTATACTCATCTCCTTTTTCAGTAAAGTAAGCCAATGCATCCGATTTCGAAACAGCTTTACGTTCAAATGTTTCTTTCCGTTTAGCCAGCTCCAGCATCTTGTCTTCGATGGCTTTAAAGTCATCAGACGAGAATTCACGATCACCAAAATCAACATCGTAGTAAAATCCGGTTTCAATCGCGGGACCAATACCAAATTTAATCCCTGGATACAATGCCTCCAAAGCCTCAGCCAGTAAGTGGGCTGAAGAATGCCAAAAAGTGGATTTACCTTTGGTATCATTCCAGGTTAATAACTTAACAGTAGCATCATTTTCAATAGCACGGGCAGAATCCCACACTTCGCCATTTACTTCGGCAGCAAGAACGTTTCTTGCAAGCCCCTCTGAGATGGATAACGCAATCTCTGCAGCAGTGATTCCTTTTTGATACTCTCTTACGGAACCATCCGGTAGTGTAATTTTAATCATTTACAACTATGATCTTTAAATTGTTAAAAAATAGAAAACATAAAACAACATGTACAATTATGTTATTACACTTACGTTTTCAATAAATAAATTGTGACACAAATTTAGTAAAAATTCTGATAAAATAACAGGTTTTTTGCGCTATTCAACGCATTTTACAGGGCATTTACAGGCTCCCCACCTCTCCACTGTTCAAACACGCCGATTTCATTGGCATTACACACTTTACCCCCTCATCATTGCAGTTTAAAACGGATTGATAATCTGATCTTATTGACCAGCAATGTCGCTCTATGGTACCGAGGTACATCCCAACAATTAATGAAAATCAGGTTATATATTAACAGGGTAATTACAGGGGGTTAACAGGGGTATAACAGGGGGTTAGCAGGGGTAAATCCATATTACCCCTGCTAACCCCCTGTTATACCCCTACAAAAAGAGTGTTGTTTCACTGTTAATAGAAAACATAGTATAGGCCTGATAGCATGGTAGCGGAAACTATGTGCTTTGTTTAAACATGAACCTAAAAACAAAGGGATAAAAGCAGATTATTACCAGCTACTATATATAAAAAAATGACAGGGCAGCTACTTAAAAGCAACAGGACAAATTGAGCATCTCATTAATATTTGCTACCTTTGCAGACTGAAATTTTAACTATGTCAAATCAAGTACCAGAAGACGGAACACTATTACCCCTAATGGAAGAATTTTACACGATTCAGGGAGAAGGCTACCATACCGGGACTGCTGCTTATTTCATACGATTGGGTGGTTGCGATGTTGGCTGCCATTGGTGCGATGTAAAGGAAAGCTGGGATGCATCTATCCACCCCCTTACAGCCGCAGATTCGATTATCGAAAATGCAAAGAAATATCCGGCAAAAACAGTTGTCATTACGGGTGGCGAACCGCTTATTTATAATTTGGATTACCTAACAAAAGGGCTTCATGAGGCAGGGATTAAAACGTTTATTGAAACCTCTGGTGCATATCCTCTGAGTGGTGAATGGGACTGGATATGTTTATCTCCAAAAAAATTCAAAGCACCACGCAAAGATGTGTTAGAAGCTGCTGGTGAACTTAAAGTTATCGTTTTCAATAAAAGCGATTTTGCATGGGGGGAAGAATATGCACAACTTGTAGGGCCAAACTGTAGATTATACCTTCAACCTGAATGGTCGAAATCTAAAGAAATGACGCCTTCTATTATTGATTACGTAAAAGAAAACCCTAAATGGGATATTTCACTACAAACACATAAGTTTTTAAACATTCCTTAATAGTGAAATGCACAATTAAATAGACACAAAAAAGGCTTTCGACAGTATCGAAAGCCTTTTTTATCAATCTATATTAATGCATGTCATTTAAATCACTTCACATAAGTTTTTAAAAAAGTGTCCAGGTCTAGCGTCTTCGTTTCTTCACCCTCCTTCTCCCGGACCAGCACATTTCCAGCATTATCAGCATCTAAAAATAATAAGTTCGCCTTTAATAAAATCTTCCCATTTTCATCCAACAATCCAACTTTTCCATTTTCAGAGAACATCAAATAATTGTCTAAAAATTTACTGATATTTTCCTTTTTGTCAAGCAGAACTTTCCCTTCCTGTGTGATCAATCCAAAATTACCATCTTTCTGAAAAATAGCCAGTTTTTGATTTGCAGGCGTAAGCCAGTCAAACCCTTCTTTATTCACCTTTCCTCCTTTCTTATCCAACAACCAGAAATAATTATCTTTATCTGAAACAATAGCAGTCTGCTCATTAAAATAGGCTAAAGAGAAAAGAGAGCAAGGCAACACGTCCTCTCCCGCTATGCTTTTTATACCATAATATTCATCATTGGTATCTTTGTCCTTGACCATCGTCCATTTAAGTGATTTTTCCAATGGAAAAGTATCTTCAAATAAACTCACATCTTCCCCTTCACTCGTATTCCCTCCCCCTGAGATATCAATCACCTTTGCATTTTTAGGAAGTGCAAAATCTGTCACAGACGATACATTGATCACTTTTGTTGTTTCAAAACCAAGGTCATTGTTTTCACCCAAAGACAATTTGAGCACACCTCCAGGCAAATCATTGATAAATGAAAATGCTGTCAGATAATAAGTGGGCACTGCTTCCGAATACCATACCGTTGCTACCGCGGAATCGGCATGGTTTTTTATAAATAACTTTGCTTTCTTACAGGTAATTCCCGCTATCGATTCGATCTCGCCCATATCTTGCAGCTGCACATAAGGCCCTTCCGACTCCCCTAACTTCGTACTGACAATCTTATAGGATGGACTGTATGCTTCGGCAGTAACAACATCATCTCCAACCGAATACGAATATGTTTTTGCTAATTTTCGATTTAAAATAGCATGTGCTTTTTGATTCACTACAGTGGAAGAATAATCGGCATCAGCCAAAATCTCCACATTCCGATAAGCCATTTTTCCTTTCAAAAATGGCTCATAAAACTCTTTTGCAAATTCCGGAACTTCATTTTCAAATTTTTCAGGGGAAACTTCACCTTTAAACACCAACTCCATCTGCCATTGCTTATCTTGTGCATAGGTTGTCGAAATTGATAATCCAAATAATAGTGCAACGTTGAGTAAATTATTCATAAGAATGATAAATATGTAGCTAAATAACAAAAGACAGACCAAAAAGCCTATCTTTTACGCTATTTTTTTATTTATTTACTTTTTTCTCTTCATATTTCCATAAAATGTAAAAACGTGATCGCTAAGCAAAATGAACTACAATTTTATCATCTGTTTTGTTTTCACCGCTTCGTCACATGCCAAAGCAATCCGTAGACTATTAACAGCATCTTCCATCGAATCAGAAAGGTCCAAATTATCTACAATCGCCTGCAGAAAGAATAATTGCTCCCGATTACATAATTCTTGATGATCAGGCTCATCAGATAAGTTGACCCACTCATCGACCTTCGTAAATTCGTTTGCCGAATCTAAATCGGCGTAATGTACGCGAAGGCTTTCTGTTTGTGTATGGGATGCTACCGAATCCGATTTACCTTCATCGCTTGCTTTGTTTGCGATAATGGAAACGGCGCCCTTAGGTCCAAAAACGTCCTTTACAAAAAAAGCGTTTTGACTGACCATTGGTCCCCATCCGGCTTCATACCATCCTACGGACCCATCTTCAAAATGCAGCTGCAATTGTCCGTAGTTGTAGTTCCAGGCAGGAATCTCATCGGTTAACCGTGCACCTATTGCAGATACATACAATGGCTTCGCCCCCACCATTTGACACATGACATCAATATAATGAACTCCGCAGTCAACAATGGGACTTAAACTAGACATCAGATTTTTATGCACATCCCACATATACCCATGGCTCTGCTGATTCAGGTTCATACGCATAACAAGTGGCTTTCCCATTGTTTTGGATATTTCAATAAATTTGATCCAGGAGGGATGATACCTCAAAATATATCCAACAACCAATTTTTTATCGTATTGCAGCGCTGCATCGACGACTTCCTGCGCCGAAATCACGTCTTCAGCTAAAGGCTTTTCAATAAAAACATGAGCGCCAGCCTGAAAGGCTTTTATAGCATACTCTTTATGTGTATCTGGATAGGTCGCAATACAAACGGCATCCGGTTTCGTTTCCTGAAGTGCATCCTCATAAGATTCAAACAGTTTATAGTTACCTCCCAATTGCTCATTCAGTTTACTTTTGCTCTCCCCGCGAGCTACTAGTCCCACAATTTGAAAGCCATCTAAATCGTGATATGCCTTCGCATGAGATGCGCCCATATTTCCACATCCAACAACCAATATTTTAATAACCTCTTGTATCATTTTTTTTCTATTGCTATATTATTTCTTTAATCCATCCAAAGCAAAGGCCGCTCCCGTTCCTAGTACAGCTCCTGCTAATACATCGGAGGGAAAATGTACGCCCAAATACATCCTTGAATATCCCACGCTACTCGCCCATAAAAGGGATGGCGCAACGACGTACCACTTCGAGTAGGCTCGAGACAAAGCAGAAGCCGTAGCAAAAGCAGATGACGTATGACCAGAGGGAAAGGAATACCCACCGGCTGTACGAACCGATATGAAATTAGGATATTTTTTAAATGGCCTACTTCGCTTAAAGATATGTTTTAAACCAACATTCACTAGCGCTGTTACAGCCGTACTACTGGCAACATACAGGGCATTCTGACGCATTGCCTTATCATCGTTGACCGCACCGGCAACCAGTAAACCAACAGGAACGGCTATCTGAACATAGTTATTGATATCAGAAAGCACTTTAAATGTTTGTGTTTGTGGCGCTGTCCGAGTCTCAGCTATGGACTCCAATATCCGGATATCTAACGTAGACGCTGGACTTTCTTGTCCTAGAACAGGGCCATAAAGACAGTTAACCCAACAAATAAAAATAAAAGCTAATCTTTTCATCTAACAAATAATTGATCTAATTTACCATTCCCTTGAATTAGGTACCACTAAACACACTACTCCAATTTATTAAACAACAACTTCTCCCCCCACTATTGTCACTCTTATCCGCTATTAACTTAATAAGTCATCCCCCAATCCTTAAAAATAAGGAAATTTATGAGAGTTGTCACCCTACCAAGAAACATTTCGGTTGAACAAAATTTCACAGCTCACTATTGGAGTAATTCAAACAGCCTACTATAGGATAGGAAATCAGCATTGTCTTTTGTCTAAATTATAGTGTATTCCCCAATCAATGACCTAGTTTTTACAATTTTTTCAAGAAAATTGAATTCATTTCAACAACAAGTCCATTAGGATAAGAATTTTAAAATGATAGTCTTGCATTTCCCATTAATTTACTATACATTTGCCTGCAGTTATTAATACAAACATGGTCTATACTTGCGTACATCATTTTCATTTTCATCATCGCCATTGTGGCGATATGTTAATTTAATGTGTTCTTACGTAGAATACCTTCCCTCTTGTTTGATTTCTTATTATTAATAATTTACTGCTAACATTTATAAAGCGTTGAAAAATCTTAAAATTGCTATCCAAAAATCGGGTAGGTTAAACGAAAAATCTGTTCAATTACTGAAAAATTGTGGTTTAGACTTCGAGAACTACAAAAGCTCTTTAATCACCACGGTTGGGAATTTCCCACTCGAAATATTATTTCTGAGAGATGATGATATTCCGGGATATGTGGAACAAGGTATAGCCGACCTGGGCATCGTCGGTGAGAACATTATTGATGAGACCGAATCTAAAGTAGAATACATCAAGAGGCTTGGTTTTGGAAAATGTACATTGAAACTTGCTATTCCCAAAGATAGCACCATCCAAGACATTAAAGACCTTAACGGCAAAGCAATCGCAACCTCTTATCCAAATATCCTAAAGAATTTTCTAGACGAGTATAAGATCAATGCAGATATCCGTTTAATATCTGGCTCAGTTGAAATTTCCCCCGGTTTGGGTCTTAGTGATGCGATCTGTGATATCGTATCGACCGGTGGAACACTAAAAAGTAATGGTTTGAAGCCTTTTGCTGATGTTAAAAATTCAGAAGCCATATTGGTCGGAAGAAAGGGATTGGAAGGCAATGAAGTTTTGGCGGAATTAGTGCAACGTATCGAATCTGTTCTTTTAGCAAAAGAAACTAAATATGTGGTATTGAATGTCGAAAAGAAAAATTTGCCGGCTATTACTTCTTTATTACACGGTGTTAAGAGTCCTACGGTTGTTCCACTGGCAGAAGAAGGTTGGGTTGCTGTACACACTGTTATCACGGAAGATGACTTTTGGGATAAGATCAATAAGTTAAAAGCTGAAGGTGCCCAAGGTATCGTTGTAATGCCAATTGAAAAAATCATCCTTTAAACTTGACACGCGAGGTACGACTATGTTAAAAAAATATGATTACAAGACCCTAGGGAAAGAGGAAATACAACAATTGGTTGCCCGAAATATGGACCCCAACAATGCAATTCAGGATGTTGTTCAGGAGATTATTCAACAAGTACGTCAACAAGGTGATGTGGTTCTGCGCGAATATGCCGCCAAATTTGATAAAGTTGAACTTGACAGATTATATTTAGACGAGGAAGATATCGACGCTTTGGCGTCTACCATAGGCCGTGATCAACAGAGAGCACTTGAAATCGCTTTTCAAAATATCCATAAATTCCATAGTACACAGCTAAAAAGAGAGCGTACGGTTGAAACGATGCCCGGTGTAAAATGCTGGCGAGAAGTCCGTCCTATTGAAAAAGTTGGACTTTACATCCCTGGCGGGTCAGCAGTTTTACCAAGCACGCTTTTAATGCTTGGTGTCCCGGCAAGGATAGCTGGATGCAAAGAGATCGTCGTTTGTTCTCCACCTCAATCCAATGGAAAAATCAATGGCTTTATCGCTTTTTGTTTAAAATTACTTAAGATAAACAGAATATACTTAGTTGGAGGTGCTCAGGCTGTTGCAGCGATGGGTTTTGGAACGGAGACCATACCAAAAGTGGATAAGATCTTTGGCCCGGGCAATCAGTTTGTCACAAAAGCAAAATCCATCATACAGGGGCTAGCAAATGTCAGTATTGATATGCCTGCAGGACCATCCGAAGTGCTGATCGTCGCGGATGAATCGGCAAGCCCAGCATTTGTGGCAGCAGATCTTTTGGCACAGGCTGAACATGGAGCCGACAGTCAAGCAGTCCTGGTTGCAACATCCAATGCGCTAGTTGATGCAGTCAACACAGCCCTTGTAGCCCAGTTAGCGGTTTTGCCACGCAAGGAACTCGCTTCAAAAGCGATTGAAAATTCCTATGCAGTAACTGTTGAGACGCTTCAGGAGGCCATACAGTTTTCAAACGATTATGCACCAGAACACCTTATTTTGGAGACGGACCAATGGGAATCCTTAACACGCTATATCAGCAATGCTGGTTCTGTTTTTTTAGGACACTTAACACCTGAAAGCGCAGGAGATTATGCCTCAGGTACAAATCACACACTACCGACATCAGGTTATGCACGCTCCTATTCAGGCGTATCGGTAGATTCTTTTGTTAAAAAAGTTACCTTTCAACATATAAACGAAACCGGGCTTCAACAAATCGGATCAGTGGTTGAAATACTCGCTGAACTCGAGGGACTACAGGCGCATAAAAATGCGATTTCCATTCGGAAGAATGGATAAAAATCCCTATTGAAAACACAAAAAAGGCTTTACAATGTAAAGCCTTTTTTGTGTGATTGATCGCATAAATATTGTCTCGTAATGCCAACTGAATTATCTTCCAAAGGTGTCATAATTATCTGTTGCATATCTTTCAAACCTAGTCAGCAAGGCTATATTATCTTTTTCCAGTTGACTTAAGTCTGCACTCACATCTTTTGAAATAGGTACATACCAATCTACAGGCTCAAAAAATTGGCGAATGCTGGGTTTAGTAAACGCATAGCCATGTCGGGCGAAAATGGTATTCCGAATAATTTCCAAATCTAATTTCTTGAGGTTTTTCAGATCTTTCTCTGTCAACTTTTGCTTAGACGCATTTACAGTAAAGACTGCGGGAGATGCAGATCTATAATATTGTATAATGTATGTATACGTTGAGTCACCATCCACGTCAGTTTCCTCTTTTCTTTTTTCATTAATCCAGTCAACCAACGTCCCCTCCTCTCCATCCTGATTTTTAAGCATCAGATTTGGATTATAGGCAAATTGTTTTTTCAACAATTTAAAGTTTCGCTTTTTGATCTTTACACCCTGGTCATACGCAGACCAGTTACCAATTAGCGTGTCATGATTAAGCTTAATTTCAAAACGCCCGTCGGATTTTCTGTCTCCAGGTTCATCCAATAATAAGCGAATATCAGCACCGTTTTCTTCCAACTTCCCCACAAAAGAGCGCAGATTCCCCTTTACAACATTCTGTCCATAAACACCTCCTTTATCGGTAATTTTCTTTATCGTCAGATTTATCTTCGGAGCGTAATCCGTTGTTGGCAAACCCTCATCTTCTCCAAGTGTTCTTTCATCAACGACAAAGTCGCCAACCCAATTACCGTAAAGTTCCTGATGGGCCTCACGCTCGACGGCAACAGTATCTTTTATTTCGGCAGTTTCATTCTTTTTACTTTTCCCATCCTTACAACCAAGGACTGCTCCAAGCAATAACAGTAAACAAAGGTTTTTCTTCATAATTTATGATTTTTTTGATAAATAATAAATTCCGCCAGCAACAAATTAGGTATCCATCCCAGCCATGTAATAATTTGATAAACATCCATGGGATTGGGCTGAAAGAAGTATACTAAAGCAACCTTCCAAAAACGTAGGGTCAATGCCGAGCAGGTTAATGCAAAACTACGGATCATAAAATCACGGTGTTTATCAAATTTTCGCTGACTCGCCAAACGAACTGCCCGCCATGTAAAATAGCACCATCCAAGCCCCAATAATTCAAAGGCAATAATAGCGGTTAACCCGCCATTCGCCACGGATCCAATAAGCAAACCTGAAGGAGCGGCAAAAACCAAAATGGCGAATACATATAAATACCCGATACTTCGATGGACTCGCGGATATTTATTCAATAGATAAGTATTAAACTGCGTAAAGCCGGCAGGCAAGGCAAAGATAGCCGTGCAAACATGGATATAAAACACGTAGCGATACCACCAAAGTGATTCTATTTCGGTCTGCTTAATCATCAAGAAATTAGCATCGAGAGAGAAGCCGCGATAGCGAAAAGTAATTTCAGCCATCAACAGGCAGCTGTAAGCAAAGATTAAAAGCCAAAATCCATGTAATATCGAAAATTGAGCCCTTTTAAACATACCTTTTTTATTTACTCCGAATCGCTTCTACCGGATCCAGTCGAGAAGCCATTAAAGCTGGAACAATGCCCGATATTAACCCAATAAAAGTAGAAAGTGAAACAGTAAGCATTACCATTTTCAAACTGACCACAATAGCAACGCCAGTCGCAGCTTGTACCACAAAAGCCAAAAAATAGACGACAACGAGACCAATCCCTCCACCCAACAAACAAAGTACAATAGACTCTACTAAAAATTGTGAAAGAATAAAGAAATTTTTAGCTCCTAGCGCTTTCTGAATTCCGATGATATGTGTACGTTCTTTGACACTTACAAACATAATATTGGCAATGCCAAAACCGCCGACTAAAATTGAAAAAATACCAATTGAAAAACCCGCCAGATTAATGATACCAAAAAGCTGATCCAATGCACCTGTGATCATTGTTGTCTGGTTAATGGAAAAATTCTCCTCCCGTTGTGGTGATATACGACGAATCGACCGCATAAGTGTTTTCGCTTCGCTCTCAGCCTCGCCAAGCGTGTAGTTCGATTTAATAACCATCGCTATACTCGGTGAGAAATTATCATAGTTGACCAAATTTCTAGCCAGCTCAAACGGAATAAAGGCTGTATCATCCGGAGAGGTATTAATCAATACACCATTTCCTTCTTTCTTTAATACACCAATAACCTGAATTTTTCGGCCTAACATATTGATATATTTGCCAACTGGTTCCTCATTAGGAAAAAGCCCCTCTGCAATATTTGCGCCCAACACAGTTACAAGAGCTCCACCCCTCGACTCACTTTCAGCAAAGTAACGACCATCTATAATATTCAAATTTTGAATGTAAAGATTTTCGTAAGTCGCAGCATTAACCGATGAGCCTTGGGCCGAATTATTTTTATATTTAATAGTCGTATTGCCGATATTGATCATATACGCCATATACTCAGCCGTCGTCATCCGGCTTTTTAAATCCAGGTAATTATTGTATGTGGGTTCGGGTCTATTCAAGTATTTCCACCAAGGGAAATTTGGGCCGCCATCCCAGGGCCATTTTTCGATATACAGTGTTTTGCTGCCAATCTTCTTGACTGATTCCTCTATATTATTCCGTAGGGTATCTACTGCAGAAAATACACCAATAATCGTAAAAATACCGATGGTCACACCCAGCAGCGAAAGTAAGGTGCGAGTACGATTGTCTTTCAATGCCGAAAAAGCAAACTGACAACTCTCCAATATCAATCTAAAAAATAGCATAATTGTATTCTAAAATACAATATAGTTTTGATTTAATGTCAAAATCCCCAAAAATATATACATTAATTAGAAATATGGCTCTTCCATACCCGAAAAAGTTATAACTTTGTATGCTTTTGGCAGCCTGGTATTTGGTGCACTGTAATGCACTGAAAGGCAGATATTAATATATACTATTATTAAAGATGAAGTTATCTCAATTTAAATTCAACTTACCAGAATCATTACTTGCTTCTGAACCTTCTGAAAATCGTGACGAATCACGCTTGATGGTCCTACATAGAGATACTGGTAAAATTGAACACAAAATTTTCAAAGATGTATTGGATTATTTCGATGACAAGGATGTCATGATCTTAAACAATACTAAAGTTTTTCCAGCGCGCCTTTACGGTAATAAAGAAAAAACTGGAGCGACGATTGAAGTTTTCTTGTTGCGTGAATTGAACAATGAACTTCGTCTTTGGGATGTATTGGTAGACCCTGCGCGTAAAATCCGTGTAGGCAACAAATTATATTTCGGTGATGATGATTTATTGGTTGCCGAAGTGGTTGACAATACAACTTCTCGTGGTCGTACAATTAGATTTTTATTTGACGGTACCGATGAAGAGTTCCGCCGTAATATCGAAATCTTAGGTGAAACTCCGCTTCCTAAATATATCAAGCGTAAAGCTACACCGGAAGATAAATTCCGTTATCAAACAATCTATGCAAAAAATGAAGGGGCTGTCGCTGCACCTACAGCGGGACTTCACTTCTCCAGAGAGTTAATGAAACGCTTGGAACTAAAAGGCGTTGATTTTGCAGAAGTTACTCTTCACGTTGGGCTTGGAACTTTCCGTACCGTTGAAGTCGAAGATTTAACCAAACATAAGATGGATTCCGAACAGTTTATCATCACTGATGAGGCTGCGCGCGTTGTTAATAAAGCTATCGATAACAAACGTCGTGTGTGTGCTGTAGGAACGACTTCTATGCGTGCAATAGAATCTTCTGTTTCTGCAGACCATCACTTAAAAGCGGCTTCTGACTGGACCAGTAAGTTCATCTACCCTCCTTACGATTTCAGTATTGCAAACTCGATGATTACAAACTTCCACACGCCAGAATCTACACTTTTGGTGATGATTGCTGCTTTCGCTGGTTACGAAAACGTCATGAATGCATACGAAGTTGCAGTAAAAGAAAAATACAGATTCTATAGCTATGGTGATGCCATGTTAATTATCTAATGATTTGATATAACAAAAACAGAAAACGTGGATGGCTTCCTAACTATCCACGTTTTTTTTAAATAAAAACCCTTCAATAATACCATGAATTTTGCCATAATCGTTGCTGCAGGAATCGGAAACAGGATGAAAAGCGATCTTCCAAAGCAGTTTCTTAACTTGGATGGGCTGCCGATCGTGATGCATACTATTGATCGCTTCTATCAATCCAACACCATTTCAGAAGTTATCTTGGTAATCAGTGAAGCAATGGAAAGCTATTGGAACCAGTTATGTGTAAAGTATCAGTTTGACAGACCAATACATATTGCATTTGGCGGAAAAACTCGTTTCGAAAGCGTAAAGAACGGTATAGACTACATTAAACAAAACTTCGACATTGGTCCTAAAGATTACATCGCCGTACACGATGGAGCTCGTCCGATTATTTCGGACGATTTAATTAGAAAGGCTTTTCAGGGAGCTTACGAACACCAAGCAATTGTATTGGCACAAAAGAGTGTTGAATCGGTGCGTTTAGGAAATATATCCACAAATACCGCCACAGATAGAAATCAGATTTGGCTGATACAAACTCCACAAGTCTTCCTCGGAGCATTGTTGTTAAAATCCTACCAACAAGATGAAGATCCACTTTTTACAGATGATGCTTCAGTGGTCGAAAAAACGGGCAAAAGTATTTATATTGTTGAAGGTGATTCTAAGAATATAAAAATCACCTATCCCCAAGACTTACAAATTGCCCAACTTTATTTAAAACTAATTTAAATGGTTAAGCATTGCCACGAATAACACGTAGTAATACAACGATAATTGCAATCACCAAAAGAATGTGGATGATATTATTTCCAGCCGCATAACCTCCAAAAAAGCTTATCGCCCAAATGATAACTAAAATAACGGCGATGATGTACAGTAAATTTCCCATTTCCTTATAATTTAATACCTAATTTATTTTTTATAGGTATAACAACGAAAAAGGACTATAGTTTTATATTAAATAGATTAGGTTATATCCAACTGTAATCTGTCATAGGCTAGAAACATATTTTCGGGCAATTCTCCTGAAACAACTTCATGCAATCCCATTCGATGCCCAATATGTGTAAAATAGGTTTTGTCGGCATGAATATCATCGGCAAATTCAATCGCCTCTTCCAACGTTAAATGTGAAATATGAGATTCCTTCTGTAAAGCATTTACGACAAGAATCTTTACTCCTTCCAATAATTTTCTTGATTCGTCAGAAATGAACTTCGCATCAGTAATATAGGCGAAATCTCCAATTCTAAAGCCCAACACAGGCATTTTATAATGCAGGACTTCGATAGGCATAATTTCCTTTCCGAATAAAGACAATGGCACACCAGCCTTTATCTCTTCCAAATCCAGTCTAGGCGCTCCTGGGTATTTAATTTCCGTAAATGCATAATAAAATTCACGCTTTAGTGCTTCATGAAGTGCTTCGGTGCCGTAAATTGAAATAGAACTATGCTGCTGATAATTAAACGCTCTAACATCGTCCAGTCCCGCAATATGATCTTTATGTGAGTGCGTCATTAATACGGCGTCCAAATGCATAACTTTCTCGCGCAGCATCTGGTATCTAAAATCAGGACCGGTATCGACAACCAATGTATGCTGATTGTATTCAATAAGAATAGAAGAACGTAATCTCTTATCACGTTTGTCTTCAGATTGACAGACCTGACATTGGCATGCTATTACTGGCACCCCTTGTGATGTTCCGGTTCCTAAAAATGTTATTCTCAAGCTACAATTTTTGATTTCAACACATCTTCATATAGTGGAAGAAATTTTTCAGAAATAACCTCCGAATCAATATCAATATCCAGTAATATATTCCACAGTGACTGGATTTTTATTTCAAGATTCGAAAACTTATTGACTACGACCACTTTTGTCGTCTGCAACATACAGGCACCGGTACGAAAGGAACCTTTCTCGTACCTCACTTTATACCCCTGCTCTTTGAAAAACTCCTCTATTTTCGTTAAACTGCTTTGTGTAAACGGTAACAAAATCTCTCCTCCTTTTAAATTTCTACCTCAGTCTCCCAAACTTAGATAAATTTGATTTTATATACAAATAAAATCACGAATGTCAATCAATCGACCAACTTAAGGAGTTCATTGCCAAAAGTATCCCAGCTATATTTCTTTTTCTCGTCAATAATATTTGTTCTAAATTGCTCTTCTTTATTGTAGTGGTAAAATGAAAAAATACCGTCGGCCATTTGACGGGCATCAGGTTCCACGACATAACCAACATACTCATGCTGAACTAATTCAGGCAATCCCCCAACGTTACTGACAATCATCGGTAAATCAAAATGATAAGCAACCTGCGTAATTCCACTCTGTGTAGCACTCCGATAGGGCAAGACCACACAATCTGCCGCTGAAAAATACCTTCCGACCTCCTGATTAGGAATAAAATCAGTATGCATAAAAATAAACTCTTCCAGTTTATACTTTTTTATAAGGTTCAAATAAGGAGCAGGGTCACCATAAAATTCGCCTGCGAGCAGCAATTTCACCCCAAGGGTACGTATTCTGGGATCAGCCAATGCCTCCAGGAGGATATCCAAACCCTTGTATTGACGAATAAAACCAAAAAACAATACGACTTTATCCCCCTCGGCAATCTTAAGTAATCGACGTGCTTCCTTTTTACTCTGATGTACACCATAGTTATCATAGAGTGGATGCGGCGTATATACCGCTGGCATTTTCGGGCTTAACATTTTCAGATCTGCCAGCACACTTTTACTCATGGTGAGACAAGCATCAACAGACTTTAAAAAATAACGAATCAATAAGCTATCCCCTATCCGTTGTTCATGAGGAATGATATTATCAGCGATGCATACAATCTTAGTATGTTTATTTTTTCGAACTTGTCGTTGAATTGTTCCCAAACAAGGTCCAAAAAACGGCATCCAAAATCGTACAATAAGCAAATCATAATTTGCCTTTTTTAGTTCTTTACCTACCTTAATCCAATTAAATGGATTAATGGAATTGACCGTGGTCTTAATATGAAGGCCAGTTGGTGCTGGCTCATCCGAATATTGAGACTTTCCGGGAAAAAGGAAATTAGGATACTGTAAGCTGAAAGAATAGATGTCCACTTCATGCCCTGCTTCCTGAAAGTGAAATGCCAATCGTTCATTAAAAGATGCTATCCCACCGCCCCTTAACGGATAAGCGGACCCTAAAATCACAATTCGCATAATTAATTAAATGACTTTCTCAATTTGATAATCATTCCGATCGGAGCTGCTTCTAGACACTAATTCAGCCAAAAAACCAGTCAGAAATAATTGTGTTCCCAAAATAATCGCTGTCAGCGCAAAGAAAAATAAAGGTTGATCTGTTATATCTCTAAATGGTGTGCCGCTGGCGATACTCATCAATTTGTGGCAAATTAAATAAATGGAGATAAATAAACCTGCAAGAAAACTAATCACGCCCATAACACCAAAAAAGTGCATCGGTCTTTTCGAAAATTTCCCGACAAAAAATATGGATAATAAATCTAAGAAACCTTTCACAAAACGACCCGGGCCAAATTTGGTGGTACCATATTTACGTGGGTAATGCTGTACTACCTGTTCCTGTATATTGGTAAATCCTGCCCATTTTGCAATAACAGGGATGTAACGATGCATCTCGCCATAAACTTCGATGTTTTTGACAACATCTTTCTTATAAGCTTTAAGACCACAATTAAAATCATGCAGGTTATAAATTCCAGACATCGATCTTGTCACCCCATTGAATAATTTGGTTGGGATTGTTTTGGTCAATGGGTCATAGCGTTTTTGCTTCCAACCCGATACTAAATCCGCTCCCTTATTCACGATCCGATCATACAGTTCAGGAATCTCATCTGGACTATCCTGTAGATCTGCATCCATTGTAATAACCACATCGCCCTGTGCAGCAGCAAAGCCTACATTTAAAGCCGCAGATTTTCCGTAATTGCGTCGGAACTTTATCGCAGAAATATTCGTGTTCTTTAACTTCAACTCTTCGATAACTTTCCAAGAATTATCTTTACTCCCATCATCAACTAAAATAATTTCATAGGAAAAATGATTGGCCGCCATAACGCGGTCGATCCAAGCTGTCAATTCGGGTAAGGATTCTTCTTCATTAAATAAAGGAACAACAACAGAAATATCCATGTGAATGTTAATCATGCTAAAAATGTAGTATTATAATACCAACAAAGGTATTACTTTTTCAGTAATACCTTATAGGGTCAATTTTATTTTATTAAACACTAATTGGTCTCTTGTTTGATCACCAATTTTTCTCGTTTTGTCAAGGCTGATAATAGTAATGCAAAAACAAATTGAAACATCAGCGTGATAGCCAACCCTTTGAGCACCTGCCCTAACGTTATCTTTCCAATAGCATCAACTTGCTTTTCAAGTTCCGCGATTTTTGAATCGATAACCTCATCCGGCACATTGTTCTTTTCCATATACTCAATTGTAACATTAATTGTATGTGTCTCCACCTTTTCTTGTAAAGTTGGATTAATGAAATTAACATACGCCTGTGTCCCAATTGTTGAAATAATAGTGGAAATAGCAAGCATCATAAATATGGATTTTAATGCTATAGAAAAATTCCAGTATCCGCCATTTGCTTTCCTAAGAGAGAAAGCGAAAAGCGCAGAAATAATAACAAAAAGACCAGTATTAACAATAAATGACATCGACATTACCCCCCAAAAGGAATTTAAGTCTTTGACAACAAACAAGACGACTAATCCGAGAATGAAAGAAATTATTCCCAGGATAACACCGTAAATAATACTTTTCTTTTTGTCAATTACCGCATCAAATCCTACATTACTTTGGTTGATTGAATCTGCCATAAAAATTATTTGTTATAGTAAGTACTAATTATTTGGTAAAGTGCAATATCAAATGCCTTATTGGAAGACGCTTCTGCATACTCTTCAAATTGTTTTTCAGATGGTTTCAACTCACTAAAGAAGCTCATGATAGGATAAAAAAGTTCGTAGACTTCACTTCTCGGATTTAATCCTTTTCCTACTTTTGCAATTTCAGCATACGGGCTATCTACTACAATTTGATTGGCAATGATATCTTCATAAATTTCATGCTCATCCTGAAATTCATCTTCATCAACTAATAAAAATTCCTTTAAGAAATCATCCAATTCAGGTTCAATCTCATCGTCCTTGCATTCCCCTAAATAAAGAAAAATATTCAACAATTCTGTTCCCCTATCTATAGTTTCATCTTCTATAGCCTCCCATTCCTCGGAATCCAAATAGTCATCTTCAAGCTTTAAAACATCATTGGAGAAAAAGTTCATGAGTAAAAGGTCTACATAAACCTCACGCAACTCATCAAAAAGTGGATAATCATCAAAAGATTGATCCAACAGTTCTAATTTCTCTAAATAACTTGCTTCCGTATTGAATACGGCAATAATCTTTTCAAGAAATTCCGGGGCAGTCGAGATCCCATCAACCTTGCCATAATTTAATATACCTGCCTCAACGGCTGCTTTAATATTTGCTTCCATGGTTTTAATCGTTTTTTATGATTTGATTATTATTGATGATCAATTCGACAGCACCTTTTAAAGTCTGTCCAAATAATGGAGAATTTTTAGATTTAGATCTATTTGTTGTTTCATCGAAGTTCCAAGTCTTCACAGGGTCAAATACGACAAGATTGGCTATTGCTCCCTCCTCAATAAGAGGAACTTCAAGTCCTAGAATCTGCCGGGGTCTAACTGAAAGACTATTGACAATTTGTTCTTCATTTAATCCAGCACGAACCAAGAGTGGTAATACGGTCTGCAGTCCAATAATTCCATTTTTTGCAATATGGAATTCAACATTCTTAAATTCTATTTCATGCGGTGTGTGTTGCGAAACGACAGCATCGATAGTACCGTCCTTAACGCCTTTAAGTAATACCTTCAGATCTGCCTTTGTGCGTAATGGGGGGCTTACCTTATAATTACTATCAAAACCGACAATATCATCGTCAGTAAACACCAATTGATGTGCAGCAACATCACATGTTACTGGAAGACCTTTTGCTTTCGCTTTTTTTATCAGATCGACAGCTTCTGGAGTGCTGATGGATGCAAAATGAATTGGAGCTCCAGTATATTCCGCTAAATACAGATCACGAGAAACCATTAACGATTCGGCCAGGTTAGGAATACCTTTCATTCCCAAATAAGTACTCATCTCACCTTCATTCATTTTGTTTCCACCTGCCATAGACTCATCTTCAGCATGTGAAAAAATCAATCCATCGAATCCTTTAGCGTATAACAACGCTCTGCTCATTAATCCCGCCTGCTGTACACTCCTGTTTCCATCACTAAAAGCGACAGCACCCGTTTGCTTCATATCAAATAGCTCGGCCAGTTCTTTCCCTTCTCTCTTTTTACTGATCGCTCCAATTGGATGTACATCAACAATATTTCCTTTCGCTGTATTGACAATAAGTGCAACCTCGGAACGGCTTTGAATCGCCGGTTCGGTATTAGGCATTACGGCTATTCCAGTAAATCCTCCAGCAGCAGCTGCTGCGCTTCCACTAACGATGTCTTCTTTGGTTTCTAATCCAGGTTCTCCAAAATTGGCATGTAGGTCAAAAAAACCTGGCGCTAAAACTTTTCCGGCACCATCTAAGGTTTCTATGTTTTTATCAGCTACTTTGACAGATTTTCCAATCTGTGCAATCTTTCCCTTTTCGATAAATACATCAACTTGCTGCTGATGAAATTCGTTACCAGGTAAAATTACTTTAACAGAAGTAATCAATAAGCTTTTCATATATGAATGTGATTGAAATTAAAAGGATACAACTTATTTATCGAAGCGGGTAGCGTGCGCAGTAAGAATGGACAGACAGTGGCTTTATCACTATAAATCATATAGCTATAAATAACTTTTTCGCGTGATGCTCGTGATTGCTTCATTTCGAGAAACAAAGTTACAAAATACAAATTTATTATAGAACATTAAAAATAGATTTCAACGAGGAATAACTAGGCATTTTCTCCCCACTGATAATGTTTAAATTCAAACCCAGCAAGACTCAAAATCCGATCAACCACGGTTTCTGCGACTTCGTCCAAAGTCTTTGGTAAGCTATAGAATGAAGGTGATGCCGGACAAATGATACCTCCGGCCTCTGTCACCAATTTCATGTTCTGGATATGTATAATACTTAGTGGTGTCTCACGGGTAACCAAAATCAATCTTCGTCGTTCTTTTAGCACGACATCGGCCGCTCGGGTTGTCAAATCAGAAGACACACCGTGGGCTATCCTTGATAATGTCCCCATTGAACACGGACAGACAATCATCGTATCATAGCGAGCCGATCCTGATGCAAAAGGAGCAAAGAAATCACCCTTGTCATAAAACTTGAACGGCACATCCTGATAACTCTCATCGCCCAACTCCGCACGCCATACATCCTTCGCATTATTCGACATCACAATCCCAACCTCTGCGATCTGTGTTTTTAATACCAATAGTTTTTTAAGTAAAACTTTAGCATAGATTGAGCCGCTAGCTCCAGTAATGGCAACAACAATTTTTCTCTTAGACATCTCTTTTAAAATAATAAAAACAAAGCTATAAAAAAAGGGTCGTAGTGAGAAACACCCGACCCTACATCTACCTATGAAAAACATGCCCTTGGGAGGGGCTTAACAAAAGTACATCTACTTTTTAATTTACAAAAACATTATGCGCATTACTACACATTTGTGTATATAAAATACCCTAAAAATTCCTTTTTCCCAGATTTTAAGATCCAATTCACCCCGCAAAAAAAAACTTCTTCCAAATTTCAGTTCAATCCAAAGGAAAATTAAATACAAATATTTTCGCAAATCAAACGCTTATTCTCATCAATAAAGTCTATTTTAGTAACAACGTTAGACAATTTGTTAAGACATGAACCTTTCCGTTTTAGAACAATATATTGAAGAAGGCAAAAGCCATGATATCGACTTATTATTGATTGGGAATCCCGAACTTTTACAAGAAACAACGAGTCATGGAATTTCTCCCCTACTATTGGCTTGCTATTACAACAAACCCCAGATCATACGGATACTTTTACAACACACCAAATCCATGACTATCCATGAGGCTTGCGCGGCTGGGTTAACTTCATACTTGGAGGCCATTATTTCGCAAGCACCATCTGTTGTCAATGAATGGTCGTCACAGGGCTTTACGCCATTAACTTTAGCAACATATTTCAACAAAACAGATATTGTACGTCTTTTACTGTCCAAAAAAGTCAATCCGAATGTCGTAACCAAAAATGAACAACTCACCACTGCGCTACATATTGCCGCTGCAAACAACAATGAAGAGATCGGTAAGTTGCTAATCGAGGCCAATGCTAATGTCAATGCCATTCAAGCGACTGGCGAAACCCCACTTCATTTCGCTGCCCAATATGGTAATATCGATTTTATTGTTGCCTTACTCGAAAATGGAGCCGACACCAGAATCATCAATATTTCAGGGTTAGCTCCAATGGACCTGGCCTTTGAAAAAGGCCATAAAGAGATCGCAGAGATCTTAAAAAATTAATTTCTTTTTAAAATTTCGCATCCGATTCTGCAATGAAGGCAGCGTTTCCGATCACAGTAAAATCTCTTTAATTGTAAAATCCCCTGACTTTGCAATGCGCTTTGAACTTGCCAATCATATTGGGCAAACTGTCTCACAACCATATTTTTTTCTGAAGGAAGCTGCTCCAAAAGAGTTAGGGCCCTATCAATATAGGTCTGAATACTGAAATATTTACCGTATGAAAAAAGAAAAACAATAATCACATTAATAACAAGCGTGTCAATAGTTTCATTACTCAACCGAAGTGTTTCTTTTATCTTCGTTTTTGTACCAAAGGAAAAATGTCCGTCAAAATAATCACTTAGAGACGCTATCTTAAATAATTTTCGAGCTCTTTCCAAATCATCGACAGCCAAAATCTTGGCAACGCCCAACTCGTTCTTGCTAAACAAGACAGCTAATTGAGCAATTCGCCGTTCGGGAAAATTATATGGTCTCATTCTCATCCTCTTCCAAACCCCATAAACAACCTCTATACCGTGTATATGCTTTTGATACTCAAATTCACCGGCTAACTGCTTCATATACTCGCTTCCTGACTCCTGAATTAACAACCCACTAACCCCAAAGAAAAGAGCTTCTATTTTAAATAGGTTTGAACGATATTTTTGTAAAATGTTCCAAGGTAATTACTCCCCAAGCTCCTGAAATGTATCGGCATTAACTTTTAATCCTATACATCTGCAAATCCATACCCATAACGTTTTTTCCCAATCCGTATTAAATTGATCTAAAATCAACAAAACTTGTTGAACCTTCATTTCTAGGCGTTCAACAGCTAAAGTACTCAGCCACATGGATTTTTTAAAAAGATCAATTGAACCAAGCTGAAACTCACAAGGTATCGAACTTTTTGCGTTCATCATCGTTGAATACCGTTCCAACAGATGCTGTTCGACATATTCCGAAAGCACCAATGTCGGTATTGATGTACCGTCATTTCGGTAAATAACTTTATCGTTTCTCCAAACCACATGTAAGATAACGTTATTATAAACGGTATCTTCTTGATGACAATGTCGATCCCAATCCGAAGATTGGATATGCATCTCGACATGACCAAACCAATCATTATCTTTACACCTAATATGTGACATGAGGAAATCGGGGCCTGAATCTGTATTGTATTGCCCCACATGAACAACGGCCAAGGGTTCACCATCCGTAGAATGCAACCCATTTGCACGGAATAGCCGAAGTTTCCAGATAAACTGCATTAAGTTTTCTGTAACTAACATAATTGTAATTTAAGAATTAAATTAACCGGCTATGGCTTAATTCCCTAAATATACAATTTAATAATCACTGTTTCTTATAGATCTTTAAAAGATCATTGGAAACCAATTTACTTTCAAGCAATTGTCCACTAAATTGTGGAGCCGTAATTCCATTAAATAGCTTTGTTTCGGTTTCAAACACCCTCGCCTCATCCCAGAGATCCGCATCGATAAACATGTGCAGCGTAGCACGCCCTCCTTCAATGATGATTGACTGAACATCCATTAAATATAGTTGATAAAGAATATTCTGCGGCAGATACAACCCGTAATTTTCAAGCTCAATATACTTAACATTTGCTGTCCAATCTGTCTTTTTAGCATTGAAGACGATTGTATCAGCTTGATCATCTAGAATATTGGCATCTAGTGGAATGGCAAGATCTCTATCTAAAAGAATACGCAATGGGTTGTTACCCTGCCATTCTCTTACGGTCAGACTGGGATTATCTACAACTGCGGTATTTGTACCGACCAAAATAGCATCTTCCTCTGATCTCCAGCGGTGAACCAACTGTCGGCTAGCAGCATTGCTTAACCAAATTTGTTTATTTTGCATCCCCATAAAACCGTCCTTCGACTGCGCCCATTTTAGAATAACATAGGGGCGGAATTGACCAATACGTGTAAAAAACCGACGGTTGAGCCATACAGCCTCTTTTTCCAGTAAACCAATTTCAACTTCAATACCTGCTTCGCGCAGTATCTCAACTCCCTTGCCATTCACCTTGGCGAAAGGGTCCAAACAAGCGATATAGACTTTTAAGGGTTTTAGCTCTGCAATCATATTGGCACATGGCGGTGTCTTTCCATAATGCGCGCAAGGTTCAAGGCTAACATAAAAAATACTTCCCTCGATAAGCCGTTTTGCTTCTTCCCCATACTTTTGTACAACCTGCTGTACCGCATTGACCTCAGCGTGTGGTCCACCATATGGAGAAGTATATCCTTCACCGATAATTTTACCGTCCAAAACAATGACAGCCCCAACCATTGGATTGGGACTCACTGAACCCGCGCCCATTTGGGCCAGTTCCAAACAACGATGCATATATTGCTTGTGCATATCCATGGATACAAATCTATGAAAATCGTACCTTTGACACATGAAAATACTTCAAGATTTCGAATTATTATTTCAACATGAGCTTCAGGGGTTATATGATGAGGATGAAATAAAAGCAATATTCTTAGTGGTTGTTGCCGAAAAGTTTGGGTTAAATAGAACCAATTATCAATTGAGAAAAACAGATATCGTCAAGGAGGCGGATAAGGCTGAAGTACTTAGCATCCTTCAGAATCTAAAAAAGCACAGACCTATACAGTACATACTCAATAAAGCAGATTTTTATGGTGAAGTTTTCCAGGTCAATGAATCGGTCCTCATTCCACGCCAGGAAACTGAAGAACTTGTCGATCTGATCATCAAAAACCACAAATCTTCTCAAAACCTAAAAATTATAGATATCGGAACTGGCTCTGGCTGCATCCCGATCACCTTATCAAAGCATCTCAATAATGCCCTAGTAACAACGATAGACATCTCAAAAGAGGCGATAAAAACAGCACAAGAAAATGCTAAGAATTTAAAAACTCAGGTTCAATTTATCAATGCGGATATATTTGAATGGGAATACATTTTCTCCGACCAACATTATAATATCATTGTATCCAATCCGCCCTATATTACCCCGGGAGAAAAGCAGCACATGAATCAAAACGTATTGGCTTATGAACCTGAGCTCGCATTATTCATTGAAGAAAGCGCTCCATTGATTTTTTATGATGTTATTTCATCCTTTGCTTTGAAACATTTAACCCCAGATGGAGATCTATATTTTGAAATCAATCAATATCTCGGTCCAGAAATGAAGGAACTTATGGTCAAAAAAGGATTTGAACAGGTCAAACTCATAAAAGATATCAATGGAGCAGACCGAATAATCCATGCAAAAAAAGCGCGATAAAAAAAATAATCCGTTTATTTATTAAGCAGTTAAGGCCTTTTCGTCAAAATTTGCATGCTATAATTTGGCATATATCAAAAGAAATTCTACCTTTGCATCACTTTCAAAAACAGAAAGGATTCCGTAGCTCAGCTGGTAGAGCAATACACTTTTAATGTATGGGTCCTGGGTTCGAATCCCAGCGGGATCACTAAAGAAAAGCTAATCGCAGGATTAGCTTTTTTTGTTTAACACTTGCGGAAAACTTCTTTTTCATCAACAACGCTTTTCTTGATCTCCATTTGAAAACATGTTTTTTATCTTATCTTTATAATTTCAAGAATTTTCGGGCTTAATACATTAAAAACACTAACCGATAATTCAATAATAATTCTAGCGCCATCTTACCATCGTATTGACGCTAGAACAAATTACAATCAATGAAAGAGGATCGAGCACATGAAGAGATTTACGTTAAAAGAGATTGGCCAACAGTTAAACCTATCTCCAGGAACCATTTCCAAAGCACTAAACGATAGCCATGAAATAAGCGCAGAAACAAAAAAGTTAATTTTAGATTTCACGCAGAAAATTAATTATATACCAAATTTCTCCGCAAAAAGCTTAAAAACGGGGCGATCAAACACCCTAGCGATCATTGTTCCATTTATCTCAAGCTCTTTTTTCTTTGATTTTTACGAAGACATCTCCCTCATTCTATCGCAGACGAATTATAAACTCATCCTCTTGCAGACTTTTAACGATGAGAAAAAAGAAAAGGAAGCACTGGAACTTTGCATACAAAGCAATATCGAAGGAATAATCATTTCTCCTGTAAAAAATGATTCAAGTTTATCACTCTTGTTTTATATCATGGAACAGATCTGCCCTGTGATTATTTTTGACCGGATAAACCATCAACTCGACACCTTTAAAATCGGAATCCAAAACAACAAAGTCATCTATCAGGCAACAGAAGAAATGATCAAAAACAAACGCGAAAATATCATTCTTTTATTATGCAAAGATATCGGTGGAAATGTAAGCAGAATAAAAGGATATAAAGATGCCCTCTTTAATGCCTCTATTCCTTTTAAAGAAGAAAATATTGTTGAAATATCCTACTCAAGCCCCAAAGATAATATCGATGACGAACTGGAAAGCAAAATAAACACGTTATTAAATAAGCCCTCCGCTCCAAATGCACTCCTCTCAACGACAGACACCTTGTCGCTAAAAGTTTTGCACATATTAAATAAATTAGAGGTGAAAATTCCTGATGACATGAACTTAATTGGCTTTAGCAACACCCCTTTTGCCAACAGTCTCAACCCATCTTTAACAACAATCACCCAGCCAACACAGCTTATGGCAGAAAAATCGGTAGAACTTCTCTTGCAGATGTTAAAGAAAAAAAACAAAAAGAATTATTTCGAATTCGAGACGTATTTTTTGGACTGCAGTATCGAACACCGAAAATCTACATCATCCCTTTAAAGAAAAGGTCAAAACCCCACTAAGGAATTTTGACCTTTTCAGAAAATACCGATCTCTACTATTAACGATCGACTGCAACATCCACCAATTAAACCTTACTTAATCAATGATCGCAATGCATGGACAGGCAAATCTATTTTAGTATCATTGGATAGATTCCCGTTCAATGTTCCCCATTGCAAACTATCTAAACGGACAGATGATTTTCCTTCAGTTTTGATATTCAGAAGACCTACTTTGGCTTCAGGTCCCTTCCTATTGAAATAAACTTCTGAATTGTTTGCCACAATATCTGCACTTTTATAATTCGTACGCGGAAGTCCCAAAACACTATTCGTTGTGTTAACAAATAAACGACCGACAAGAGAATTCCCCTTACTGTCCGTCCCGCCAAGATCATCAATAGTGGAATTTGTCATGTTCAGATTCAATGTATTTATAACGGATTTCTCCGCAAGGGAAAATACCTCAACGCTATCACCTACGACAGTCAATTCGTTCAACCTGGCGGACAACTCGTTAATACCCGCATTTTTTAATTTTAAAACCCTAAGATCAGGTGAAAAAATATAGATTGACTTATACCCCCCCTCTCCTCCTGATAAAAGATCTAAGGTAAGATTGCCAGATTGATCGACATTCGCTTTCACAAAGTCGGCTTGACTTTTATTAACTTTAACCATAAACTTATCGCTTTTCACCCAATACAACCCTACACCGCTTGCATTGGTACCTACAATATAAAGCTTATCGAAAGCTGCCAAGGGGAACGACCGGTAATAAACATCCTTTGCACCTGGCTTGGATACCTCCTGCTAAACATCAGCATTGTATTTTTTCGCATCCACTCGATTTATACGAACAAGGTAGGACGCGACAAGCATCGGAACCGCGAATAAGCCTATTGCTAATCCCATTATTATTTTTGTACTTAATTTCATGACTCATTTTGATTAAAATTCTGACTTACAAACCGTCTATAACGTTGCTCTAACTCATCCAGACCGATTTCCAATAAATAAATATTACGAAAAAACAAGGGAAGATCTTCTTCTAGAAAAATTGCCTTTCTATATAACTTCACATTCTTCACCGATTCTTGTGTCAGAAAAAAACCGATCCCGCGCTTATTAGCTATAATTTCTTTCTGCTGCAACATATCATAGGTCCGCATAACAGTATTGGGGTTAACCTCCATCTGAACTGCCAATTCCCTTACTGAGGGGAGTTTTTCATCCACTTTCCAGGTCGCTAGCAAAATATGATCACATACGTACTCAGCAATCTGAAGGTAAATGGCTTTATTTGCATTGAACTCCATATTAAATCTCCTTTTCTTTCAACCTTAAAAAAGCAACCGCCCAAATCATTATGGCAAGCAACACTCCTACAGCGCCGATCAATGCAAAAATACGATTTGAATCAGACCAATAGTTATTATCCATTGTACCTACGGTATCTTGGGTCTGAGTCTTCATTAAGTAAACAAAAAGACACATCCAAACTACACAGTAAAGCACAAGAAAAATAGCCGTCTTTACATATTGATAGTTTTGGTAGACGATCCCACCAAGTAAGAAAATTGCATTCAGAAGAATTGGTACAAAACAAAAATAATAAGCCGGTTCAGGGTATTGAACCTTGAAAAAGTACTGCCATAGATCCACACTGACCGTCTCTCCTGATGGCTGTACTTCATTTACAACCACAGAACCAACGCTCCTCAAATAAGAAACAAATGCCAAATCGATCAAATAAAAGACCAATAAATATGAACCAATACTCACGACAACCGTATAGAATAAGCTGACCAGAAACTTTTCCAATTGTGACGCTGGAATCATCAGCTCAAAAATCGCCCGGGTCTTCTTCCCTAAATCAGCAAAATAACTGCTCGAGATAACCGTTACAAAAAAGAGTCCCAAGATACAAAACAACGGTGCTCTGAAATTTAGCAACGAATAAACAGTATTCTTTTTGATATCATCATAATTTGATCCCAAGTTAACTGCATAAAAACCAAAAATTACCCCGGCAATAATCCCTATTGACATCAGATAAATTCGCCCAAAACCAATCCATTGTCTTCGAATCAGTCCAAAAAAAACGCGTAGCATCAAATAGATTTGACATATTCATCATGTTTAATAAGGTCCGTAATTTTTTCCTTGCACTGTAACACTGCATTAAATAGCAACTCCAAATCCAGTTTCGAATCTTCTGCCGCCGAGTTTGGGAGAATAACATTAAAACCGCCTACTCCTTCTTCGGAATAGAGTGTATCCAAAGGCAACTCTCTTACTTTTTTAAAGCATAAGCGATCAGTAATCACATGCATCGGAGCGTTGAGTGCAACCTTATGATCATCAAGTAAAATAACAGCATCAATAAGATTATCCAGATCACGCACCTGATGTGTGGAGATAATTACACATCGATCATCAGTAATGGCAGAAGCCATGATCTTTCGAAACTGAACCTTAGAAGGAATATCCAAACCATTCGTTGGCTCATCCATGATGATCACTTTTGTGTTAGACGCTAAACCGAAAGAAATAATATATTTCTTTTTCTGTCCATAACTCATGCTTGCTAATTTTTGCTCAATGGGAATATCGAACTCACGAATAAGCTGATCAAAATATACCTGATCGAAGTTGGGGTAGAACCCTGCATTAGCCTTCAGAAACTGTTCTGATTTTACGGCAGGGAGATAAAACTCTTCCGGAATAAAACTAATCTCCCTTAACAAGGAAGGTTCCCTTCGATTAGGGTTATGCCCCAGCACATCAACTTGCCCCGAAACAGGATATACCAAACCGGCAATATTCTTAAGCAAAGTTGATTTGCCAGCACCATTCTTTCCCAATAGGCCATAGATATGCCCCTGCTTCAATTCAAGATCCATATGAAGAAAAAGGGGCCTTGATTTACTATAGTTGAAATTTAGATTTTGGATAGTAACCATACTACTGTATTATTTAATTAATACACCAATATAGAAACGGATTTTGTATAATTCCAAAAATATTTTAAAAAAAACACAGGCAGAGCTTTGCTTACGCTCAGGCATTATTTTAATTTAATAGCACAGATCGGACATAATAAAACATATACATTCAATTTATATAATAAACATAATACTATGATAAACAAATTGTTATTATAATAAATTATGAAATTCGTAATCAATAAAACATCATTTTTATCGATGTGCGTTATCCTTAAAAACAACACGCAAATCGCAACCACCTTCAAAAACCCGAAATAGCCGCATTCTCAGCTAAAACAAATCAAAACCACACAAACCCTTCGGGAATGACAAACATCACCTCAGAGAGGCTAAAAACAACTAAAAATAAGGCATACAGACGATCATTAGTTATTCACAAGCGAATACCTTCGTTCTCGATCATTTGGACAGCCTATTTGGTCCAGCTAATCGTTATTCTTCGCCAGATAGATAAACAGCGAATTACACATAACAACAGCATTAACCAAGAGTTAAAAACAGTACAAAGCAACCTAATAACCAAAACAATAAAGTGCTTATATAAAGTAAAAATACATATAAATACAAGTCCCTTTGATCAGATGACGTAGACAATTAATGAAAAACCAGCATCTATTCTATAAGCTGGTATAGTTTAAAATAGCTTTAAATCTATTTTATTACCATCTTTGTTTTCATGATGAATTACATTTATCCCTTCATTCTAGCGATGCATTCTTTATGGAGATGGGAAGTACTGATTATACTAGCAATTAGTCTTTCAACCTTTTTTTATAAGAAAAAACAGCAGCTTCTATTCTCCCCTATCGATCAATTTCTTGTAAAAACCACGGTTATTTCTTTCTATATTCAGCTAGTTTTAGGTATTAATCTCTATATACTGAGCCCCATCACACAGTACTTCCTACGACATTTCGACGAAGCAGTCCACCTGAGGCAAATTCGCTTCTTCTGTATGGAGCACAGTAGCATGATGATTATGGCTGCAATTTGCCTGACATTGGGTGCCCATAAAAGCAAAAACGCCGATACAAACGATCGACGTTTTAAAACATTATTAATCTGGTTTGGACTAGCTTTACTGATCATCCTTAGTTCTATTCCTTGGGAATTCTCTCCCTTGACAAGCAGACCGAGTTTTCGATCATTTTAATTAGCTATTTTTCCAGTTGGCTTTTCTTTTATTACGCATGGCATCCATTCCCTCCTTGAAATCATTGGTTTTACGCAAATCTGCCAAGCTCTCTAAGAGAAAGTTATACTTATCATCATAATCTTGCTCTTTTAGCCTTCGCAGTGCAACAAAACCTCTCGATATAGCCAAAGGAGCATTTTTAAGAATAGTTTCTCTCAATTCAACCAAGGCAGTTTCTTCAACATCCAAAATTCCGGACAGAATACCCTTATCCAGCGCATCTCCCGCAGAAAAAGAATCTCCCCTGATACAAAGATCCATCGCTTTTCTTTCAGGCATATATTCCATTAGCAAGGCCAACACCTGAAATGGAAAGAGTCCGATTTTTACTTCTGGCAAAGAAAAACGTACATGTGGCAGTGCAAACAAATAAGTGCAAGATAATGCAATCAAAAAACCACCTGCAATAACATCTCCCCTAACAACACAGATTGAAGGCTTATCTAAACAGGCAAATATTTCTGCCAAAGACTTTTCAACCTTTGGAATTGCCGGATTACCAATATCTACTGTAGGATCCTCAAAAGCTTTAAGATCCATACCCGCACAGAACACCGGACCTTCAGCCTCTATTTGTACTAAACGAATATCGGGATTGCTATTCGCCAGATTCAATGCATAGGCAATTTCGTTCACCATAGTCGGACTAAAAGCATTCCTTTTATCCGAACGAGCTAGCGTCAAATTGAACACATGCTGCTCAACGTGCACCTTTATAAAATTCAGTTTTTCCATCTCAAAAATCCCTACAAAATCATTTGCCTGAAGCTATGCTCCAATCCGAGTATTTCAGCATCAGTTCCTCGTCCAAAATAACGCAACAAGAGTTCTGAAGGTATATTGCCAACCAAATCATCTTTTGCAAATGGACAACCGCCATAACCAAGCAATGCGCCTTCAAATTTACGGCAACCTGCGAGATAAGCGGCTTCAATCTTAGCAAGACTCTCCGCTTGCCTCGCATGAAAATGTGCACCTATTTCCGGTTTTGGAAAACTGGCTTTAACAAAAGTGAATAATGCTGAAATCTGATTCGCATCGGCTTCTGAAGTTGTGTCTGCCAAAGAAAATTCCCGGATACCCAGATCGTATAATTTCCCAATCCATTCTTCTACCAAAAGTGGGGACCACGGATCCTTGTATGGGTTCCCAAAAGCCATGCTAATATAAATAACTAAAGATTTATGATTAGCGTCTGCCAAAAGTTTCATTTCTTTTACTTGCTGATAAGAAGCCGCCAAGCCCATATTGGTATTTCGACGTTGAAATGTTTCCGATATTGAAAATGGATACCCTAAAAAGTCGATTTTTTCCTCTAGAACGGCTTCTTCTACTCCCCGAAGATTGGCGACAATCGCCAATAACTTCACTTTTTCATTCTTTCTGATTCCTTCCAGGACTGCTTTTGTATCCGCCAACTGCGGAACTGCTTTCGGCGAAACGAAAGATCCAAAATCAATAACATCAAACAGCTCACTTTCGATTAACGTATTGATATGTTTAATTTTCTTATCTGTCTCAATAAAGTTATGAAGCCCTTGAACAGCGTCTCTTGGGCAATCAACCAATACAACTTGATCCCTCATCATATGCTATAAAATATCTTTCTCAATCTCTCTGGCGATCACCATTTTCTGAATACTTGAAGTCCCTTCACCTATGGTGCATAGTTTAGCATCTCTAAAAAACTTCTCGGCAGGATAGTCCTTTGTAAATCCATAACCACCAAAGATCTGCACAGATTCATTCGAGACACTAACGGCAGCCTCCGACGCATAAAGTTTAGCCATCGCTCCAATTTTAGAAACACGGTCCCCATGATCCTTTAAATAGCCCGCCTGCCTCGTTAACAATTCGCTTGCCTCTACTTGTGTAGCCATATCTGCAAGTGCAAAAGAAACTGCCTGAAATTCGTAAATCTTTTTCCCAAACTGCTCACGCTCGTGTGCATATTTCAGCGCACACTCGTAAGCTCCGCGAGCAATACCCAAAGAAAGTGCCGCAATCGAAATACGTCCGCCATCCAATAATTTTAAAGCCTGTACAAAGCCCTGTCCTTCCTCACCGATGAGTTGATCCCGATGAATCCGACAATTATCAAAAAAAAGACAGGCAGTTTCTGAGGCACGCATCCCCAATTTATTTTCTTTCTTTCCCGCAGTAAATCCAGGTGTACCTTTCTCAACAATGAAAGCCGACATCCCTTTTTTATCCCCCTTAGCCCCAGTTCGTGCAATAACGACAGCAACACTAGAACTGATGGCATGCGTGATAAAATTTTTAGAACCATTTAACACGTAATGATCACCATCTCTCTCCGCAAATGTCGTCATTCCACCGGCGTCAGAACCGGAACCTGTTTCTGTAAGCCCCCAGGCACCGATCCATTCAGCTGTCGCCAACTTTGGAAGATAACGTTTCTTCTGTTCTTCACTGGCAAAGCTTAATATATGATTTGTGCACAAGGAATTATGCGCCGCCACAGAAAGCCCGATTGAACCACATACCTTGGAGATTTCATCCAAAACGGTAATGTATTCCTGATACCCGAGCCCTGATCCGCCATATTCTTCAGGAACGATTACTCCCATGAAACCGTGTTCGCCTAACTTTTTAAAAACTTCTATTGGAAATATTTGGGCTTCGTCCCATTCCATCACATAAGGTTTGATATGATACTGTGCAAAATCTCGTGCACTTTGTCTGATCATATCCATTTGTTGTTTATTTTCAATAAACATAAGCATGAATATTAAATTTACAATCGGTAATTCAATTCAAATATATCAAAATATTTAGGAATAAAATTGCAAATATTTTAAAATTTTATTTTAAATTTATCTAAAAATAAGAAATTCTTAATTTAACAGTTTTTAAAACCAAGATTATAAATTATGAAGGAGCTACTCGCATTACTTCGCCAAAAAAGAGAAAATTTAAAATTCGGTGGCGGCATCGATAAAATAAAAAAACTGAAAGAAAAAGGCAAAATGTCAGCCTGGGAAAGAATAGAATATCTACTGGACCCAGACCGTGAGTATCTTGAAATAGGCATGTTTGCCGGCGAAGGAATGTACAAAGAACATGGTGGATGCATAAACGCAGGATGCGCAGCGGTACTGGGTTATGTAAAATCCAAACTATGCGTAATTGTCTCCAACGACGCGACTGTCAAAGCTGGGGCATGGTTCCCAATTTCTGCCAAGAAAAATCTACGCGCACAAGAAATTGCTATGGAAAACAACTTGCCAATTATCTATTTAGTAGATTCCGCCGGTGTATTTTTACCGCTACAAGATGAAATCTTTCCGGACAAAGAACATTTTGGACGTATATTCCGTAACAATGCCCGAATGTCCTCCATGGGAATACCTCAAATTGCAGCAATTATGGGAAGTTGCGTAGCAGGTGGCGCTTATTTACCTATTATGTCCGACTACGCCTTTATCGTCGAAGGAACGGGATCTGTATTTTTAGCAGGCCCTTACTTGGTCAAATCTGCGATAGGTGAAACTGTAGATGCAGAAACACTCGGCGGAGCTTCTACCCATTCGGAGATATCCGGCGTAACAGACAATAAATTTCCCGACGACCAAAGTTGTTTAGATGCTATAAAAAATGTTATCGATAAAATCGGTGGAAATCCAAAAGCTAATTTCGACAGAAAGATAAGCCTACCCCCAAAAACTGATCCGAGTAAAATAGTAGAGATTCTTCCCGAAGACAGGACAAAACCTTATCGCATGCAGGATATCCTGAATGCAATTGTAGACGCAGAGACTTTAGAAGAATACAAGCCAGATTATGGAAAAACCATTGTATGCGGCCTCGCCCGCATAGATGGCTGGGCTGTCGGGATCGTTGCTAATCAACGCGAGATCATTAAAGCCAAAAAACCTGGCAACACCATGGAAATGCAGATGGGCGGGGTTATCTATAGTGATTCAGCAGATAAGGCGGCGCGCTTCATCATGAATTGCAACCAGCAGCGCATTCCACTTGTTTTTTTTCAGGACGTCACTGGTTTTATGGTAGGGAGCCGATCTGAACAAGGGGGGATTATCAAAGACGGCGCAAAAATGGTCAATGCAATGGCCAACTCCGTAGTCCCAAAATTTACATTTATTGTCGGAAACAGTTATGGCGCAGGAAATTATGCAATGTGTGGAAAAGCGTATGACCCACGACTAATCTACGCTTGGCCTACCGCCCAAATGGCAGTCATGAGCGGTGCCGCAGCAGGCAAAACACTGTTTCAAATCCAAGAATCAGCTTTAAAGGCCAAAGGTCAAGAAATTAATGAAGAAGAGAAAAACGACCTCCTTAAATCCATCGAAGACCGGTACAACGAGCAATTGAGCCCATATTACGCTGCTGCGAGACTATGGGTTGATGGAATTATAGCACCTGAAGAAACACGAAAAGTTATCAGCATGGGAATTGAAGCTGCCAACGAAAAACCTATCTTAGACCGGTATAATGTAGGTGTTATACAGGTCTGAGTGGAGTAAAGTTAAATTCGAAAACCCCTCAAACGGCAAACTTCGTCATCTGAGGGGGTTTTTAAATTAGCTATTTTATAGCTATATTTAGGATCTTCTCCAGATTTTGCTAATCGCTTCAAAGTCCAACAAAGATTCTCGATTCCGCATAATGTCTACTGACACCGCTTTTTCTACAGGTATCCCCGAAAAGATTTTCTTAATAGGCAGCTCCAGTTTTTTACCGCTTAACGTATAAGGAATAGCCGCTACTTGAAAAATATCGTCAGGCACATGTCGCGGACTATATTGCTGCCGAAGCACCCGTTTAATCTCACCTTTTAACATGTCATTCAATAAGCCAGTGTCCAATTGAACAAAAAGCAACATATCAGATGATCCATCTTCATGATCTACGCAAATAACCAAACTATCCAAGACCCCCTCGGTTCTATTTAAAACATTATAGATCTCCGCAGTACCAATACGTACGCCGCCACGGTTCAGAGTTGCATCTGAACGCCCGTACATAATTACTCCATCATGGTCAGTAATCTTAATCCAGTCACCATGACTCCAAACACCGCTATATTTATCAAAATAACTATCGAAGTATTTTTTATTCGCCCCATCGTTCCAAAAATAGATGGGCATGCAGGGCATGGGAGCTAAAATAACGAGTTCTCCAACCTCCCCATAAAGTGGATGACCATTCTCATCAAATGCTTCTATCTTAGCTCCTAAGGTGCGGCATTGAATCTCTCCTGCATAAACATCACGCAAAGTGCACCCCGAAAGAAAGGCGCTGCAAACGTCTGTACCACCACTTAATGAGACAATTTGACTTTTTGGAAACTGTACATTTAGCCATTCAAACACATCTGGCGGAAGTGGTGAGCCTGTTGACCCTATTGTTTTCGGCTGATAAGCCATGGATTTTAAATCTTGATCTTGACAGGAGATGAGATAAGCAGCCCCAACGCCAAAATGATCCACCTTACTTTCTTGTGCAAACCTCCATAAACTCAATTTGTCGGGATAATTCGTAGCTCCATCATATATACACAATGTATTTCCCATTAAAAGGGCCGAAAGCGCATAATTCCACATCATCCATCCTGTAGTAGAATACCACATAAATCGATCGCCGTCTTGCACATTTTGATGCAGTCCAAGTGCTTTCATATGTTCCAGCAGCATACCACCAACTCCATGTGTAATGGCTTTAGGCTTCCCGGTAGTTCCCGAAGAATACAAAATCCATATTGGAGCATCAAAAGGCATTGCCGTAAATTGGAGCTTAACTTGTGTAAGATCCTTTTTCAGAATCTCTTCCCAAATAGGATCATCAATCAAAACACAAGCCACTAATGATGGTAGCCGCTGCGAAAGTTGCTGAATACTTTCCGCCTTTTCAAAAAGACGTCCATTATAGTAATAACTGGAATTTGCGAAGAGTACTTTGGGTTCAATCTGCTCAAAACGTTCCTGAATACTTGCCTCCCCAAAGTCGGGCGAACAACAGGACCAAACCGCACCGATGGAATTAGCAGCCAAAAATAACGCAACTGCTTCGATGCCATTAATCAATACACCAGCTACACGATCTCCACTTTGTACACCTAATTCTTTCAAATAGACTTGGAGTCTGAGAACCATGGATTCCAACTCAGTCCATGACACCTCTCTTTTAGCATGCTGTTCAGATTGAAAGATTAATGCAGGACGCTTTTCCGTTGTGTTCCGAAATACGTGTTCAGCATAATTCAAAGTAGCCCCACTAAACCACTTTGTCCCAATAAAGCTTGTGGAATCTGCCGGTAACTCGACAATGTTTGTAGGAGCTGAATGAAATTTTAAATTAAAATAGGCGGCTATACTCTTCCAAAAATTAGCCAGTTCCGTCGTTGACCATGCCCAAAGGTCCTGATAGGATGGAAAGAATAAGCCATGCTCATTCTCCACATATTGTTTAAACTTATTGATCTCAGCTAGAGATTTTTGCTCTTCTGTTGGGCTCCAGAGTAATTTTCCCATAATAGTTAGCTATAAAACGGTTATATTCAAACTTAGGTAAATTTACGTGTATATGCAATTTTAAATAGCTATAACGCCCTATAACAACACACTGTATTTTCGGATTAAATACAGATGTTAAATTATAATACTTCAATAGCCGTATTCATTTCTACCGGATGCCCCGTGCACAAAAGTATCCTTCCTTGTTCAACTTCGCGATCTGTTAAAACCTCATTATAATCCATTCTTACTTTACCTCTTGTACACTGTGAAATACAGGTACTACACATACCGGATTTACAAGAATACGGCAACTTAATTTTATGTTCCAGCCCGATGTCCAAAATAGATTTGTTATATGGCACTTCAAGATTATAGGTTTTACCTTGAAAATATAATTCGATAGCATAGGTCGTTGTATCAACTTCCTTTTCGGTCTCGTCATCATCATCCTCTTCATTTTCGGGCAATAGAAATGTCTCTCGTTTTATCTGATTGGAATCAAATCCCATCCCCAAAAGGGTAAAACGACATAGATCCATATAAATCACAGGACCGCAGGTATAAAACAAGGCATCTTCCTTATTTCCAAACAAATGATCGTTAACAATAGCATGTATATAATCTCTATTCAACCTGGCCTTCATCAAGTTTTTACTATTGGAGTAAATCCACACAATTGTTAAACGATCAGGAAATCGGTCTGCCCAACCCTCCAATTCGGATCGAAACGGTGTTAATTCCAGCGTACTATTACTGTAAATTAACACTATTTTAGACTTACTTTCCGCAAGAAGCGCTGTTTTGAGAATAGCGTACAAGGGTGTGATGCCAATTCCAGCAGCAAACAAAAATAAGGTCCGAATCTTTTCCGGTTCAGGTTCATATACAAACAAACCCTGAGGTTCCATCGCGTTGACGATATCCCCCTCCACAATAGTATGGTGGAGCAGTCGAGATATTTCCCCATTTTCGACACGCTTAACAGTGATGCTTAAGGGCTCATTATTATCCGGCGAACTATTAAAAGAATAAGAACGACGTACCTCACGGTCACCAAACACAAAAGAAAGCGTAATAAACTGCCCAGCTTTATAGGAAGGATAGTCTCCTGCTATAGACTCAAGCTGAAAAGTAAGGTTATTATTAGGTTGGGGGATGATTTTTGAAATCCTTAATGTATACATAGATCAAACTTAGCTAAATTTGATTTTATAAACAATTATAATTCTTTAGCCAACCTGTCCTATAACTGCCATGAAATGCCTTTAAAACAATAGAAATTAGGGGTAGCAAAATTACCGTACATCAAAATTCGAAACAAAGTATGCTGCTCTACAGATGAATTTATAACAATTTTGTTGTATTACAATTAACAGACAATTCTTGGACAATATTTGCAAAATTTCACGTTATATTTATATCAAAACTAATCACAATAAGATTATATGCAAACACGCAGAAACTTCCTTCAAAATGCAGCAAAAGCTACGCTAGGCATCGCTGTATCTGGATCAATATTACAAGATATTGCTTCCGCGAAAGCTACTGAATTACATGCCGCTACCTTAAAGTTTTCCCAAGTAAAATTACCATTCAGTTATGCCGCTTTGGAGCCTAATATTGATGCGTTGACGATGGAAATCCATTATACAAAGCACCATATGGCCTATATTAATGCCGTTAACGAAGCCATTCTTGCTGAAAACATCAAGGAAGCCTCAGAGGAGCAACTTCTAGCAAACATATCTAAGTACTCTCCAAAAGCAAGGAATAATGCTGGAGGAGCCTGGAACCATAACTTTTTTTGGGAAAGTCTGTCCGATAAGCCGAGCCAGCCATCCGAAAAATTATTGACTATGATCAATAAGACATTTGGTTCTCTAGACAAATTCAAAGAACAGTTTGCCGCTGCAGCAACCTCACGATTCGGTTCGGGATGGGCCTGGTTGCTTTTGGATGACTCAGGTAACTTAAAAATTAGCTCTACTCCAAACCAAGACAATCCTTTAATGGATGTTGCAGAGGTAAAAGGTATTCCCATTTTAGGTCTTGATGTATGGGAGCATGCTTATTACCTGCACTATCAAAACAAAAGAGCTGATTATATTAAAAATTGGTGGAATATTGTGAATTGGAAAAAAGTCAATGAAAGACTAGCATAAAAAAAGCTCGATTATTACTAATCGAGCTTTTTTTATATTCGCTATGAACCAACCTACCCTAGCTTTTCTTTTAATTTGTTGACCTGAAAGTCAACCAATTTTTGAAGCGGCCCAGAAGCGATCATTTTCATCATCATGTTGAGATCAGCATCTATGATAAAGGTTGCCTTTGTCACTGTATCAGCAATAACTTGCAATTCCCAACGAAGAGTTACGTCAAAAGGTGCCTTCTCTAAAGGAGTCAACTTAATAAGATGATTCTCAACACGCTCTTCTACGCGAAGAGCCAATTTTGCCATATTCTGTATTGTAAATCGCGCCTCGTCCGTAGTCGAAGACCAATTGTAGATATTTTCAGGCATCAACTGCTCATGATTGTTGAGATCCGCCAAAAACGCATACACCTCGCCGACATTTTTGTTGATTTCTGTTGTATTCTGAATAGTAGTCATAACGATAAATTAATCCTCTTTATTGAAAATTGTCGCCCCAAGTAGCCGGGTTCAATCGCCACTTTTTCAAGATCTCAATATCCTCTTCCAATACATAACTATTTTCAGCAGCGACCTGAATCAAAGCATCATAATTACATAGACTGAAATAAGGACATTTTGCATCAGCAAAATTATCAGTAGCTTGTTGCAATCCATAAGTAAAAATAGACACCAAGCCAACAACATTGCAGCCAGCCTCACGTAACGCCTTTACAGCCACTAAACTACTCTTACCTGTCGAAATTAGATCTTCAATTACAACTACGCGTTGACCGCTAACTACTTCACCTTCAATTAAATTCTGACGACCATGATCCTTAGCTGAGCTTCTGACATAAGAAAATGGTAGTCCCAAATCTTGTGCTACCAAAACGCCTTGTGGAATACCTGCCGTAGCAACTCCAGAAATCATATCCACTGATCCAAACTCTTCTTGAATAAGCTTAGAAAGCTTTTGACGAATGTATGTACGAATCGCAGGATGAGATAAAGTGATACGGTTATCACAGTAAATTGGAGACTTCCAACCCGACGCCCATGTAAAAGGACTTTTAGGTTGCAATTTTATTGCTTTAATTTGCAATAAGGATTCAGCAACTTTTTGTTCAACCTCATTTAAATTATTCATGGCGCAAATTTATAAAATTTATATGAACGAAACCGTGCTAATTTTAGCAGATTTTGTTCCATCGAAAATCAAAAACCCACAAACAATTAGTTTTCAAGAGATTGACCTCCAAAAACTTTTCAAACAATCTGAAATTGATAAAGTTCCAAAAACATATCTCTACATCAACAAGGATTTTGAAACCGTATTTCAAAACTTAAAAAATAAAATTAAGCTCATTAAAGCTGCAGGTGGGCTGGTGAAAAATGGTGATGGAGACTATCTTTTTATCTACCGATTAGGAAAATGGGATCTTCCGAAAGGTAAAGTGGAAGAAAATGAAAAAATGCGGGAAGCAGCTGTACGCGAAGTTGAAGAGGAATGTGGCATCAAAATCAACTACTTAGGAAAAAAAATCACCACATCATACCATACCTATTTTTTGCGAAATGGAGAATTCGTCTTAAAAGCAACGAACTGGTATGAAATGGGAGTCAACAAAGTCCCTAAATTGATTCCGCAAACTGCAGAAGATATCACAAAAGCAGAATGGCGTCATGTGGACCAATTTGAAGACATACGCAACAATACTTACCCCATTATCGAAAATATCCTAAAAAAGGCAAAATAAATTGCCTTTCTTAGGATCATCTGACAGGAATAAAAAAGATCATGCCTATTTTTATATTATGGAAAATATAACAGGAAAAAGAGCCTTAATTACGGGTGGTGCGCGAGGATTGGGGAAAGCGATTGCCTATGCATTAGCGAAAGAAGGTGTTCATATCGCGATTACCGGTAGAAATGAAGCTGCTTTAAAGGATACGGCCACGGAACTTGCCGAGCTGGGCACTGAGGTCACTTATGCCGTCTTTGACGTATCAAATTATAGTGCAGTACAGGAGGAGATCGAGCGATTGAAAAATACCTTCGGTAGCTTTGACATATTAGTTAACAATGCGGGAGTAGCATCGTTTTCCACTGTGCTCGACATGGATGTTGCCGATTGGACATCGATCATTCAAACGAATCTCCTGGGTACATATTTTGTTACAAAAACTATTCTTCCGCAACTGATTGAAAAAAATCAAGGCGATATCATAATGGTATCTTCGACTGCCGGATTAAATGGCGCAGCCACCACTTCCGCTTATAGTGCATCGAAGTTTGGCGTCATCGGCTTCGCCGATTCTTTAATGCGGGAAGTACGGAAAAACAATATTCGGGTATGTACACTTATGCCTAGTACGATTGCCTCGGATATGTCCAAAGATCTTGGACTTACCGATGGTGATCCAGAAAAAGTTCTTCAGCCTGAAGATTTCGCGGAGCTGATCATTGCTAATTTAAAACTACCAAGAAGAGCCATGTTAAAATCAGCTTCTTTATGGTCTACAAATCCCTAATAATCGAATAGCTATTCATCAGGGTCAAATACAGCCCTTTTAATAGCTTTCTTTTATGATACAAAGAAATTGATTAAGATAGGAGCTTTCATTGCTCCTATCTTCTATAAACAAGCAATTATGAGTCAATTATTTTCATCAGTAAACATCGGAAATTTACAATTGAAAAATCGTTTGGTTGTATCCCCAATGTGTCAATACTCGGCAAAAGATGGTTTTGCAAATAACTGGCATTTGGTTCATTTGGGCCAATTTGCAATCGGCGGAGCTGCAGCAGTAATACAAGAAGCAACAGCAGTTAGCCCTGACGGTCGAATCAGTGATGGAGACCTTGGTTTATGGGACGACCAGCATATCGAAAAATTAAAAGAAATAACCGAGTTCATTAAAGCAAATAATTCCATACCTGGCATACAACTTGCCCATGCAGGCCGCAAAGCAAGCAGCAATAAACCTTGGCTTGGCAGGAATCAATTTTCACCAACGGACCCTCAGGGCTGGCAAACAGTTGCTCCATCTGCAATAGCTTTCCATGCAGGAGATTATGAACCACAGGAACTTGATGTTTCCGCCATTGAAAATCTGATTGAACAATTTGGAACAGCGACGAAAAGAGCAATCCAAGCCGGCTATGAAATTATTGAACTCCATGCAGCACATGGATATCTGATCCATCAATTTCTTTCACCACTGAGCAACTTACGAAAAGACACTTTCGGCGGGATCTTTGAAAATAGAATACGCTTTCTTATTGAAATTGTGAAAAGAGTAAAACAAGAAATAACAAGCCAAAGTTTATGGGTACGTATTTCAGCAACTGACTGGGCCGAAGCCGGCTGGGACTTAAAGCAATCCATAGCCTTATCACAACAGCTATATGCATTGGGGGTAGACCTGATTGATGTTTCAAGTGGAGGATTGGTCTCCTATCAAAAAATAGATGTAGGACCAGCATATCAGCTCCCTTTCGCCACTGCTATTAAGGAGAATACCAAGAATAACGTTGCCACTGTAGGTTTAATTAAAACTGCTATTGAAGCATCCGAGATCATTACGCGAAAGCAAGCAGATTTAATCTTAATCGCACGGGGATTTCTTGATGATCCACACCTTCCATTACATTTTGCCAAAGAATTAGACGCTGAAGTTCCTTGGCCTAAACAATATGAAAGAGCAAAATAATAGGAGAGACATGGTAAAATAGTCTGTATATGCTCCATATCCTAAACGGACAAAAGATATAACAAATGCCATGAGATAAGTATTTAAAGATGAAATTAAACCTCAACAAGATACATCATATTGCCATTATCTGTAGCAATTATGAACGTTCAAAGAAATTCTACACGGGCATACTGGGCCTGGAGATTGCTAGAGAATATTATCGTGCGGAACGTGATTCTTACAAACTGGACCTCAAACTCAACGATCATTACATTATAGAACTTTTTTCGTTCCCATCACCGCCTAATCGGCTCAGCTTTTCAGATGCTGCCGGTTTAAGACATCTTGCATTCGAAGTCGATAATCTCGACATCGAATTAAATAAGCTCGAAAAAGCAGGTGTATCACATGAAGGGATCAGAATAGACGAGTTAACAAATAAACGCTTTACATTCTTCTTTGATCCTGATCAGGTTCCAATAGAACTATACGAACGTTAAAACAGAAAGCGGCATTGAT
>NZ_DDKA01000001.1:260200-297645 GCF_002339225.1 Sphingobacterium sp. UBA2610
ATCAATGCCGCTTTCTGTTTTATTAGTGTACCACTAAGTGATTACAATTTACGTTTCACTTCAACTTGTTCGTAAGCTTCAACAATATCTCCTACTTGAATATCGTTGAAACGGTCAATATTCAAACCACATTCATAACCCATTGAAACTTCTTTCACATCGTCTTTAAAACGTTTCAACGATGCCAGTTTACCAGTATGAATTACAACACCATCTCTGATTATGCGGATATCATTATTTCTATTGATCTTACCTTCTTTAACCATACATCCGGCAATCGTACCCACTTTAGAAATTTTGAAGGTTTCTCTGATTTCAACCTCAGCAACGATTTTCTCTTCAAATTTCGGCGCCAACATACCCTCCATCGCAGATTTGATTTCATCAATCGCATCATAGATGATCGAATATAAACGTACATCAATTTGCTCGTTCTCTGCCAACTTACGTGCGTTTTGTGTTGGACGTACTTGGAAACCTATGATAATCGCATCGGAAGCAGAAGCTAACAATACATCTGATTCAGAGATTGCACCCACTGATTTGTGAATGATATTAACCTGAATTTCGTCAGTAGACAATTTCAATAATGAATCTGATAATGCTTCAATAGAACCGTCCACATCACCTTTAACGATAATATTAAGTTCTTTAAAGTTACCGATAGCCAAACGACGACCGATTTCATCCAAGGTAATATGTTTAGTTGCACGCATGCCTTGCTCGCGTTGTAACTGAAGACGTTTGTTAGCTACAGTTCTAGCTTCAGACTCGCTTTCAAGAACATAAAGCTTATCCCCTGCTGTTGGTGCGCCGGCCATACCCAAGATTTGCACTGGAACAGAAGGTCCCGCCTCTTTAACACGTTCACCTCTTTCATTAGTCAAAGCCTTCACCTTACCTGAATGCGATCCCGCTAAAATAGGGTCTCCAACACGTAATGTACCACTTTGTATCAACACCGTTGTCACGATACCACGACCTTTATCCAAAGCTGCTTCAATTACTGAACCAACAGCACGTTTTTTCGGATCAGCTTTTAGATCTAACATCTCAGCTTCCAATAGAACTTTCTCTAATAATAGGTCAACATTTTCCCCCGTTTTTGCTGAAATCTCTTGCGCTTGGAACTTACCGCCCCAGTCTTCAACTAAGATATTCATCGCAGAAAGCTGCTCACGGATTCTATCAGGATTTGCTCCCGGTTTATCTACTTTAGTAAATGCAAATACGATTGGAACTCCTGCTGCCTGCGCGTGGTTGATCGCTTCTTTTGTTTGCGGCATGACGGCGTCGTCAGCTGCGATAACAATAATAACAATATCTGTTACTTTGGCACCACGGGCACGCATCGCTGTAAAAGCCTCGTGACCAGGAGTATCCAAGAAAGTGATCTTCCGACCATCCTCCAATTTCACCGCGTATGCACCGATATGTTGGGTGATACCACCCGCCTCACCAGAAGTAACGTTCGCCTTACGGATATAATCCAGTAAAGAGGTCTTACCATGGTCGACGTGTCCCATGACCGTTACAATAGGCGCTCTTGAAATCAAGTTCTCTTCTGTATCCGGTTCCTCCAATTCAGCAGTCTCCTCATCCTCAGGTTTGATAAACTCTACCTGATAACCAAATTCATCCGCTACAATGGTTAAAGTTTCCGCATCTAAACGCTGATTAATTGACACGAACATACCCAAACTCATACAAGTTGCAATAATTTGGGTTACCTGAACGTCCATCAAATTAGCTAATTCGTTTGCAGTTACGAACTCTGTAACACGCAATACTTTTGCCATCATTTCTTGCTCCATTGCAGCTTCTTCCGCATGTTGAGCAACATCATCACGTTTCTGACGTCTCAATTTGGCACGTTGCGCAAATTTACCAGATTTACCTGCACCACTCAAACGAGCAAGTGTTGCTTTGATTTGATCTTGGATTTCCTTTTCAGTAGGTTCTTCCTTATTCTCAACAGGTCTTCCCTTACCTCTATTGTCAAAACGATTACCGTGTTGCGGTCTCGTACCTTGTCCTGGTCTACCTGAGTGTTGGTTGTTACCTCCTTGTCCCGGTCTACCTGGGTGTTGGTTGTTGTTTTGCCCTTGACGATTGTTCGGGTTGTTGTTAGGGCCATGATTCCCACCTCGGTTACCTCCTTGTTGGTCCCGGTTGTTGGGATTGTTACCATCGCGCGGTCCACGGTTTTGATTATTATGACCTTGACCTTGCCCCGCATTTGGGTTTACTGGACCATTTGGATTCGTACGCTTACGCTTACGTTTCTCATTATTATTTCCAGCATTTGAAGATGAAGCCACTGGTTTGTGGGAAGGTCTAGCAGATGGTAATTCAATTTTACCAATGACTTTAGGACCTGTCAATCTTTCCGCACGAGCAGAAATAATTTCATCTCCTTGTTTTTTCGCAGGCTCCACTATTGGAGTTACTGGCACAGCTTTCGGCGCTGTTTCTTCTTTTTTCTTGTCTTCTACCTTCACAGGTTCAGTTTTTGTCTCTACAACCGGAGTTGCTTTTACTTCAGTTTTATTTACTTCGGGTTTTTCTATTTCAGCTTTTGGTACAACAACTTCCGGCTTCTTTTCAATAACCTTTGGTTCTTCTTTTTTCGCTTCAACAATAGGCGCTTTGACTTCGGCTTCCTTCTTTTCTTCCACCTTAGCTTCAGCTTTAGCCTCTACAGGCGTTTCTTTAATGGTTTTTGGTTCCTCCTTAACAGGTTCTTCCTTCTTGACCTTACTTCCGCCTCTATTCAATGCGTCAAGATCAATCTTACCAACCACCTTCATACCACCTTGATGAACGGGCTCCTCCACTTTTGCAGGAGTAGTTTCCTTAACAGAAGGGATTTCTACTGTATTCTTGACCAAGATTTCCTTGGATTCATCATGATCTTCGAAATCCTCATTCTTAGATGATTCCTTAGGAGAAGAGGACGGCGACTCCTCACGACGAATTTTGCCAATCACAATTTGTTTAGCTTCATCTTTCAGTGATTTGTCTCCCTGAAACTCTTTTAACAGCACACCATACATCTCTCCGCTCAATTTAGTGTTAGGCTTTGCTTCTACATCATATCCTTTTTTCACTAAACATTCCACGGCGGTATGTATCCCGATGTTGAGTTCCTTTGCTGCTTTAAGCAAGTTTGTTCCTTTTCCTTCAGTCATCTATAATATAAACTATTTTAATATAATTACAAAAATATGTTTTTTTCCATCCATAAACAATTTATTCCGAATGTTAGATAGAAAAAAATTAACGAGCTGAATTTTATTCAAATTCAGCTTGTAAAATACGTACAATCTCACGAACAGTATCCTCTTCCAAATCGGTACGTCTAACCAGCTCTTCCTCGCTAAGAGACAACACCGACTTCGCTGAATCCAAGCCGACACGCTTCAATTCATCAATAACCCAGCTTTCAATCTCATCGCTGAATTCTTCGATATCGACATCTTCATCAAACTCGTCATTTTCGCGATAAACATCTATTTCATAACCAGTCAATTTACCAGCCAATTTAATATTATGTCCCCCACGTCCAATGGCTAAAGAAACTTGATCCGATTTTAAATATACAGCCGCAGTCTTATTTTCTTCATCGATTTTGATTGAGCTAATTCTTGCAGGGCTCAAAGCACGAGCGATGTACAACGAATGATTTGTTGTAAAATTAATTACATCAATATTCTCATTACGCAGCTCACGAACGATACCATGAATACGAGACCCCTTCATACCAACACAAGCTCCTACAGGATCAATACGATCGTCATAAGACTCAACAGCAACCTTTGCTCTTTCCCCTGGCTCACGAACGATTTTCTTGATCGTAATCAAACCATCGAAAATCTCAGGAACCTCAAGTTCAAATAAACGTTGTAAGAACGCAGGTGCAGTACGTGAAATAATAATCTTCGGATTATTATTCATCATATCTACTTTATGCACAACTGCGCGAATGCCATCTCCCTTTTTGAAATAGTCAGCTGGGATTTGCTCTGATTTAGGAAGAATTAATTCATTCCCGTCCTCATCCAATACCAAGATCTCCTTTTTCCAAATCTGATAGACCTCACCAATGACCAACTCTCCTTCTCTATCTTTATATTTCTTAAAGACCTCGTCTTTTTCCAATTCCAAAACCTTAGATACAAGCGTCTGACGTGCCGCTAAAATTGCACGACGACCAAAGCTTTCCAATGTGATCTGTTCAATAAAATCATCACCTACTTCCAAATCTTCATCATGCTTTCTAGCTTCCGCTAATTCGATTTCAAGGTCATCATCTTCTGAAAACTCATCTTCAACAACGACACGCGTCCTCCAAATCTCCAAATCTCCGTTATCTGGATTCACGATAACATCCACATTTTCATCCGTACCAAAACGACGACGGATCATACTACGAAAAACCTCTTCCAATACTGTAATAACAGTAGGTCTATCGATATTCTTAAACTCCTTAAACTCTTGAAAAGAGTCTATCAGATTGATGTTGCTGTTACTCATTATTATTAAAATGAAATTACCACTTTTGTTGCTTTTATTTGATCAAAAGGAAGTTCTTTTTCTACCTCTTGTGCTTTTTTACCTTTTTCTTTTATCTTTTGAAGAACATTGATCTTCATCTCGTCTACGGTCAATAATGTACCTTCAACTTTTGTATTATCGTTCAACTTTACCTGAACTGTACGACCTATATTCTTTTGATACTGTCGGATATTAACAAAATTAGCATCAATACCTGGAGATGAAACCTCTAAACGGTAAGCATCATCAACTACATTTTCCTCCTCCAAGTGGAAACCAACATGACGGCTCACCTGTGCGCAATCATCAATATTCACACCATTATCTCCGTCCAAAAGAATCTCGAGAATTTTATTTGGGCGCATCTTCACACTGACGATAAACAAATCCTCGCGATCTGCAATTTTTTCCGCGATGAGTTCAATAACTCTCTTTTCTATATGCTGCATTGTTCTGTTTCTAGAAATGCTAAATTAATTGAATTAAAAAAAGGGGGCAATACGAGCCCCCTTCCTTTCAGATATGCAAATATAGCATTTTATAAAATAAAAAACAAACTTAGATAGATTGTTTTTATATTCAATATACCTACAGTCCCTATAAAAATAAGCTATCGATCGCTCCTCAGTCCTTGCAATCATCTTCACAGCGTGACTAAATAATAAAAATACGTAGATAATTCTCCACTATTTAGAACCATCCACCACTGCATTAATCGTCTTCTGCATTTGCGCCATCATGCTTGTCAGGGTTTCTATGGTTGGCTCCGGAGTAGGTTCGGGCAGCTGTGTACTGATAAAAGCCTTAGCCTTCCACACTTCAAGAATATCAGCAGTCTCTACCCAATAAGGCTCATAGGTCTTATTATCAGAAACAAGCTTCAAACCTTTATCCTCTTTAAATTTAAAAGCAACGCGTTTATACACCACACCATCTTCTTTCGACACGACAATATAGGTACTTCCTGGTTTAATATCATGCCAATTTTCTACGTATTCGGCCACAATAATAGAACCAGAAGGTAAAGGCAACATCGAATCCCCTTTTATTTCAAAAGCACGAAATGTCCCCTGACCAAACATAGGTAGCGAAAACTTTGGCAACTCAGCAACATATTCTGGATCACCATATCCATTTAAATACCCCGCACTAGCCTTAACCGGAACAAGTTCGATATTTTCACGATCATCTGCATCCACAGTCACACTAAGCACCCTTAAATTTGAGGCATTGCTTTTAGGAACCGGCTTCCATTTGTCATCAATAACATCGTTTGCCAACTCATCCATAGTCAAACCATAGAATTCGGCAATCTTCTTTAATAACTCATATTTAGGCTCTGCTCGATCTTCCTCGTATGCACCGACAGACGCACGCTTAATTTCCATAAGATCAGCAAATTGTTGCTGGGTGATTTTTTTTCCTTTTCGAAGGAATTTCAGATTGGACGAAATATTTGACATATTATTTTTTCAAAAAAATATTTTGCAAAAACTAATTTTATTAGTAATATTGTGCCAATAAAATTAGTAAATATATTTTAAACGTCCAAATAATTTAGCATTATGAACAATTTTATTGTATATATATCAACTGACAACAATCGGAAACACTTTAAAATCGGTCTCAGTTCCAACATCTTTAGTACAGTAATGGAACTACAGCAGTCCAATAATTTTATTTTCAACCAGGGCCCTAGCTTAAATCGAATAATCTACACAGAATCTTTCACAAATTCGGAGACCGCCAATAAGAGAATAAGTGAACTGCAACATTTTACGACCATGCAAGTCGAAAGGCTCATCCGTAAATATAATCCTAATTGGAATAATCTTTTCCCTCAGCAACACCAAACGTTCACCAAGAGAGATTCCAACCACGCAGCCTAGCATAAAAAAAGCCACCTTAGTTAAACTAGGCGGCCATCTTTATTTTTTAGATATATCTTTAACTATTATCAGTTTTGACTACCAAGCTCCTCCAACGAGGATGACCCCACGCTACTCGTTCCACTATCAGCACCTTCAGTATGATTACGCTCAACAGGATGCTCCGTTCCCTCTTCCTCAGGCCCGATAAATCCTTCATCAGCGGGCTCTTCTACTTGTGTCGAATCACTTTGCTCTGGTTCCGGATCACTATAACGCGGAGTTTCGCATTTGTAAGATTTCGTAATTTCAACAGTAGGACTAGGAAACTTACCTTGCGTATATCCCAATTGTTTGTCTTTATAAACAGACTCCATATACACCCCAAATATTGGTAATGCTGTACGAGAACCTTCTCCCGAATGAGAATTTTTAAAGTGAATACTCCGTTCGTCACAGCCAACCCAAACACCTGTCACCAAATCTTTAGTCACTCCCATATACCAACCATCTACATATTCGGAAGAAGTACCTGTCTTTCCTCCGATTTCATTTTCCTTATCAAATAAATCCCATTCCCACAATCCCTGAGATGTACCTCCAGGTTCTTCCATACCACCCCGCAGCATATACGTCATCAACCAGGCATCTTGTTTATCCACCACTTGTTTACGCTCCGCCTGAAAAGTGGCAATAACATTACCATCATGATCCTCGATCTTAGACACCAATAAAGGTGAGACACGCTCACCGTGATTCATCATCGTCGAGTACCCATTCACCATTTCAAAAACAGAAACATCATTAGGTCCTAACCCCACAGAGGCAACAGGATTTAATTTACTTGTAATACCACAACGATGTGCCGCATCAACAACTTTCGCGGGCGTAACCATATCAGTTAACTGAACCGTAACCGAATTAATGGAACGCGCCATCGCATGACGCAACGACATTTCACGATAGGAAAAATTCCAATCTGCATTTTTAGGCTCCCAAACTTCAACAGAATCTCCTTTATCAATCTTGATCGTAACAGGTTTATCCGTAATCTTATCACACGGAGACATCCCTGACTCCAAAGCAGCCAAGTATACAAAAGGTTTAAATGTAGACCCCGCTTGTCGCTTCGCCTGCATCACGTGATCATACTTAAAATATTGGTGGTTGATCCCACCCACCCATGCTTTAATTTCACCCGAGTACGGATCCATAGACATCATGCCTGCATTTAACATCATGGCATAATATTTCAAAGAATCCATTGTAGACATATCCTTTTGGATCTTACCACCATCCTTCCAATTATAAACTTCGATCTTCTTCTTTTTATTTAGGAAGTAATTGATGCTATCAGGGGTATTCGCATATTTTTTACTCAAAAAAGCATAATAAGGAGTTTTCTTTGCCAAATTATCCAAGAAGTTGGGTATAACCTTACCTGATAAATCACGCCAAGGCTCCTGGCCCTCCCAGGTGTTATTTAGACGTTGCTGTAATTCAATCATTTGTTTCGCCACAGCCTCTTCAGCATGCTTTTGAAGTTTAGAATTTATCGTCGTGTAAATTTTCAAACCGTCTGTATAGATATCATAATTGTTATCCTCAGACCATTTTTCCAACCATTTAGCTACTGCAGCACGTAAGTAAGAATCTCCACCCGCATTAAGATCTTGACTATTTGTATTCAAAACAATCTTCTCCTTAACCAGTTTATCATACTCTTCTTTTTTCAGAAAACCACCTTTATACATTTGACTTAAAACGGTGTTTTTTCGCACAAAAGCATTTTCGGGATTACGAATAGGATTATATAAAGTCGTACCTTTTAACATGCCAATCAAAACAGCAGCTTCGGTCTGATTCAATTGATTCGCTCCTTTCGAAAAATAGCGCTTTGCAGCAGTCTCAATCCCATAGGCATTATTACTGAAGGATACTGTATTTAAATACATCTCCAATATCTGATTTTTGGAATAACGTTGCTCCAATTTATAAGCCGTCATCCACTCCTTAAACTTCGTGATCACTAGACCCGCCACGGGAAGACGCGTCAACAATCCACCGGCCTTATTATAACGAGTACGATAAAGATTTTTAGCTAACTGTTGCGTAATTGTACTCGCGCCTCGTTTATCCCCTTTTAATGTAGAGATAATACCTGATCCTAGACCAAAAAAATCAACACCATTATGGCTATAAAAACGAACATCCTCAGTTGCAATCAACGCATTAGTAACAGACTTCGGAATACTATCAAATGGAATTGGATTTCTGTCCTCGTCGAAATACCGTCCAATTAAAACACTATCTGCCGTGTATAATTCCGTAGAGATATTAACACTAGGCATAACGATATCCTTTTTTGTTGGAGAATAACCAAAGAGCCACAAAAAATTCAATTGTATAGCACACACCAATATAATGATAAAATATACTGCTATAACAAGATAACGAAGAATCCTATTCTTAATACGTTTAAACATAAATGGAAATTTATCTTATATTCAACACATCCGACCAGCAAAAGGTTTTACACCTGTCCAATATGCCTTTTTATCTATTTTCAGGGGCTAAATATACAACTAAATAAATCGCTGTAATCAACTATTTACATTTTTTAACAATAAAAAACACCTGCCAAACAACTGTAAAATACGACATAATTCGAAAGGGTGGATTTTGGAAATTACAGCCACGATTAAACAACAAAAGACCTATAGGTAGAAAAAGGCCTAGTCTCAAATTTCTTTGCAACTTTTTCCCGCGTTCCACAAATATTATACCCATTTTTTATTTATTATCGATTTTATTTTAAAATAATAATGATATTTGTTTAAATTTAGATGTAAAAAAGTCAACTATTAGCATGTTAAAACAAACATTACAACAAAAGCTATTACAGAAATTGTCCCCGCAGCAAATACAATTTATAAAATTGTTGCAGGTTCCGACTGTTTCATTAGATGCGAGAATCAAGGAAGAATTAGAAGAAAACCCTGCGTTAGAAGATGGTAGCTTGACTAATATGACCGATCCTATAGAAGAATACCCCGATAAAGATCCAGATGACAACTTTGACAATGAAGACGGATTCGATTCAGAAGACTTTAGTTTAGAAGACTATATCCAGGAAGATGATTTCAAAGATTATGGCAATGGCTATGACTACGGAGATGACGATGACGACCGAAAAGAAATGCCTGTTGCAATTCAGCACTCCTTTTATGAGCAGTTACAACAACAATTAGACCTTTTAGCTTTAGATGACAAGCACTTTTTAATTGGCCAGCAAATTATTGGCAGTCTGGACGATGACGGCTATTTACGCCGGCCCATCATCAATCTTGTCGACGACCTCGCTTTTGGCCAAAATGTAATGACCGATGAACAGGAAGTATTGGATATGCTAAAGGTAATTCAAGATTTTGAGCCTGCAGGAATTGGAGCACGAGATCTGCAAGAGTGCCTATTGATCCAATTACAAAAAAAGGACACACAAAATCCCACAATCAAACTCGCTATTAAAGTCGTAGCGAATTACCTGGAAGAATTCACTAAAAAGCATTATGATAAATTAGAAAAATCTTTAGGCGTTTCATCAGAAGATTTAAAAAACGTAGTCAACGAAATTCTAAAACTTAATCCAAAACCAGGAGATTCTGGCGCAGTAGCAGGCAAGCAACTACATATTATCCCGGATTTCCATATCAGCAATAATGATGGAACACTGCATTTGACTTTAAATGGCCGAAATGCTCCTGAGCTCCGCATAAGTCGTGATTACCAACACATGTTTGAACATTACGAGAAATCGGATCAAAAGGATAAAAAAATGAAAGAGGCTGTGCAATTTGTCAAACAAAAACTTGACTCAGCCAAATGGTTTATTGATGCAATAAAACAGCGTCAACAAACCCTACTAAAAACAATGAATGCAATCATGGAATACCAATATGAGTATTTCCTCACAGGTGATGATCGTAAGCTAAAACCAATGATATTAAAAGACATCGCCGACAAAATCGATATGGATATATCAACTGTGTCGCGGGTAGCAAATTCAAAATACGTACAAACAGAATTTGGAACATTTCTCTTAAAATCGTTTTTCTCTGAAGCTATTCAAACGGATTCTGGTGAAGAAGTATCCAATAAAGAGGTTAAGAAAATATTGGAGGAGTGCATCGCAAAAGAAAATAAACGGAAACCCTTGGCTGACGAGAAACTCACTGAGATTCTCAAAGAAAAAGGCTACAATATTGCGCGGCGAACGGTTGCAAAATATCGGGAAGCATTGAACATTCCGGTAGCAAGATTACGAAAAGAGCTCTAAGAGCTCTTTTTGTTTTTCCTACCGACCAAATCCAAATTAAGAATAGTATCTTTGTGCTGTATTAAAATAAGCATTAAAGAATGAGCAAAGTAAAAGTTGGAGTTGTACAGATGAGCTGTACCGCAAGCAAACAAGAGAATCTCGAAAAAGCTATCGCTAAAGTAAAAGAAGCCGCTGCAAAAGGTGCGCAAATTGTGTGTCTGCAAGAACTATTTACCTCTTTATATTTCTGCGATGTGGAAGATTATGACAATTTCGCACTGGCTGAAGCTATTCCGGGTCCATCAACGGACGCCCTATCGGCTGTTGCTAAAGAAGCAGGTATCGTCATTATCGCTTCATTATTTGAAAAAAGAGCAGAAGGACTGTACCATAATACAACCGCTGTATTGGATGCAGACGGTTCCTATTTAGGAAAATATCGCAAAATGCATATTCCAGATGACCCTGCGTTTTACGAAAAATTCTATTTTACACCAGGCGATTTAGGCTACAAAGTATTCAAAACAAAATTTGGAAAAATAGGCATCTTAATTTGCTGGGATCAATGGTATCCGGAAGCATCTCGAATTACCGCATTGATGGGTGCCGAAATTTTATTCTATCCTACTGCTATCGGATGGGCAACAGACCAAGATGAAGAAACCAACAAAGATCAATATAATGCATGGCAAACAATACAACGCTCCCATGCCGTTGCAAACGGCGTTCCTGTTGTATCCGTTAACCGTGTGGGATTTGAACAAAATGGTGCAATGAAATTCTGGGGTGGAAGCTTCGTGACGAATGGACAAGGTAAATTACTCTACCTTGCTTCACATGACAAAGAAGAAATTGAGGTCGTCGAACTAGATTTAAATGAATCGGACTATTTCAGAAAACATTGGCCATTTTTGAGAGACCGAAGAATCGAAACATACGCGCCGATCACCAAACGTTTTATTGACGAAGACTAATATTGGATATGCTAGCCATTTCAGTTTCGAAGGCATACCACTGTGCTGAAACAAACTGAAATGGCTTTTTTAATCCCGCTAAAATAAGTATGGAACAAAAAAAAACATTCACCCTGGACTATTTTGACAATTCCCCAAAACAACAGGGCTTCTCTTTTCCTGCAGAATGGGCAAAGCAAGAAGCCTTATGGTTGAGCTGGCCACATAAAGAGGAATCTTGGCCCGGGAAGATCGAAACAATATACAAACCTTATTGCGAATTTATTAAAGCCGTAGCAGCAGGGCAAAAAGTAAGGATTAACGTCGCTAATGAGGAAATGCAAAATTTTGCTATTACCGCACTCAAAGAAGTGACAACAGATTTTAGCAATATCGAATTCTACTTTAATCCGACTAACGATGCTTGGTGTAGAGACCACGGTCCCGCTTTTATTATTAACCAAGCAACAAATCAAAAAGCAGTAGTTGACTGGGGCTATAATGCCTGGGGTGGAAAATACCCTCCTTTCGACCTGGACGATATTGTTCCGACACGTATTGCCACAACATTCAACCTTCCTCTATTTGTCCCTGATATCGTCATGGAAGGCGGTTCAGTTGAGTTTAATGGCGCAGGAACAATCATGACAACAACGGCTTGTCTATTGAATAAAAACCGAAATCCACACCTGACAAAAGAGCAGATAGAAACTTATTTAAAAGAATTTTACGGTCAGGAACAGGTTTTATGGCTTGGAGACGGTATCGTTGGAGACGATACAGATGGACACATTGACGATATCACACGTTTCGTCAACGAAAACACCGTTTTAACAGTTGTCGAGGAAGATCCAACGGATGAAAACTACGAGATACTTCAAGAAAATCTAGCAACACTTCGTTCATTTAGGCTCTTAAATGGCGAGCCACTGCATATCATTGAGCTCCCAATGCCAGCACCGGTCATCTATGACGAAACAAGATTGCCTGCTTCTTATGCTAATTTCTACATTGCAAACGATATCGTTGTTGTACCGATCTTCAACGATAAAAATGACCAAAGAGCACTGGATATTATCCAAGGCTGTTTCCCTACACGTAAAGTCATCGGTATAAATTCCGTTGACATTATTTGGGGGCTGGGAAGTTTCCACTGTTTAAGCCAGCAGGAGCCGGCACTGAGCTAAAAAAACTATCCATAGAAAAAATGTCCCCAAAAAGTTAAACACTCTTTTGGGGACATTTTTTATGATAAAAAGTCGAGCATAGTTTTGAGTTTTTTTTGTTAAACTGTGTTAAACAACTATGACGTTTACCCCAGCTTTTTCTAACGATTCCACAAAGCTTGTATTTACTTTGTCATCGGTAATTAATATATCAATTTTATCAAAACCACAAATTCGTCCGAAACTTCTTCTTCCAAATTTGGAAGAATCTGCAAGAACGACAACTTTTTGAGCCGTATCGATCATAATGCGATTTAATTGAGCTTCCTGCGCACTTGACGTTGATACCCCGTACTCCAGGTCAATCCCGTCTACACCCAAAAACAATTTACTGCAATAAAAATCCTGTAATAAATTTTCTGCATACTTTCCCGTTACGGATGTTGAGGTCTTGCGAAGCGTCCCCCCCATCTGCATGATTTCAACCGAAGGATATTTGATCAATTCCATTGCAACATTCAATGCCGAAGTCACTACAGTAATATTTCCTTTAGGAACAATCTGCTTTGCTAGCGACTGCATGGTCGTTCCTGAAGCTATAATGATGGAATCATTTTCCTCAATCATTTCAGCCGCTTTTTTCCCGATCCTGCTTTTATCATCCGAACGAAGTTTCTCTTTTTCAAATACGGTACGATCAGTCGTATAAGGATTATATTGTGTTGCCCCGCCATGCGTCCTAAACAACAATCCACTATCTTCCAACAAGGTCAAATCCTTCCGAATGGTCACAGAGGAAACGCCCAATTCCTCACATAGATCAATTACCTGAACTACGCCGACTTCCTTTAATTGTTTTAAGATATATTGATGTCTCTCTACATTTGTCATGGCTCTATTATAATATGCTGTTAAAATACTAATCTATTATCGGTTTGTTCAAAGGAAAACACCAATATCTGGCAAAAATTTCTCGATATGGGTAAATTCCCGCAAATATGACCCCCTACTTAAATTTCCCATAGTAGAATTGATGTTAAAATAATGAAATTATTTAATTTTTTCACCTTGGTAGTCACAAATTCATTTTTCTTTTTAAAATAAAAATGAATTAAAATTGCAAAGGATCAGGCAGGACATATTCATATTCCAGTTCCTCTTGAAGTAATTCACCCCTAACTATTTTTTGAATCGTATTCGTTGCTTCGAATGCAAGTGGCAAAATATAGCCATATTTTTTTGCCGACGCTAGAATTACGTCCTTTTTTTTAGGATGTAAGGGAGCAACAACATTGTATACAGTATGTTTAAGCACATTGCAAGATGCCGCCTCTAACAGTCTGATCACATCATCGATATGAACAAAATTGGCTGGCTGTTCACCCGTCGTACAAATACGTTCGGAAAAATATTTGGCAAAAACACGGTTTTTACCAAACAAACCTCCTAATCGATAAATTATGGTATCAGCCAATCCCAACATGCATGCTTCAGCAAGCAAGAGTTTTGATGAGAGCTCGGTTGTATCTGCATAGAATTCATCAAATACAGCATCTTTATCCGGATAAATTCCAATAGAGCTCAGAAAGACTTGTTTCTTCCAAGTAATGTGCCTGTAAAATGATTTAATATTCGAAAATCTGTTTTCAAGAATCGATACACTATTTTTCTGACTTGCCGGAATACTGTTTAATACGAAGTCAAATTGAGTAGGTAAATCTATCCTTGCTGGAAAGTTTTCATAATCAAAGTCTAGAATAAATGAAAAAATACCATCGGCATTCAACCGATGGTATTTTTCAGATGTTGTCGTACTAGCCCAAACCTCATGGCCTTGATACTTCATATGTAGCGCAAAAGATTCTGCAAGCCAACCACATCCCAAAATGAGTATCCTCATATTCTGATAAGACTATTAATAGGCTTTTGCAAAGAGTACACGACGATTTGAAGGCTTCCCGGTAAAGATACAAACACCTTCCTCTTCTTTCGCATCCAAAGGAATACAACGAATTGTTGCCTTGGTTTCTTCTTTTACGCGTTTTTCTGTTTCTGTTGTTCCGTCCCAATGACAAGAGATAAAACCACCCTTACCTTCCAGCACTTCTTTAAACTCATCATACGAATTCACTTCAGTGAAATGCGATGTCCTGAAATTTAATGCTTTTTGGTATATATTTTCTTGTATAGTATCTAGCAATTGTACAATAGTACCGGCCAAGCCCTCCTGAGCAACCGTTTCCTTCGTTTGGGTATCACGTCGCGCTAATTCTACCGTACCATTTTGCATATCTCTTGCCCCGACTGCGACACGTACAGGAACACCTTTTAACTCCCATTCTGCAAATTTAAAGCCCGGACGTTGAGTGTCCCGATCGTCGTATTTTACGGATATGTCGTTCACCCGTAATTCTTTTGTCAACTGATTCACGAATTCATCGATCTGTGCTTTTTCTGCATCAGTTTTAAAAATCGGAACAATGACAACTTGAATTGGTGCCAATTTTGGTGGCAATACCAATCCTTGATCATCTGAGTGAGCCATAATCAATGCACCCATCAAACGTGTAGAAACACCCCAAGAAGTCGCCCAAACATGCTCCAATTTTCCTTCTTTAGACGTAAATTTCACGTCAAACGCCTTTGCAAAGTTTTGGCCGAGGAAATGAGAAGTTCCTGCTTGCAATGCTTTTCCATCTTGCATCAATGCTTCAATACAATAGGTATCCAAGGCACCCGCAAAACGTTCGTTTTCTGTTTTTCTACCACGTACAACAGGCACAGCCAATATCTTTTCAGCAAATTCCGCATAGACATCAAGCATACGTTCGGTTTCTTCAATAGCCTCTTCTCTGGTTGCGTGAGCTGTATGGCCCTCCTGCCACAAAAACTCCGCAGTACGCAAGAAAAGACGTGTACGCATTTCCCATCGTACGACGTTGGCCCATTGGTTGACCAAAATTGGAAGATCACGATAAGATTCAATCCAACCACGGTAGGTATTCCATATAATCGTCTCAGAAGTCGGACGTACAATTAGCTCTTCCTCCAATTTCGCCTCTTCATCCACTACGATCTTACCTGTACCATCGTTTTTTAATCTATAATGAGTTACTACCGCGCATTCGGTAGCGAAACCTTCCACATGCGCAGCTTCTTTTGAAAAAAACGATTTGGGAATGAATAAAGGGAAATAAGCGTTGCTATGACCTGTTTCTTTAAATCTTTTATCTAAGATCGCTTGCATCCGTTCCCAGATGGCGTACCCGTATGGTTTAATCACCATACAGCCTCGTACAGCTGAATTTTCAGCGAGATCAGCTTTGATCACAAGCTCATTATACCATTGCGAATAATCTTCTGCACGACTTGTTATTCCTTTACTCATATGAAATTGATAAATTATTGTAACATTCTTACGTTAAATCTCGTCTGCAATTCTAATACGAAAAGCGTTCAATAAAAAATATTTGTATTTTTGATTACTTCGATTAAACCCCGTCGAGAAATTTGCGTCTAAGATAGTAAATAAGGCTGTATAATCGAAAATAACGATTTAGGATATTATGAAAAAAAATAGATTATTTATCGGAGCACTTGCCATAACAGGAGCGTTCATGCTGGGTTCCTGCGGTACGAGTAGGCAAATCTATGGCGACGATGTCTATGGCAATAGTGGGCAAGCGAGACAAAAGGTTTACCAAAGCCCAGATTATTATTACACGGATGCAGATCAGGCCCAACCAAATGGACAGGCACAAGGTGGTTATTATGATGATGAATATTCCGATCAGGATTACAACAGTGATTCCTATGAAGATCTCGAATACGCTAATCGTATCAACCGTTTTTATTACGCAACTCCAGGGATGACCTATTTCGACCCATTTTTTGACCCATGGTATGGCTATGGCTTCGGTGGTTGGTACGGATACGGACCATCATTTGGAATGGGCTGGGGATGGAACTCTGGTTGGGGATCATCGTGGTCGATCGGCCTTGGATGGGGTTGGGGATCTAGCTGGGGCTGGGGATCTCCTTGGTATGGAGGCTATAGACCTTGGGGTGGCTGGTATGGCGGTGGCTACTGGGGATCAGGCTGGTACGGAAATGGATACTGGGGTGGTGGTTATTGGGGCAATTCGAGACCTCGTTACGCTTCAAGTAGATCTGTATACAGAGATAACTATAATACGCGAAGTTCATCATCAAGAACCCGGACTTCAGGCGGGTATGACCGTAACGGCGTTGCCCGAAATTCCGGCGGATATGATCGCACTGGCGTAGCGCGTGATTCGAGAGGAAGAATCACATCTGTAACTGGCAGATCGAGAAATACGGATGGTTCAGTTTCATCGCGTAGTTCATCATACGATAGAACAGGAGGAAGAACAAGAACTTCCGATGGCATATCAAACAGGGGTTATTCAGACGGTACGCGTTCAAGAACATCCGAGCGAGTAAACGGTTCCTACCCGAATAGTACACGCAGTACAGGTGGCTACTATAATAATGGCACGCGGTCACGCACAAGCTCTGGGGAGGTATCTCGTCCGATGAGCCGTTCCATGGAAACACGTTCTAGCAACCCAAGCTCGACGTCAAGACCAACCTATACGCCTCCAACAAGAAGCTATGATAGTGGTTCATCCCGCTCTTCTAGTGGTGGTTTCTCTGGCGGTGGTAGCTCGAGATCTTCGGGTGGAGGTTTCTCCGGAGGCGGTAGCTCAAGATCAAGTGGAGGACGTACTCGATAGTTAAAAGCATTTGAACAGTAGCATACAACATTTTGTATGCTACTGATTATTATTGACGACATTTCAGCATATGACAATCAAAAAATTACTTTTTGGAACTGCATTCGTTTTAGGTGCAGCAGGGACTACTCAAGCGCAATATACGAAAGATGTACTTTTATTTTCCCAAGGGGACAATGGTGGAACAGCTCGTTTTAAAGCCATGGGAAACGCTTCTACCGCATTAGGTGGAGATATTAGTTCGATTACGAGTAACCCCGCCGGCTTGGGCTACTTCAATCAGTCTGACGTATCGGTAACAGCCAGATACCTTAACAATAAAAATAAAACCGACTATTTTGGCCAAAATTCAAATAGCAGTAAGAATAATTTCAACTTGGATAATGCTGGAATTGTTTTTCACTTGCCAACTTATCGCAACGGAGGCAACTTAGATAAAGGCTGGTTAAATTTCAATGTCGGTATTGCTTATAATCGCAATTATGTCTATAATAATCTGCTAGAATATCGAGGAGTAAATAACACAAGTTCGATCTCTGACGCTTATTCTGACCAGCTATCGTCACCTGGCGGTATGAATGGCTGGGGCCAGGAAGTTTATAATAACTCTTTATTATTTGATAAAGAAACAGGCAATAACGGAAGATATTTCCCTATTACTGACTTTGATAATTTTAATGGAAAGGATGGCTTTGATCAGGTAAATTCTATTTTGGAAAAAGGCAGTAAATCCGAATCTGTATTATCTTTTGGTGCAAACTATAGCAACAAATTATATTTGGGGGCAGCTTTAGGATTTACAGCCTATAGTTATGACAATTCAAGTTGGTATACTGAATATGGAAGAACATTGAACGCCGAAAATTTGGCAAAACGTAATCCAGGTTCTGAATATTTAGATCCAAAAAACGTCGAAAAAAATAAAATTCTTGGCAAGGATTATGAGTTATTTGATGACTATATACAAGTAACTGATGGTACAGGTGTAGATTTCAAACTAGGGGTAATCTATAAGTTCACACCTACTTTCAGTATGGGCTTTACAGCCAAGTCGCCAACATTTATGAGTATTCGGGATGAAACTTATAGCAATTCGGAATTCCGCTATTTTAATCGGGATGAAGATAAATCTTTCAAGGAATACAGAACCAGTGATGACGCAGGACATAGTTACCTGGAATACAATATGAATACACCCTATAAATTGTCTGTAGGTGCTAGTCAAGTTTTTTCAAGAGGATTAATAACCGCAGATGTTGAATGGGTAGATTATGCCGCCATGCGTTTTAAAGATGTTGGCAACTACAGTAAAAGTTTAGAAAAGAACATGAACCAAAACATTAAAGATACTTACCAAGGTGCATTTAATGCGCGAATCGGTGGTGAAGTTTTATTTGATAATGTATTAAGTGGTCGAGCTGGTTTCAATTATAGTGGCAATCCTTATAAAGATGTAGATTATACCAACTATACGGCTTCTTTAGGTATTGGTGCGAAACTCGGTCGGGGAATGTATATTGATTTGACAGGAGCTTATAATGCCATAAAATATGAAGAAAGACCTTACCTTATAGATGAACAGTACTTTGGCAATACAAGTCCAATAGCCAATATAAAAAATCAACGAACCAATGTGGTATTGACAATTGGCTCTAAATTTTAAGAGATCCTTTTCTCAGAAAAAACGTCCAGCTTGTCTGGACGTTTTTCATTAATCACCATCCCAGCAACCATAATTTAAAAGCTTTTAGTAAATTTGCCCTCTTGGTTGAAAATTACATGGCGAATCACACAATTTCAAAAGCATTCAATTTCATTTTTACATACCCGATTTGGCGGATCGAAATCGATGCGGAGAATAAATTGATTGCGGTAGAGACAAGAAATCCAGATGATACCCTGCCCTATTTTAATGTGATTACTTTTGAAGGAACTTACGTTTTACGGGACTTCAAGGCAATTGCCAAAGAATGGGTATTAGGCGGAATCCAATGTAAAAAATTGATACTAAAGAAGATTGCGCATAATTCACCAATTGATGCAGGCATACAACTAATCAATTGTTACAATCCACAACAACAAGAAACCTGGTTCAACTATACTTTTATCAATATGGTTGACCAAGGACTACTTATTAGACCCAAAGTAATAGCAGAGGGATTACAACTATTTTTGAATCTCCAAACGATGTTGATTGAAAGCAAAAATGAGAATTCCATTAAACCTTATGCCAGTGCGCTCGTCTATCCTATCATCTACAATGGTGAAATACCCCTTTTTTTGAAGGACTTCCCAATTGATGGCGAGATCTGGATTAATAGGGTAAATGACCACTTTATTTGGGTTTTCTATGAAAAAGACAAAGATAATTGTTATCAAATCAGGTTAGTGCAATCCACAAAAGAAAAAATAACAGCAACTACTCTTGCAGTTTCCAAACTAGGACTAAAGTTCTTCAACATCTATTTTCTTATTCACGAACAAATATTCCTTTTGACAGATAATAAACGGGAGTTTGTTTCGTATTTAGTATAATTGCAAAATATATGAAAGTTTTATTCGAATTAAAGACATATAAAAAGATAGCTATTCTATCCATCGCGATATTAGCTATTCAACAAGTTGAAGCAAAAAACTCAACTTCTTTACGCGCTGATTTTATCCCTGATTCAGTAGGAACAGAAGCAATCAATGGTGAAGAATACGTGCTGTTCAAAATTGAAAAAGGAGATAATTATTACCAGTTAAGTAAAAAGTATAAAACGACGGTAGGCCAATTGACCCAAATAAACGGTAATGGAACATTAAGCCTGGGTCAAATTGTTAAGATTCCAACAGGTCGTAAAGCGAAATCAACAGTAAACAATGACCGTGGAAATATGACAGTGCAAAATCCGCGTAATCCGCAGCAGCAAGAAGGTTTCACGGAATATATCGTTGGTGAGAAAGAGACACTTTATGCCATATCTAAAAGGTTCAGTATTTCTGTTGAAGACATCAAAAAAGCAAATAACTTAAAAAATAATGTTATTGGCGGTGGAATGAAACTCATGATCCCCAATCAGCCCCTGCCTCCTGAACGACCAAAATTAGTTGAACCTAAAGGAATCGAAATTGTAAGCCCCGATTCTACTGACGGTGATGATAAAGAAGAAAATCAAATTTCAACAAACCGCTACGGAATACGTGAAAAGTCCGAACGTGGTATTGGCGTCTGGATTGATGGGCTATCATCTCAAGGTACAAGCAACCTCGCTCTTCATAAGTCAGCTCCAGTAGGTACTATTTTAAAAATTACTAACCCAATGACCAAAAGTGTGACTTATGCAAAAGTGGTTGGTAAATTTAATGATAATGCCGAAAACCAAAATGCAATTGTCGTGTTGTCAAAATCTGCCGCCGCGAGCATAGGCGCACTTGATAAACGCTTCCAGGTTGAAATTGCGTATGGATTACCTCTAGAAAATTAACAGAATAAAATAGCTTTTATAGCATAGTAAGAATGAATAACAAACCGTATGTCATAGGAATTGCCGGAAGTAGTGGTTCTGGGAAGACTTTTTTTTTAAATAGCTTTTTAAAACATTTTAACCCACATGAGGTGACCTTAATTTCCCAAGATGATTATTACATCCCTGCCAATACTAAAACTCAGGAGGAAAACAGGCTCTATAACTTCGATATTCCGACATCAATCGACAGAGATGCTTTTTATAAAGATATCAAGGCTCTCTTTAACGGTGAGACAATATATAAGGAAGAGTATACATTTAACAACCCTTCATTAACACCCAAAATATTAGAGATTAAACCGGCACCTATTTTAATTATTGAAGGTCTATTCATTTTCTATTATACAGAGATAAATAATTTAATCAATCATAAGATATTTTTAAGCGCTGATCAGGATATCGCGTTAAGACGACGCTTACACCGTGATCTGGTTGAACGGGGATACTTTGAAGATGATGTCATGTACAAATGGGTAAACCATGTTCTACCCTCCTACAACGAGTACCTACTGCCGTATCAGGACACTTGCGATCAGGTCATATTTAACAATACCGATGAACCAGAGCCAATCTGGGAAATCACCAACCAAATTTCTGAAGAGCTAAAATTAAAGCTCAATTTGGTATAAAATTAAAACAATCTAGAAAGGAGAATCTCGTAAACAGATTCTCCTTTCTATTTAAAGTACTTGATTTATTGATATCAAGATTTTAAATACCTATCTTTGCGCCACGAAACAAATCCATCATAATGAACCATCCTGTAAAGATTAAAAATGCATTGGTTTCAGTCTATTATAAAGACGGCCTCGCTCCTTTAGTTGAATTATTAAACAAATACGGTGTTACCTTCTATTCCACTGGTGGAACAGAAACATTTATCAAAGATTTAGGTATAGATGTTGTTCCAGTTGAAGACCTCACCAGCTACCCTTCTATTTTAGGAGGCCGTGTAAAAACATTGCATCCAAAAGTATTTGGCGGTATCTTGGCGCGCCGCCCGCTTGAGTCGGATCAACAACAGCTTGCTCAGTATGAAATACCTGAGATCGATTTGGTTATTGTGGATTTGTATCCTTTTGAAGAAACTGTTGCTTCCGGTGCATCGGAACAAGATATTATCGAGAAAATAGATATCGGTGGAATTTCATTGATACGCGCTGCCGCTAAAAACTTTAACGATGTGGTTATTATCTCTTCCAAAAATGATTACAAAGAATTGGAAGAAATACTAGCAAACCAAGAAGGTAATACGTCGTTGGAACAACGTAAAGAATTTGCTAAACGTGCATTCAATACATCCTCGCATTACGATACGGCAATCTTCAACTATTTCAATCAAGAAAATCCGCTTCAGGTTTTTAAACAATCTGAGCAAAAAGCGCAGGTGTTGCGCTATGGTGAAAACCCGCACCAAAAAGGTATTTTCTTCGGCGACTTAGATAAGATGTTTGACAAATTGAACGGTAAAGAGCTATCTTACAACAATTTGGTTGACGTTGATGCTGCCGTTGCTTTGATTGATGAGTTCACAGAGCCTACATTCGCGATCTTAAAACACACAAATGCTTGTGGAGTTGCCTCACGGTCAACAATCAAACAAGCTTGGTTAGATGCTTTAGCATGTGATCCTGTTTCAGCTTTCGGTGGAGTCTTAATAACGAATGGTCAAGTTGATGCTGCAACAGCTGAAGAGATTAATAAATTATTCTTCGAAGTGTTGATTGCACCTTCTTATTCTGAAGAAGCGATCAATATACTTACCGCAAAGAAAAACAGAATTATTTTGGTTCGTAAAGAGGTTACATTACCTGGCCAACAGTTCAAAACTTTATTGAATGGCGTCATTCTTCAAGATAAAGACAATACGATTGAAGGACCTGAACAAATGGTTACGGTAACACAAGTAGAGCCAACTGCAGAACAACTGGAGGATCTTTATTTTGCGAACAAAATTGTAAAACACACCAAGTCAAATACAATCGTATTTGCTAAAAATGGTACTTTGTTTGCTTCAGGCGTAGGGCAAACGTCTCGAGTAGATGCATTGAAACAAGCTATTGAGAAGGCAATTTCTTTCGGTTTTGACCTTAAAGGCTGTGCAATGGCATCTGATGCCTTCTTCCCTTTCCCTGATTGTGTGGAGATTGCTTCGGAAGCTGGAATAGCAACCGTGTTACAACCTGGTGGTTCAATTAAAGATCAATTATCAATTGATATGGCCAATGAAAAAGGAATTTCCATGGTGACAACAGGTGTTAGACACTTTAAGCACTAATTGAACTTCAATAATAAATAAAAAAAGCTACTTTAGAAAAGTAGCTTTTTTTATTTATCTCGTTTCGACAGGAAACTTTGAACGCTTGTACTGTTCCATCTCAGCGCTGAGTTTGCGAATCGCATAACCCACAATGGCCACATCATCGATCCACCCGCCCACGAGAATAAAATCGGGAATTGCATCAATTGGCGAAACCACATAAAGTATCGTTCCAATAATAATCGATAAATTCCATTTGTCCATTTTATACTTCCCCGTAATGGTGTCCTTACACATCGCAATTAATACGTTGAAGTCGTCCATATAGCCTCCTAGATTCCTCGCTTTTGCCTCCGCCTGTACAAATTCAGATTCCGTAATTTTACGATGCCTAAACTGCTCAAACATTCCCTTCGCAATTCTTTTGATTCTATTGTTCATACTTCAAAATTAGGATTACTAGTTTAACAATCCAAATCCTCGCGCTAAACCAAACACGAACCAGAATCAGAATGCGCAGCGGACATAACCAAATCCCTCCCCTCACACCGACTAAATTTTGCCTAGAAACCCTTATTGATCCGCTGTCGGTCCAACCAACTACTCTATATATTCATTTACAACGGTCATCGGAATAAAAAACGAGGTCTGAATATGGATTTTTATTATTTTTACAAATCGCTGTAGCAAAGTGTCAGTCATCTCCGTATAATAGACAACACAAGCGCAATGTGAGTCACAAAAACAAATTTTAATATTACACGGTTATGAAAAACTATAGATTATTTAATTTTATTGCTATTGCTTTAGCGGCATTCTTTTTAACAAGCTGTCTAAAAGATAACGATGACCAGCCAATTCCTGCCGCATTGCTTACCATGGTTAATGGATACACGGATGCCAATGCAGTTATATATTTTGCAGACGGCGGCCCGCTTCAAAACCCTAATTATCCATTGGGATTCAAGAGTTATGCTCAAATTGGGCTATTTACAGGAGCACGTAGAATTGCAGTCTCCGCTGAATATAACACGAAATTAACGGATACAACTGTAACAATCAAAGATAGCACCATCTATACATCCTTTTTATTTGGAACTAAAGCCAAACCCGTACAGGTGATCACAACAGATCGAATCAATAAAGACATCAAAAATACAGAGTCTGGTTTACGCTTCTTTAATCTTGCTGAAGGTACAGATTTAGTTACCCTGAAAATAGGCGATCAGGCTTCCCCCTCAGAATGGACCAATAGAGCACAAGAAACACAAAATTCAGCAAGTGCCCATCAGGGATTTATTGCTCAAAAGAGTGGCACATTCACTGTCACCGCTCGTGATAAAGCCGGAAAAACTATCGCAACACGTAGCGACATTAAATTGGTTGAAGGTTATTATTATTCATTAATACTCATAGGCAAGGCTAATGATGAAAAGAAACCTTTATATATTGGTCTAGTAGCCCAAGCCGCAAATTAAAATACCCATATCTATATACTATATAACAACGGCCGTCATGTAAACATGATGGCCGTTGTTTCTCATTTTATATCATATCGTAGATCTTAATGATTCTCTTTAGGTGCTACTTTAGTAATCACATAAATATCTTCATTATCTTTTTTCATCTTATACTTCTCACGTGCAATACGTTGTACTTCCTGCGGATTTGATCGAATATCGTTTATTGTTTTAATGATAGCCGCATTTTCCTTAAGGTAGAAGGAGCGTTCACTTTCCAAATTCGCTTTCTGCTTTTGATAACTATACTGCGTGGCAAAGTCATTTCGATCAAAAAACAACATCCACACGAGAAAAGCCAAAGCGGCTAACAAATACTTATTTCTTATTAAGGACCACAATCGTTGCATAAGACAAAATTACTATTTACCTTTTATACTTCGGATATTTTCTTCAAAACTTGAACATCTTTAATTAAAGATATGGAATAATATGCTCGAATTCATCATATACCTAGAATAATCTTATCTTTAACAGTTCAAAAACGATCATTTGAATGAAATATCCATGGTTAAGACTAAACGCAGTTTTAACGAAAAAAAGATATCTCATAAGATCATAAAGAATAAAATCATTGACATATGAAATACTATCTTATTGCAGGTGAAACTTCAGGAGACTTACATGGTGCCAATCTTATTAAAGCATTAAAAATTGAAGACCCCGATGCGACTTTCCAAATCGTAGGGGGCAATCTCATGCAAGCAGAGGCGGGAAAAAAAGCGCTGATACATACTTCAGAAATGGCCTTTATGGGCTTTATAGAGGTTTTAAAAAATCTGCCCAAGATATCTAGGAATCTCAAACTTGTTAAAAATGATCTATTGAAAGAAAAACCGGATACCGTCATTCTTATAGATTTCCCTGGCTTCAATTTGAAAATTGCTGATTTTGCAAAAAAAAATGGCATCAAAACATGTTATTATATTTCCCCTAAAGTGTGGGCCTGGAATCAAGGCCGCGTAAAGAAAATCAAACGGATTGTCGGCCATATGTTTTGTATTCTGCCTTTTGAGGTAGATTTTTATAAAAAGTGGCGCATGCCCGTTGATTACGTTGGAAACCCGCTGTTGGATGCGATTTCAGCCTATCAATTCAACCCAAAGTTCAGGGAGCAGCATGGATTTTCAGAAAAACCCTTGATCGCCCTTTTACCCGGAAGCCGCGAAATGGAAATTGCCAACCTCCTTCCCATCATGGCCGAACTTCCATTTTTCTTTCCTGGACATCAATTTGTCATTGCCGGTGCGCCTAATTTTGATGAAGCCTACTACAAGCAATTTTTTAAAGGTATTGATATTCCCGTAATCTTCAATCAAACCTACGACATTCTCCATAACGCAGAAGCCGCAGTCGTAACGAGTGGAACGGCTACACTCGAAACAGGTATCTTGAAAGTACCTCAGGTTGTCGTTTATAAAGCTAACCCAATATCGGTATGGATTGCCAAATTAGTCATCAAGGTTAAATTTATCTCACTAGTCAATCTAATTAACAATTTCTTATCAGTACGGGAATTGATTCAAGACGAATGCACGGCATACGATATCTCCTATGAAGTAGGTGAACTTATCAATAACAAAGCTCACCGTGCAAGTGTGATGGAAAACTATGATATTTTAGCCGAAAAGCTAGGTTCTCCTGGCGCATCAGAGAAAACTGCCAAATTAATTGTAAAATATCTCGCTAAATTTTAAACTCTTTTACCTTTTATTTGTCAAACTACTAGTTAGTTACAATTAATTAAAAGTTTTATGAAATTTAAATTTATTCTAGGCTTTTTTCTTTGCTTTGCAATGACCTTCACTGGGAAAGCACAAGAAACACAACATATTTCTAAACTGGAAATTGGCAAAAAAGCGAAAAAAAATATCGATAATAGAGACTCTACTGTTGTCATGCACATCGATACCTTAATCATGAAAGACAATTCTACCCTTTCGTTCTATGGTAAGAAAAATGTCAAGCTAACAATTGGTTATGCTGAAATTGGAAATAAAGCAACCATCTATGGAACAGATGGAAAGAATAATGGTGCAAATTTTGACATCAATGCTAATTTTCAAAAATTAGGTTCTCTTTATATCATTGCAAAGGGAGATGACGCTTTTAATGGCACCAAAACTTTTCCGAATGGTAACGGAGGAAAAATTAAAGTCAATTTAACAACTGGCAGCCTTAAACCTCAGACAACAAATAAAAAAGCGCCTAATTATATTTATGGAGATGTTGCAGCAGGTGGGCGGGCTGTCAATGCAAACACGGACTTGAGAAACATCTATGATCGGATTAAAACCGCTCCCACCGGATTGAGAGGCTTGCCTCAAGGGCAAATTTATTCGGGCAGTGCCGGAACTGAAGGTACATTTGAACTAATTTCAACACAATAACAAAATTCCTTAATCCATAAAAAAGGCGTATTATTCTCTAATACGCCTTTTTTAATGGGCTCATTATTATCTACAGCCTCTTCTTTTAAGCTCATAGGCCAACACCAACCGTGTCATCCGATCGTATCGTGCTATGCCTTCCTGTTGATTGTTGTGCTTGAGGTATTGATTATAAAACAATCCCATCACATCGTCGACCCAACCTGTGTATTGACTCCAAAACTGCTTTTCTTTTTCCACGTCTTTCCATACTTTCACGCTTAATCTTCCCTTGTAATCTTTTCCTAAATCAGGATACATAACCTGCAGTTCACGTAACATATACAGTGTGGTCTGTAGATAAGCCGAATATCGGTAAAAGATCTGTGGATGTCGCTGTAAGCGAGCAAAAGCGATAAAATTCGCCTCGTCTTCAAAACCAATTCCCTGTTGATGCGCAAGTTCATGCACTGTAGTAAAAGGTAAAAAGGTTACCGGCATGGCTTTATTAACATGTGCTTCATGAGTGAACGGATTAAAATAACCTGAGACACCAAAAAAAGAAACTATCCTGCTATTTATGGGTGATTTTGCCCTAATTTGACCTCTTGACAGGAAATCTGCAAAAGCCGTATCCTGTTGTACCCATGTATTCAAATCCCTTTGAATAGTTTCTTTATGCTCTTCCCATTCGGATGGATTCACATGTTCCCGCAGATTATTTGTACTGTCCAAAAACCCATTCAAAACCACGAGATAATCCGCTAACTTTAAGCTATCAACTTTCAAATTGGCATTTATACTGATTGGTTCACGATAGTAATTCATACCCCATGATAGGTAAAAGAAAAAATAGAGACCTAATACCAAATTGATCATAGTCAAAACCGAACGAAAAGAACTTTTCCATCTTCCTTTCCATAAATTTCCGATTAATTTAGCAATTGAATAGAGTAGAAATGCAACGACTAGGACATAAAATAGATCACCTAAACTAAAGGGAACATACCCAAAAATAAATCTTGGCACATGACTATAGGAACGGTAAAACCCGCGTGCATAAAACGCCTCAATCCATTGGCTATGTTGCTCAACCAAGGAGAAAATAAAAATTCCAATCAGAAGTAATACTACCGTGAAAACAGCTATTTTATCGCGTTTCTCCATTCAAATAAGCTATAAAACGATTAACTTTCGTTCTCAAAATAGACCTTGTAATAATTCATGCCTTTATCCTCATCGTACCCCTTCTCAAGATATTCACGTTTGCCATGAACATAGATATGAAAATTCTTATCCAGCTTTAAAACAGACTTATAAGAAGATTCCATTTTTTTCACCGCTTTATCTGCTATTTCAAAACTTGCCTGAAATGGGGAGTCAAATTCGTCTTCAAAACCAGCTTTAAAGTCCTGAAATAAAGCAATAGCCTGCGGATTGCCCAGTACTTCCTCCTCAAATTCTTCTTGGACAAAAGTTTCTTTTTCCTTAAAGTAATTCATGGATTTGTTCATCAAATCAATTTTGTCCGCTTTCTCCAGTTCAAATGTCTCATCTAGTTTTTCCTGAACAAAGTTCTTATAGACTTTTAGATAATTCCCTGTTTGATTGAAGTTATCGTTACGCACGCGCAGCTGTAGAAACTCATCTTTCCAGTATACTGCCTCCTGTTGACGGTTTGTCTGATCGAGAACCAGCACCTTATAACCTTCTTCTTCTTCTACATTGATAATAATACAGCCTTTGTCCAGTTTATTGATATTGATCGCCTCCTGCTCATATTCCAACATAAAAGCACCTTGCTCCGGATATACTTTCAAATAAGTCTCTTTATTCTCCGATTTGAATATACCAATGGCATCATGTTCTTCCCCTTCGATCTGTACATTCTTTAAGGCAACTACGTACACCTCCCCAGCTTTAATTTTTGGATGGCTGGATACCTCATAAAGGTGTTTTGAAATTTGTTGGGAAAAATCGTGAAATGGAAGCTGCTCCTTAAAATACTGTCTTGCAAAATAGAAAATCTCATTCAGTTCCAGCTCTCCATTCGGATGATATAAGCGATATACCTCATTCACCTTTGCAAAAGGACTCATAAAATACTGCATCAATAGTCCAGGTAACACTTCATCTCCTTCAAGAGATACCGGGGCATCCGACAAAATATAAAATTCATCTTGCGCTTTATTGCCTACACGATGAATGGATAACGCTTCAAAAGTTGCATCTTGGTGAAAAAACATATTTCTTATCTTATAAATTATATAAATCTATTGCTATTCTAAAAGTCTGGCAATGTGCATTGACAATATCTTTAATTTCAGGAGAATAACCTCCCCCCATACTTACCTGAATAGGGATATGGTGTTTATGGCACATATGAAAGACCAATTCATCTCTTCGACGGCAGGTACTGCTGCTTAAATTCAATTTCCCCAGCTTATCTGTTTGTAAAATATCTACTCCAGCCTGATAGAAAACGAAATCAGGCTCAAATTTCCGGAACACATCAACCAAATTTTCTTCCAATAAAGTGAGATATTCCGCATCAGTAACCTGATCTTTCAAGCCGATATCCAAATGGGAACGCTGTTTGACAAAGGGATAGTTTTTCTCGCCATGCATTGAAAAGGTAAACACCTGATTATGCCCCTCAAAAATATGCGCAGTACCATTTCCTTGGTGTACATCCAGATCAATAATAAGGATACGACCTGCATAGTTATGCTTCAACAGGTACCCGGCGGCAGTCGCTTGATCGTTCATCAGGCAAAAGCCTTCACCAAAATCATAACCGGCATGATGTGTCCCCCCTGCAATGGTAAAAGCAACACCATACTCAAGTGCATATGCGGCGCTTCGGATCGTCCCATCTAAGATATATCGCTCCCGATCAACAAGGCTTTGACTTAATGGAAAACCTATTCTACGGATCATTTTCGAATCCAAAGTAAGCTCAAACAACTGCTTTACATACACTGGATCATGGACCAAACAGCATGTCTCAAAGCTTGCTAGTTCAGGACTGAAAAAACTTGACTCATCTGCCAGCCCTTCATGTTTTAACTGTAAAGGAATCAACTCGTATTTCAGCATCGGAAATCGATGCCCCTCTTTGACGGGATGGACAAATTCTTGACGAAAAGCTATCTTAAGCACCTTAAAATCTTCTATTAATCATGCGAAGATAAGAAAAAGATCTTTTGGAGTTGTAGGAGAAAAAGGGCATCTTTGAGAAGGAACAAACTGCAAGCCAATGTTACGTTGCATAACAGCATACTTGTATTCAATCATAAATTTATATTCTTCAAGATAAATGGAAACAACTCATTTGCCCCAATTGTCTGCCATGGAACAACGTGTACTAGGCTCACTAATCGAAAAATCAAAAGTAACCCCAGAATATTATCCAATGACAATCAACAGCTTACAAGCTGCTTGTAATCAAAAGACTTCCCGCAAACCGGTTGTACAATATACAGAAGAAGATATTATCGCTACATTGGATATATTAAAGAAAAAGGGCTTAATCTCGACAGTTGTTGGCGGAGGATCTCGCGTAACAAAGTATAAACACAATTTTGCCATACAATTTCCACTGGTTCCTTCCGAATTAACCATTGTTTGCTTATTACTACTCAGAGGACCAATGACCGCCGGGGAAATTAATTCAAACTCTGGAAGACTTTATGAATTTGAATCATTGGGCGAAATCAATGAACAATTGGAAAAATTGGCACAAGAAGGCTACTTGAAGTCCCTGCCTAAACAAATAGGGCATAAAGAAGTCCGCTATATTCATTTATTAGGAGATATCAACCTGGAAGCGTATGAAAATAGCGTTCCTGCAGGCAGCTCCTCGAACGACCAGACCTTACTCGAACGAATTGGACAATTGGAACAGGAAGTTGCAGCATTGAAACAGAAATTTCAGGATCTCTGGGATGAATTACATTAGTCGCTCATGTCGCAAACAATAGATTCCGAAAACGAAATATCCAAAGCAACCTTGTGGCTGATGACCATCGCCACAGGCTTGGTTGTCGCCAATAATTATTACAATCAACCACTATTGGACCTGATTGCCAAAGACCTACATATTGACGAGGCCATGGTCAGTAATTCGGCCATGTTAACGCAGATCGGATATGCCTTTGGCCTGTTACTGATCGTCCCCTTAGGGGATATGTTTAAGCGAAAAAAAATGATCTTGATCGATTTCTTTTTCATTATTTTTTCTTTAGTCGGTATGGCCATGTCCACTTCTATCCTATCGATCCTGCTATTCAGCTTTCTGATAGGTTTCACCTCCGTTATTCCGCAGGTTTTTGTGCCCATGGCCGCTGAGCTTGCGAGCAAAGAAAAGCAGGCTTCAGCGATCGGAATGGTCATGTCGGGCCTGCTGATCGGTATATTACTATCTAGAGTTGTAAGCGGGTTTGTCGGCTCCTATTTCGGATGGCGCGAAATGTACTGGATAGCCTCAGCAATTATGGTCATTACAGCCATCGCCATAGCAATCAAGCTACCAGAGGTGCTGCCTAATTTTAAAGGTTCTTACCAGGAATTGATGCGATCAGTCTGGAGCTTTGCCAGAAAACAACCTGTATTACAGTTGGCTGCATTTCGCGGAGCCATGGGATTTGGGGCTTTTTCCGCTTTTTTTACAACGCTTGTTTTCCATCTTTCGGCCCCACCTTTTTTTGATGGCCCCGCAACTGCAGGAGCCTTTGGTCTCGTAGGTGCCTGTGGTGCGCTTGCCGCTGCTTTTGTCAATAAACTAACCATTTATATAGGCAAAGCAAAAATCATCTTATATGCGATCTTATTGATGTTATTCAGCTGGTTATTATTTACCCTCTTTGGCTATACCTATTGGGGTCTCATTCTTGGTGTTATTCTCATTGATCTTGGTCTACAGTCGATGCACATCCTAAATCAAAGCGATTTCTATGCGCTGAACCTCGGGGCCAACAACCGACTAAACACCGTATATATGGTCAGTTATTTTATTGGCGGATCAACAGGCACTTTTTTTGCTGCACAAGCATGGCAACACTTCCAATGGCCCGGTGTTATTGTCGTAGGCACATGTTATACGGTATTGGCAATGTTGGCTCATCTATTATTTGATTATAAATTAAGAAAAAACTAATATGAAATTCGGCCAAGTTGAACATCCGGAGGAAATCGATTTTACCCTTCCTCCTACTCCACCGGAAACCTTAACCCTATTACAGCATTTCAAAAACGATCAATCTTTTGAGGTATTTGTAGGCTGTGCAAAATGGAATAAACAAGATTTAAAAGGCTTTTACCCCAGAGGTACAAAAGACGAACTTGCTTATTACTCCACGCAATTTAACAGCATTGAACTCAATGCCACATTCTACAATTCGCCCGGCATAGACCAGGTAGAAACCTGGAAAAAGAAAACACCTTCCAACTTCAAGTTCTTCCCAAAAATCCCACAATCCATCAGCCATTTTAGCAGATTATTAAATACGGGTGATAAAGTGAAGTTGTTTACGGATTCCATTGTTCATTTCGATGAGAAACTGGGAATGGCCTTTTTACAGATGCACGACAATTATAGTCCAAAGGATATGGCCCGTCTAAAACTATTTCTTCATGACTGGCCAAAAGAAGTCCCTCTAGCCTTAGAGGTACGAAATAAAGATTGGTTTTCCAAACCCGAAGTAACAAAAGAACTCTATGCGCTGCTGGAGGAAACCAACGTGACCAACGTACTGGTCGATACCGCAGGCCGTAGAGACATGCTCCATATGCGCTTAACCACACCGACTGCTTTTATACGGTATGTAGGTGCCAACCACGCGTCAGATTACGATCGCCTAGATCAATGGATCGATGTGCTGAAACTATGGCGCGAAAACGGGTTGCAAAAACTGTATTTCTTTATCCACCAGAATATTGAGATAGAATCGCCATTACTGGCAACACATTTTATCAAAAAACTGAATACAACATTCGACTTGGATCTAACCTATCCCAACAAAAACACAGGAAATACATTATTCTAAGACATGATATCAGTTCCGGTGCTAAAGCCAACTATAGAAAAAATCATTCAGCATATTTTGCCCACAAAAAAAGCCGAAGTAGAAAATACTTCGGCTTTTTATATAAAAAATAAGCTTTCGCTTATTTTTTAGCGTATTTAAAGTTTTTACCGATGAAACGTGCATTACCACCCAATTCCTCCTCAATGCGTAACAATTGGTTGTATTTAGCCATACGATCAGAACGTGAAGCAGAACCAGTTTTAATCTGACCGCAGTTCAGTGCTACAGCTAAGTCAGCGATAGTCGCATCTTCAGTCTCGCCCGAACGGTGTGACATCACAGAAGTGTAACCAGAATTTTGAGCTAAAGTAACCGCATTGATTGTTTCAGTCAATGAACCAATTTGGTTTACTTTCACTAAAATTGAGTTTGCTGTATGAGTATCGATTCCTTGTTGAAGACGTTTTGTATTGGTAACAAAAAGATCATCACCTACTAATTGAACATGGTCACCGATTTTGTCAGTCAATGTTTTCCAACCAGCCCAATCATCTTCAGCCATACCATCTTCTATAGAAATAATAGGGTATTTAGCTGTTAATTCAGCCAAATAGCTTGCTTGCTCTTCGCTAGAACGCACAGCTCCTTTATCACCTTCAAATTTAGTATAATCGTATTTACCATCTTTGTAGAACTCAGAAGAAGCACAATCCAACGCTAAACAAACATCTTGACCAGGTTTGTAACCGGCAATTTCAATCGCTTTCAAAACTGTTTCGATAGCATCCTCAGTACCTTCAAAAGTTGGCGCGAAACCACCTTCATCACCTACTGCAGTTGAAAGACCTCTGTCATGTAAGATTTTTTTCAACGTATGGAAAACCTCAGTACCCCAACGCAAAGCCTCAGAGAATGAAGGCGCACCCACAGGCATGATCATAAATTCCTGAAATGCGATAGGTGCATCAGAGTGCGAACCACCATTGATGATATTCATCATAGGAATAGGTAACGTGTTCGCATTTACACCACCGATATAACGGTATAATGGTTGACGTGACTCTTGTGCAGCAGCTTTCGCTACAGCTAAAGAAACTCCTAAAATAGCATTTGCGCCTAAGTTTCCTTTATTTTCGCTACCGTCTAAATCAATCATGATTTTATCGATGGCATTTTGCTCGAAAACATCTACACCTTCTAGCGCTTTTGCAATTTTAGTGTTTACATTCTCAACAGCTTTCAAAACACCTTTTCCTAGATATTTTGACTTGTCACCATCACGTAATTCTACTGCTTCGTGAATACCAGTTGAAGCACCTGAAGGAACAGCTGCACGACCAACAAAACCATTTTGTGTAGTAACATCTACCTCAATTGTAGGGTTACCGCGCGAATCCAAAATTTGACGCGCATGAACATCGATAATTAAACTCATCTCTTTATTAGACTATAATTTATTTTCATTACTTAGTGTAGATAAGACACACTCTTATCTACAGACATTTTTCACAATCAAATATAATAAAAAATGTATTTATTCCCCTATTTATTATGAAATAAAATATGCTCCATCGGCATAACTGTTCAACTAAAAACAATAAAAAACCCTTCAAAATCTGAAGGGTTTTTTATAGAATATTGTGCAATTTAGTTTTTGATCATTGCTACAAAATCATCAAACAAATAGCGCGAGTCATGCGGACCCGGTGATGATTCTGGGTGATATTGCACCGAAAATGCTTTCTGTCCTTTGATACGGATACCTTCAATAGACTGATCATTCAAATTAACATGTGTAATTTCGACGTTCTCAGAATTTTGGATATCTTCAGCCACAACTCCAAAACCGTGGTTCTGCGACGTAATTTCACAGCGGTTGGCGATAATGTTCTTCACGGGGTGGTTGATACCACGGTGTCCATTATGCAACTTGCTTGTGCGGATGCCATTTGCCAATGCTAAAATCTGGTGACCTAAGCAAATACCAAACATCGGTTTATTTGCGTTTAAAATAGCTTTTACAGTCTCGATAGCATAATCCATCGGTGCTGGATCGCCAGGACCATTGGAAATGAAATAACCATCCGGATTCCACTGCTCCATTTCTTCAAATGTTGTCTTCGCAGGAAAAACCTTTGTATATACATCACGAGCCTCAAAATTGCGCAAGATATTTTTCTTGATTCCCAAATCCAAAACTGCAACACGCAACGAAGCATTTTCTTTACCGAAGAAATAAGGCTCAGCTGTCGTTACTTTCGAAGACAATTCCAGACCATCCATTGAAGGAACCTCCGCCAATTGACGTTTTAATTCTTCAACATCCAATGTTTCTGAAGAAATAATCGCATTCATCGCCCCCTTATCACGAATATGTCGCACTAATGAACGGGTATCCACATCAGAAATACCAACTAAATTTCCTTCCTCAAAGTAGCTTTGGATCGATTCATCAGCCATTTTGCGGCTGTAGTTGATGTTATAGTTTTTACAAACTAATCCAGCAATCTGAATTTGATTTGATTCGGTATCATCCGCATCAATACCATAGTTACCAATATGCGCATTGGTCGTTACCATGATTTGTCCAAAATAAGATGGATCTGTAAAAATCTCTTGATAACCAGTTGTTCCTGTATTAAAACAGATCTCCCCAGTAGTCGTACCAATTTTACCAGCGGCTTTACCGTGATAAACTGTACCATCTTCTAAAACTAAAATTGCAGGCAATTTGCTGTAGTTGGTCATTATCGATGTAATATTATAAAAATGTGTATCCTTACTTTTATGAATTTTAAAGCCTTCTTGACTGGATATAAAAAAAGCCCTCAAATGGGCTAAATATCAATTAACAATGCATCATTACGATTGACAAACCGTTTCCTAAGGCACCTACCAGTAAAGACTCTACTTTAATTTTCACGGGAGACAAAGTTACGACATATCACTTATAAAGTGAAAACATTTTTTATTTTTTTATCCTTCCATTGATTGGACTTCCCGAAACCGAATAAAGTCCCTCAAAATCAGCACAGTCAATAATGGGACAAGCATATAAATCAGCGGGTTTTCTAACCAAGCTTCTTGCCATTCCATCCGCAGCAAGGCGATAAAGGCTCTTGTTAACCCACAACCGGGACAATCAGAACCACTGATACTCTTCCAAAGACAGGGAATAAGGATATGGATATCTGTAAAAAGATACAAGCCAATGGCAATCCCGAAATACCCTAGCACCAACGAATATATCCAATGACATTTAAGGTATTTCAGGACGAGCGAAATCATTAATTATTGTTAATTGGACTCTTGATATAATTACCGTTGGCATCTTTATATTTTCCGACAATAATCATAATCAAATCGATTAGATACCAGATACCACATCCCCCCAAGGTAAGCAGCTGAATAACAGCAGTACCAATTTGCCCCAAGTAGAATCGATGCGCTCCAAAAGGGCCGAGAAAAAAACAAAATAACAGTGCTGGTAACCACCTGTCATCCTGAAAGGTGTTGTTTTGCTGTTGAAAAGGTTGGTTAGCATAAAAAATAGGCTGTCTCACACCACAAAATGGGCACACCTCCGCCTTGATATTGATTAACTTACCGCACTCTACACAATACTTTTCGTCTTCTGTTTTCATTTAGATTTAGTTTGGCGATGGAACTGAAAAACAGTCGTCCATCAGGGATTAAATAATAGGTTGAAATTAATAAAAAAACTTAAAAAACATACATTTTTTGGAGCACTATGCTGTGCGCTAGTTCATCTTCCCGTTAAAATGACCTATTACTACAGAACAGCGATCTTTTTGCTTCGTAATCGCAGCTTTTTTCTTTTAATTTTTAGTTGCAGAAAATTAGAAATACGGAGGAATCAAATTCGTCTTTTTAACAGTGCTTGTTCAGTGTTCGTTCAGTGCTTGTTCAGTGTTTGCTCAGTGAAGACTGAATAAACAGTGAATAAATACTGACTAAAAACTGATTGAAAATTGGGATTAGGGATAAGTTGGTGGCTGAATGAGTCAGTTGTAATGCGTTTCTTAAATCAGCCAGTTGCCGTTACCACTAAAACTGGGGGCAATGAAAGTTTAAGGATAGAAATTCGTAATTAACATAAACAGAAAAGGCGCCCC
>NZ_DDKA01000001.1:297771-452348 GCF_002339225.1 Sphingobacterium sp. UBA2610
GGGGCGCCTTTTCTGTTTATGTATTTAAACTTAAGAGTTAATTGCTTTCCAGATCATATCTTTCAATGGCAATATATTTTTACCGGTCACCGACGAAATGAAAATATAGGGTACATTTTCCGGCAGCTCCAGCTCCATTTCCTTCTCCAGCTCATCATCGAGCATATCAGACTTGGTAATAGCCAGCAATTTAGGTTTATCTGCCAACTCGGGATTATATGCAGTCAGTTCATTCAATAGAATGGCGTACTCCTCCCGGATTGTCCGATCTGTATCGGCCGGCACCATAAACAACAAAACAGAATTTCGTTCGATATGCCGCAAGAAACGATACCCTAATCCCTTTCCTTCCGAAGCCCCTTCGATAATACCCGGAATATCGGCCATAACAAAAGAACGGTTATCCCGGTAGCTTACCATACCCAAATTAGGCACCAGTGTTGTAAAGGGGTAATTCGCGATTTCTGGTTTCGCAGCAGAGACCACGGACAACAACGTTGATTTACCTGCATTCGGGAATCCCACCAATCCAACATCAGCAAGAACCTTCAATTCGAGAATCATCCACTGCTCTTTCCCCGGAAGACCAGGTTGCGAAAACCGTGGTGTCTGTTGTGTCGGCGACTTAAAATGCCAATTGCCCAGCCCGCCTTTTCCACCCGGAACCAATATTCTGGTTTCACCGTCTTCTGTGATATCGAACAATACCTCTCCCGTCTCCGCATCCTTTGCAATCGTACCCAGTGGCACTTCCAAGATCTCATCACGTCCGGTTGCCCCGGTACGCAAAGAACTACCGCCAGACTCACCGTTTGACGCGATAATATGTTTACGATATTTTAAATGGAGTAACGTCCAGAGATTAGTCGTTCCTTTCAGTATAATATGTCCGCCACGACCGCCGTCACCACCATCGGGTCCACCAGTAGCGGTGTGCTTGTCACGGTGCAAATGAGCCGAACCTGCCCCACCATGTCCAGAACGACAACACACTTTCACATAATCAACAAAATTCGAACCTTGCGCCATTACAATTTATTACAGTCTAGAAAATACTTATCTTAATTAATAATTATCGATGATATCAGTCAAACTTTTAAAGATAGAATCGATATCGCCGATACCATTCACTTTAGAAAGCTTGCCTTGTGCCTCGTAATACGGCAACACATGAATCGTCTTTGTGAAATATTCATCGATACGCTTCACCAATTTATCCGCATCATCATCCGCACGACCAGAAATTTCCTTACGTTTAGCGATGCGTGCTTTTAATTCATCCTCATTCACATCCAGTGCGATTACGACCGAGATTGATGTATTGATACCTTCTAAAAAAGCATCCAATGCTTCAGCTTGAGCAACAGTACGAGGAAATCCATCAAAAATAAATCCTTTTGCATCCGGATTTTTCTTTACTTCCTCTTCCAGCATTGCTATCGTAATCGAATCTGGCACTAAATTTCCCTCAGCAATAATCTGGCTCACTTGTTGACCAAGTGGCGTTTGACCTTTAATGTGTGCTCTAAAAATATCACCAGTTGAAACATGAACCAATTGATATTTTTCAATAAGCTTTGCAGATTGGGTTCCCTTACCTGCACCCGGAGGGCCAAATATTACAAGGTTTAGCATAGTTTTATTTAAGAAATTAAAACGAGTTAAAAAATAAAAGCCTAATCACAGATGATGACTAGGCTTTTCAGTTGTGCGCTCCAAGGGAGTCGAACCCCTAACCTTCTGATCCGTAGTCAGATGCTCTATCCAATTGAGCTAGGAGCGCAATAAACCATTACGTTTAGAACTCTGTCCCATGTGTTTTGGTGACGCAAATATAGTCAGAATTCGTTTTTTTACAAATTTTTTTTCAAAAAGAAGTTCCCTTTACCATCGACAGCTTTGCAACAACGTTACTAAAAACAAAAAAGCCAATCAAATTGACTGGCTTTTCTTTGTGCACTCCAAGGGAGTCGAACCCCTAACCTTCTGATTCGTAGTCAGATGCTCTATCCAATTGAGCTAGGAATGCCTTTTTAAGATACAGAACCTGTATTCGTGCGCACCAAGGGAGTCGAACCCCTAACCTTCTGATTCGTAGTCAGATGCTCTATCCAATTGAGCTAGGAGCGCTAGGCAACCAAAACAAATCTGTTATCCTTTTCCGTTTTGGTGATGCAAATATCGTTATATTTATCGATTTAACAAACATTTTTTCTCTTTTTTAAACTTTATACAACAACATTTCTTTTATCTCGTTGATAATATTATATTTAAAATATCAACTTTTTTTTTCAGACACGGACAAATGTTAGCATTCATGAGCAAAAGAGAATTAAAACTCAGTAAAATTCGCATCGGAGATATCAGTATCTCCTATTATATTCGCCCTAGCAAATTATACCCCGCTCCAAAAACAGTCATTTTCATCCATGGTTTTCCCTTCAACAAAAACACGTGGAAACAGCAGCTCCTGCAACTCGACGAAGATTATACAGGCATCGCCATTGATGTTCGCGGACATGGACTAAGCACCAATGGACATGGTTTTTTCTCCGTCGATGTTTTTGCCAAAGATCTAGTGGAATTTATTCGTAAACTCGACCTCAATCATGTCGTCCTTTGTGGAATTTCTATGGGCGGCTACATTGCACTCAGGACCTATGAACTGATCGGCCAACAACTCAAAGGACTTATCCTCTGTGACACGAATTCCCTTTCCGACGACAACAAAAGCAAACAAAAGCGTTTTGATTCCATTCAGGCGCTATTAAAATATGGCAGAAGACCGTTTGCCATTGGCTTTATCGCGAATGTATTTCACGATAAAACAATCCGTGAAAACCCCGAAGCTGTTGAACTCATCAAAAGCTGTATTCGCAGAAATGAAGTCGCCAGCATTTGTGCGACACAACTTGCTCTTGCTTCACGAACAGATACAACCCATTCGTTGAAGACCATTATTATCCCAACACTGATTATAAAAGGGAAACACGACAAGATGATGAGCGAAGAACAAACAAATATCCTTATCGAAAATATACCCGACGTCCGCTATATGGAGTTTGAAGAATCCGGGCACTTGCCGAATCTCGAGGAACCCGAAAAATTCAATGCCGTGCTAAATGATTTCCTGCGAAATATACCATTGTAACCATCACTTTGGTCGCCAAGTGCAACATCGGATATAAAAAACAACAAAAAAAGCCACGTCAGTGGCTTTTATTTCTTTCTTTCATTCAGATTTCGCTCTACAATACTAGAACGAAAAATCATCTTTTGACCGAACACCCGCTTCTTCAGCGTATGCATCATCAAAGTTAGGCTCATAACGTTTCTCGATTACTTCCTGATTAGACTTGATGTAATTAACTACATCTGTCAAACCCTCAGCGAACTTTTCAAAATCTTCTTTATATAAGAAAATCTTATGCTTAATAAACTGGCCATCCTCAAAGCGTTTCTTGCTTTCTGTGATAGTAATGTAGTAATCGTTCGATCGAGTTGCTTTTACATCAAAAAAATAAGTACGCTTACCTGCTCTCACCTTTTTTGAAAAAACTTCTTCACGTTCTTTGTTTTCAAAATCTCCCATTGGTTGTTATTTAAGTTTAAAGTAATCTTAATCTTTGATAAATATATAATAATTCATTTTAATACACCAAATAATATTAAAAAAAAAGACAATTACGCATAAAAATGGCAGTTCCCCTTCCTAACATAGGCTAGATAAAAATTAAACAACAAGATTTTTTACCGACGAAATCATTACATTTACCGAAAATATAAGTTGTATTACCTAAAGCAAATATGTAGAATATATTTGTGCCTCTATCTTTGAGTCATAAATAGTAAAAACATTATGGAAAAAGAACCCATCATACCAAACAGCAATAATAGCCGCAATATTGTAGGAGCGATTGTGATCATCGTAGGTATATTCTTATTATTGAATAACCTCAATTTAGGAAGCTGGTTTCCGGATTGGTTATTTGGCTGGCAAACGATATTAATCATTATTGGATTGGTCATTGGCATAAATTCCCAATTTCAGAAAAAATCGGCAATTATCCTATTGATCATAGGCGGAGCGAGCCTTATTTCAAGAATGATGCGTACAGACTTTGGTTCTGTAACGGTCCCTATCATCATCATTTCGCTCGGGATCTACTTTATCATGAGCAAAAGGAAACCGCCGATGGTTCCCCCAACTTACCCTAATCCGCCACAAGGCTCTTACGACTGGGATAAGCGAGTCAGTGTACCTGTAGAGGGCGCAACTGAGAGCAACATTACGGATCAGGAATCAAGACCATTTAATGAACAATACGGTTCAAGCCAACAAGCCTCGCCTAATCAGCAGGCTTTTGGCGACAAAGAGAAAGGTTCCTTTCACCAGTCATTTGAGGACAACCTCAATCTGAACAGCATCTTTGCGGGCCAAAAGAAAGTCATTTATTCCAAAAACTTTAGAGGGGGCAATTTGACCAATGTATTTGGAAGCGTAGAGCTAGATTTAACGAAAGCAGATATTCAGCAGCCAATTGTGATCGATACGTTCCAATTGTTTGGCAGCGCACGTATAATTATCCCCCCACATTGGACAGTATTTAGTAACGTCGCCTCGGTCTTAGGCTCTGTCGATGACCGTCGGTTCCAAACGATTTATAACCCCGATACAGATAAAAAAATCTATATAACAGGCACCTGTATTTTAGGTAATTTAACCATAAAAAATGCTTAATAGATGAAAAGCAAGCTGTTCCTCAGTGTTAAAAGTCGACTAATTGGCATTATCTGTGTATCCGTATTTATCGGATATCTTGCATTACAATACCTATTGATGCTTCGTTCTGGATTTGATCAGCAACTTGCATTCAAGGATTCATTTATAAACAGTATGGTGATGATGTTTTGCTGCTATGGCATGTCATCAGCACTCAATTTCTACACCCCACAACCCCGGGAGATTTGGAAAGTACTCATCATCGGTTTAATCATGGGCGCAATAAGCATCGCATTAAGCCGATTCTTGATGAGTTACTTTATCCAATCGACCTTTACCCCATTGCTGGACTTAACATTACCTTATCGGGGCATCGTTAACTTCCTCATTTTGACTTCTGTTGCCATTATCAACATTGTCTGGAATATTCAGGAAGACAATATTAACAATATCAAACGGAAGCAGGAATCCGAAAATTTACTTCGGGAAGCCGAACTGTATAATCTAAGACAACAGTTACAGCCTCATTTCCTCTTCAATAGCCTCAATTCCATTATAGCACTTATTGGCGCCAATCCGGATGAAGCCCGAAACATGACGTTCCAGCTATCGGACTTTTTAAGAGGAACACTAAGAAAAGAAAATAATCAAATTATCACACTTGAAGAAGAACTCGATCACCTTCAACTTTATCTCGATATTGAAAAAGTACGCTTCGGTCATCGACTCAATACATCCATCTCTTCTTCAGAAGAAATTTTTAACAATAGATTGCCTGCCATGATTATTCAGCCACTGGTGGAGAATGCGATTAAACACGGGTTATATAATGTAACGGATCAAGTAGAAATTAAAATAAAATGCCATTCGAATGATGGCCAACTGCTGATCCAGATTACCAACCCATTCGATACCGAAGAACAGTCAAAACCAAAAAAAGGCACTGGATTTGGACTATCGAGTATTCAACGCAGATTATATCTCCTTTATGGAAGAAATGATCTACTGGAAACTCAAATTCAGGACAACATATTTATTAGCACCCTAAAAATACCTCAATATGATTAAAGTCGTAATTATCGATGATGAACCCCTTGCACGCTCCATTATTGCGGGTTACCTAAAAAATGAAGCCGATATATCCATTGTGGCGGAATGTGGTGATGGCTTTGAAGCTGTTAAGGCTATCCATACGCACGAACCGGATTTAATTTTTCTGGACGTACAAATGCCCAAATTGACCGGATTTGAAATGCTTGAACTCGTTGACGACCCTCCGGCGGTCATCTTTACGACCGCTTTTGACGAATACGCCTTGAAAGCTTTCGAAAAGAACGCCTTGGATTACCTATTAAAACCAGTATCACCAACACGTTTCAAAAAAGCTTTAGAAAAATTCAGAGCAAGCTACTCCGCACCTGAGAAAAAAGTTCAACCCAACTACGAAGTGCTTACAGCGCAGGACGAAACAAAAATCGACCGTATTGTTGTCAAAACAGGAACCCAGATCAAGATTATTCCGATTGATACCGTCAAATACCTGGAGTCTTATGACGACTATGTTAAAATTCATACCAAAGATGGCATGTACCTGAAAAATAAAACAATGGCATTTTTTGAAAAATCTTTGGATCCGAATCAATTTGTCCGTATACACCGATCTTTTATCATTAAAGTGGATCAGTTGGCCAAATTGGAACCTTATGAAAAGGATTCGTATATTGCTGCACTGACATCAGGCGAAAAGCTCAATATCAGTAAATCAGGCTATGCCCGATTAAAACAATTGATTGGAATTTAAACATTCCGTAGATTTGTGCCCATCAATCGTTATGAAACATTTTATTACAATAGTATTGCTGGGCATCACATCTTACTCCTTTGCCCAAACGAATCCTGCAGAACAGATCAATAAAGGAGTTTACAATAAGCTGGAATTTTTTATCAATTCCCAGATGACAGACTCCGCCTATAATTTGGCCAGTGATTCCTTCAAACAACAATTTAGCCTAGCCAAATTTACCCAAGTACTACAGGAGCTCTATCCCTTAGGACGAGTAAAAAGCTCAACGATAAAAGAATTTGAAAAAGGACTTGCAACCTATCAGATGGACTTCGACAGCCAATCGTATGAGGTTCTTTTTGCAACGGACACAACCTTAAAATTCAATACATTAAAATTCACTCCTCTGGCAATCAAGCCTCAAGTGGAAAAAACTATTGTGGTACCTGCCACACAGAAATCAGTCGATAATGACGACCTTTTTGTCGATTCTGTTGCAAATGCTTATTTGAAACAACAAAATACGCAATCACTTGCAATTGGCATTCTAAAGAATGGACAAACAAAAAGCTATTTCTATGGTGAGACTGCCAAAGGCAACCAAACAGCGCCTACAAAAACGTCTACCTATGAAATTGGTTCGTTAAGTAAAGTTTTTACCGCTATACTTTTGTCAAATCTTGTCGAAGAAGGAACGATAACCTTAGATCAGCCTATTGCGCTATTTCTTCCTGATACACTCAAGAAAAATGAAGAACTTTCAAAAATAACGTTTCAAATGTTGGCCAATCATACCTCTGGCTTACCAAGACTTCCTGACAATCTCGACAAAGTCAAAGGATTTAACGAAAACGATCCTTACAAAACATACGATAAAAAAGCACTTTATAGTTTCCTCGCAAGCTTTAAAAATAACAAGAAACCAGGTGAAGAGTATGAGTACAGCAACCTTGGCTACGCCGTATTAGGAGACATTATATGCAGTATCTATAAAAAAAGCTATGATCAGCTCGTAAAAGACATCATCTGCAAGCCACTCGAAATGAGTAATACCTTTCAGGTATTGGATCCTAAAAGAAAAGATACCTTTAAAGTATACAACAAAGATGGTCAAGAAGTAATTCCCTGGTCGTTTGACGCTTTTGGTCCCGCTGGCGGATTAAAATCGACTCTTGAGGATCTGCTTAAATTTGCGAATGCGCAATTCAAGATGCCGCAGACCCCATTTGAAAACGCCATGGCAAACACCAGATTGTTTACTTTTTTTCTGCCTCCAGACACCGACTTGGGACTCGCATGGCATATGAACCTGATTGACGACCTAACGGTCTATTGGCACAATGGCGGAACTGCCGGAAGCAGCTCCTATCTAGCCTTATCGCCCGATAAAAAAAGTGGCGTTATCATCTTGTCCAATTCTGCCATCTCTGCCGATGATAAGGGTAAAGCTATTTTAGATTACATACTCCGTAAAAAATAAAGTTCAAAAAATAGAGAATAATGAGCCATATTGAAACAACAATATGGTTTTTTTTGTTGTTATAGCGATGAGTGATCATTAATTTTGACTAGAAGAAAACACAAATTGGTTTACCAAAATCAATCACAAGAAAGCTAAAGAACAGCTATTTGCATGAAGATATTTATCACTAAAAAAATACCACAAAAAGGTATAGATTTATTAAAATCTGCCGGTCACGATCTAACGATACACGATTCAGCTGATCCCCTATCCGAAAGGCAGCTTATCGAAGCGAGCCAACAGGCCGATTACGTGCTGAATGGTGGGATGCAAAAGTTTGATGCTAATTTTTTCCAAAACTGCCCAAACCTTAAAGCCCTATCCCTCATGAGTGTCGGCTATGACAATGTGGATATCGCTGCCGCAACACAGCATGGAATACCTGTAAGCAATACGCCAGGCATACTTTCGGGAGCAACAGCTGATGTCGCATTCCTTTTAATGCTATCGGTATCGCGGAAGGCATTTTTCAACCACAAGAGAATTTTGCAGGGCGAATGGAAAGGTTTTGATCCAACGGCAAACCTAGGCATCGAGCTCAACAACAAAACACTGGGTATTTATGGACTGGGACGAATTGGCTTTGAATTCGCGAGAAAAGCCAAAGCAGCGTATAACATGGATATTATCTATTACAATCGGAGCCGTAATGAGGAAGCAGAGCAAATTCTTGGCGCACGATATGTGAATTTCGACGATCTGCTCACGCGGAGCGATGTCCTTTCAATCCATGCCGGGTTGACAGCGGAGACTAAAAACCGGTTTGACAAAATGACATTTGCGCGCATGAAAAACTCCGCTATATTGATTAATACCGCCAGAGGCGGATTGGTCAATGAAATAGATCTAACAGAAGCTCTAGAGACTGGCCAACTATGGGGTGCCGGACTTGATGTGACAAATCCTGAACCGATGGATCCGAAAAATCCACTGTTAAATATGGAAAATGTCTGTGTATTGCCACACATCGGGTCTGCTACAGAAGAAACGCGGGATAATATGGCAATGATGGCCGCCAGTAACTTACTGGCAGCAATTAAAGGCGAAAAAATGCCGCAGATTATCAATAAAGAGGTATATCAATGAAACGAAGATTTTTTCAGATTTTAAACAGCTTAAATAAAGCCATCTTACCAAAATATGGTAAGATGGATCCCTTGAAATTAAAAAAGTACCAGCAGGCTATCATTGCCTACCGGTACTTTGTCCTTTTACACGCCTTGGGAACAGATCAGGACTAAGCTTTTGCAGTCCCTAGGTCGCTTGAATTCGAAACAATGCTAATCTGTGTCGGATTGGAAGATAAACTAATATCGTTCCTTTCCAGCTCCAACATAATCTTTTCCTGCATTGAGTTTCGAGCAGCGACATAATGCTCTCTTTTCGTCCACGCACGAACGGTTAAAACCATGGCACTGTCTCCCAATTCTTTGATAAAAACAGTTGGCTCTGGAGTTGTCAACACATTTTCATTCGAACGGAGAACTCTTAATATAATATCTTTCGCTTCTTTCACATTTTTATCATAAGAGATACTGATGGTATATTCAAACATGCGTTGCACAATTTTCGTATAGTTTTTAATAACCGAATTGGCCAAAGGGCCATTTGGGCTAAAAACACGTACACCATCATCGCCTATTAAAGTGGAATACAAAATATCAATCCTCTCTACAGTACCTGCGGTACCATTTGCACTCGAGATGGAATCCCCTACCTCAAATGGTCTAAACATCAAAATCAGCACTCCGCCGGCAAAATTACTCAGACTTCCCTGCAGCGCCATACCAACGGCCAACCCAAAGGCGGATAAAGCAGCAATAAAAGAAGTTGTCTGTATTCCAATCTGACTTGCGACGGTGAGGAGCAACATCACCCACATGACGATCTTTACAATACTGGAGATAAATGCCCGAATAGAGGGATCTACATTCTTCTTTTCGAAACGTTTATGTAATAAGCGATCTACAAAATTGATCACATATTTCCCAAGAATCAATAGGATAATTCCACCTATAATCCCCGGAATAGACTCAATGACAATATCGGTCAAACGACCAAATCTACTCCCCAAACTATTTAAATTACTTTCCATGTTGTAAAATATATTTTAAACCTCTAGGCACAAGGATTGTTCCAACATATCGTATACCGTATCAAAATATAAAAATCATTGAAAAACACCATAAAAGACCAAATAAACACCACTGTTAAAAGAATATTTAGCGTAATTTTGCTATATGAATAGAAAAAATACCATTCCGATTATTGATAGTTGTAGCATTGATCTCAATAACAAAACAACGATTCATATTGATGATCTAAAAGAATATATCATCAAGCATCAGGATATGGTATTTCCTCACAAACATAATTTTTTCCATTTTGTGCTATTCACCAAGGGCTCAGGAGAACACATTATTGATTTCAATCATTACAACATTGAACCTTATCAAATCTATTTTATGGTACCAGGTCAAGTTCATACCTGGAACTTTACAGGTGACGAAGAAGGCTATGTTGTCAATTTTTCCATTGACTATTTTCAGTCTTTTCTCTTAAGAACCGATTACCTGGAACGCTTCAGCTTCTTACAGGGTAAAATTGAGCAGCTTATTTTTGTTATTGCGGAACAATTTCGCAAGCAGGCTATTCACATTCTTGAACAAATTGCTTCCGCAAAAGCGGCAGGTCAATCGGAAGACTATATCCGTACACTTCTGCTCCAATTTATATTGTATATCTCAATTTCTACAGAAAAAGATCATCAAGAGCACAGTACGCCATATAATCACAAAATATTCAATAGTTTTCAGCAATTGGTTGAACAGCAATTCAGATCTACCAAATTGCCCAGTGTGTACGCAGATCAGTTATTTATTACACCCAATCATCTGAATGCGATCTGCAAATCCTACATCGGACAATCAGCAGGTGAAATTATACGAAACCGGATTGTACTCGAAGCGAAGCGACTATTGGTCAATCGAAACTTAAATATCAATGAGATTGCAGATGAGCTGCAATTCAATGACAACTCATACTTTACTAAATTTTTCAAAAAATCCGCTGGGCTCACACCAGAAGAGTTCAGAAAACAACTATAACTATGGAAGAGGTTAAATACGAATTATCTGAATTTAAAGCTGCATGGCAAGCGAAATGTCCAAGATGCCGGATCGGCCATGTGTACCAAGGTCCTGCCTATGGTCTTAAAGTACAAAAAATGAATAGCCATTGCGAATACTGTGGACTTCGTTACGAGCGTGAGCCAGGTTATTTTTATGGTGCCATGTATGTTACCTATGCGTTCTCCATTGCAGAAATGGTTACGGCTTGTATGGCAACCTATATCCTGACAGGCAATGATTCTTCTTTTATACTCTATGCAACCGTTGCTATCATGAGCGTTGTTTTAATGTCGCCATTCAACTACCGTTATTCCCGTATCATACTGATGTATTGGTTGACCCCGGGCTTGAGATATGATCCAAATGTCAAAAAAAAGGAAGTTGATGTGAAGGCTTCAGCATAACCTTCATTATCCTTATCTTTATCCTGATGAAGGATATGATTTATTTGGACAACAACGCAACAACGCGAATTTTGGATGAGGTATGGAATACCATGACGCCCTACTTCATCCAAAACTATGCGAATGCATCGAGTGTCTATCACCAAATGGGGCGTGAAGCCAATGCCGCCGTCCAACTGGCTAGAGCGCAAATAGCTGAAGCACTGAATTGTTCACCAAAAGAACTATTTTTCAATTCAGGTGCAACAGAAAGTATTAATACCGTAATCTGTGGCATATTTGACAAATATCAATCCAAGGGAAATCATATTATCACCGTTTCAACAGAACACAAAGCTGTATTAAGCTGCTGTGAACAACTGACGAAAAAAGGAGCGCAGATCAGCTATCTCCCCGTCGATGCACAAGGCATGATTCGTATAGACGATTTAAAAAATGCGATGAGCTCCCAGACCATACTCGTTTGCATCATGGCGGCAAATAACGAGACAGGAGTATGCACATCGCTAACTCAAATCGCCACTATTTGTAAGGAGAAAGACATCTTATTTTTCTGTGACGCTACGCAGGCTATTGGAAAAATCAACATTGATCTACAAAAAGTCCCGATTGACCTTTTATGCCTGAGCGCGCATAAACTTCATGGCCCGAAGGGAGTCGGTGCCTTATACATCCGTCGCAAATCGAAGCCGATACAGATTACTCCGCTGATTGTAGGCGGTGGTCAGGAAAGCGGATTTAGAGGCGGTACGTACAACGTTCCAGCTATCGTCGGCTTTGGAAAAGCCCTGTCTCTGCTTAAACCAACATCTTATCATACGGTCGAACGAAACCGCGATCTATTGGAAGAACTTTTAGGTGGTATTCCTGAAATCATCATTCATGGAAAAAATGTACCCCGCCTACCCAACACCAGTTACATCAGTTTTAAACACATCCTAGCCAGCGAAATAATGACTGCCTGTCCTGCTTTGGCCCTTTCCTCGGGCTCAGCCTGTGTAACCGGATCCAGAGAACCGTCCCATGTTTTAATGGCTATGAATGTTTCCAAAGAAGATGCATTATCGGCCATTCGCTTTAGCTTAAGCATATTTACGACTCAAGAGGATATTATACAATGCGCTCAATTGGTCACAGATGCGGTTCGCAAAATCCGCGATCAATCCCCCATCTGGCAACTTTTCAAAGCTGGCCTGATCGATTAATTTATGACATTCTAAAAACTTTATAACAGGCGAAATATAACAAGATTGTATGTATCTTTGTGCTATACAAAGGATATTACTATGATTACAGTTACTGACAAAGCAAAAACTCGTATCGAGGAAATCATGAAGGATGAGCAATATGACAGCAATTACTTTGTGCGTGTTGCTGTGGAAAGTGGCGGTTGTTCGGGCTTGAGTTATAAGCTGAACTTCGATAACGAAGAAAAAAAAGGTGATCAATTTTTCGAAGATAAAGGCGTGAAAGTCTGTTTGGATATAAAATCGTTTTTATACCTAGCAGGTACAGAACTGGATTATTCCGATGGTTTGAACGGAAAAGGTTTTGAATTCCATAACCCTAATGCGAGCCGGACCTGTGCATGCGGCGAAAGTTTCTCCGTTTAATCAATCACGTCGATCCACCATAAATAAAAGAGCCCTGAAATATTCAGGGCTCTTTTAGTAAGTAACCAAACACTTTTAGTTGCACCAACAAATTATTAGTTTTATAATTAAATATTGACCTACCTTCATTTTGTTAGAATTTTTTTATTTTTTCAACTTTTTAATGGATAAATATTAAAAATCACAACCAAACAGATTAACCAGTGATATTTTCATACTTTTGTAGGAAATAACTGAATAAAAAATAAAACCATGCGTATCAATCCGCACATGGTATTTCATTTAACTCATATGGAGGGAAGAAAACTTTTAAATACCGAAGTTGCTATCAGCTTCGTTAAAGATACATTTGTCCAACAACTAAAGAAAGCATTAAATTTAATTCCGATCTCATCGCCTTTGGTGGTTTTAGACGGCACAGGATTAAATGATGACTTAAATGGAATTGAGCGCCCGGTATCATTTCCGATTAAATCATTGAATGAAAAAAGGGCTGTCGTCGTACATTCATTGGCAAAATGGAAAAGAGTCCGTTTAAAAGAACTTGAAATGTTACCCGGGGAAGGCATCGTGACAGACATGAAAGCACTGCGTCCTGATGAAGATTACACCCCTATTCATTCGATATATGTAGACCAATGGGATTGGGAAAAAGTAATCGATAAAGATCAACGTACTTTGGCCTTACTGAAAGATACCGTATTAAAAATTTACGATGCATTACGCTATACAGAACAACAGGTTGAAAGCAAGTATCCACAGATAAAAGCTATTCTTCCAGAAACCATTACATTTATTGCAGCAGAAGAACTTCTGCAAAAATATCCTAATCTAACTGCAAAAGAACGTGAAAATACCATCACAAAAGAATATGGTGCAGTATTTTTATATGGTATCGGCGGGGCACTCAGCAATGGTGTTGCACACGATGGTCGCGCAGCAGACTACGACGATTGGAGTACTGCAAATGAGGCTGGACACAAAGGATTGAATGGAGATATTCTCGTATGGAACCCCATCTTAAATTCAGCCTTTGAGCTTTCTTCCATGGGGATTCGCGTCGATAAAACCGCTTTGGCACATCAAATGGAAATCAGAAATTGCACTGAAAAATCCAAACTGACTTTCCATAGCATGCTTCTCAATGATCAATTACCGGAATCTATGGGCGGTGGAATCGGACAATCCCGTGTCTGTATGTTTATGCTCAAAAAACAACATATTGGAGAAGTTCAAGTCAGTATCTGGGAAGAGGACAAAAAAGAAACATTAAGACAAGAAGGTATTGATATCCTATAAAACAATACTTATGGAAAATTAATAACTCGGCAACTATACCGCGTGTTTCAGTATACCGATAAAAATCAAGGCAAGGTAATCATCTTTTATAGACTGATTACCTTGTTTTTTTAATTACAAAATGCCTAAAAAATTTTCATTCGAGTTTGTTCCTTTCAAAATAGCGGTATTTTGTATTTTTGCTGAATGCAGCTAGAAGCTATTTTAAATAAATTAGGTATCTCATCCTTAAATGAGATGCAAGAAAAAGTAGTGGAATCGTACCAAAAAGATCATGATTTCATCTTACTTTCACCCACAGGATCTGGCAAAACCTTGGCCTTTTCATTGCTCATTTTAGAGCAACTGAAGGAAATCGTTCGGGAGGTTCAAGTACTGATCTTAGTGCCGACCCGCGAACTGGCCTTACAGATAGAGCAAGTGCTTCGCAAGGTAGCCACTGGCCACAAAGTCACCTGTGCCTATGGCGGTCATAGTACCCGTATTGAAAAAAATGAATTCAAGGATGCTCCCGGAATTATTATAGGAACTCCAGGACGCATAAAACAACATATCGAAGAAGGAAATTTTGATCCTTCCGGTATTCATACCCTCGTGCTAGACGAATTTGATAAATCGTTGGAACTGGGATTTCAGCAACAAATGGATTTTATTATTCGACATATACCGGCCATCAGATCGCGGATATTGACTTCTGCAACGATGATGGATGCAATTCCGCCTTTTACACAGATAGAGGAGCCTATTCTTGTCGATTTTTTGAATAATTCACAAAATATACCCCGCATTACAATTAAAAAAGTAGTTGCCCCTGTTCAAAAGAAATTGGAGGCACTACTAAAACTTATCTGCAAGATTGGGACGAAAAAAATGATTATCTTCTGTAACCATCGCGATGCCGTCGATCACATCAGCGAACTACTGGATAATCGCAATATTATTCACGACACCTTTCATGGCGGACTTGAACAGCAAGATCGTGAACTGGCGCTTCTCAAATTCCGTAATCATTCCAACAATGTTTTGATCACGACCGATTTGGCTGCAAGAGGGCTGGATATCCCCGAAGTTGATGCCATTATTCATTATCAGCTACCGCATAAAGAAGATGGCTTTATTCATCGCAATGGACGTACTGCGCGTATGCAGGCAAAGGGTGATGTCTATGTCATCTTAAAGCCGGAAGAAGCGTATCCCTATATAGCGGAGGAAATACCTGAAGAGGAATTTCCCGAATACTATGATCTTCCTGAAAATTCACCTTTCGCCACACTTTATGTTAGTGCTGGAAGAAAAGACAAAGTCAATAAAATTGACATTGTAGGTTTTCTCCTGCATTTGGAAGGTGTTGAAAAAGACGACATTGGTATAATAGAAGTGAAAGATAAGGTCGCTTATGTCGCCGTTAAAAGAAAGCTTGCTCCTTTTATTATCAACAAGGCAAATGGGCAAAAAATCAAAGGACGTAAAGTAAAAATTGGACGTACTTAAAGGTCCAAAACATTGGTTAATTGGAATTCAAGTGTAAAACGGTGGCTTCAATTCTTGTATTTTCTTCTTTGGAAATCAATCGCCAGGTAAGCCTTCACAATACCGTGTAAGGCTTACCTGGCGATTCTGATTTAAAATTTTTCAGGGTATGTCATCGTTCCTGTTCAGGCCAAGCGCCCCCAGGTTAATCCAATTCTTTTAAATACCGGAGATACAATTGCACAGCTTCGCGCTTCTTGGCTGTCAAATGGAAATTAAGATGCTCTGTCAGATATTTGGTATAATCAAAGTCCTCAAATTCTGGGAGACCGGCTATCACATCGGTTGCATGTTCAACGCCATACGCTAAAGCTTCATTGAATTCCTCTACAAAAGAGTCGGGAAGTTTTTTGTTACTTACCCATAAGGCAAAAGCGAAAGGTAATCCGGTGAAGTTAAACCATTCTTCCCCCAAATCATAAACATAGGGTACTGCATTCTTCTTACCGAAAGTACGATCCCCAATTAAAACATAGGCATCTGGCTCTATAGATTCATCAGTGACCAATTCTACATCCTTTTTCCAATAATTTTTTATCAATACACGTGCTAAACCATTTGAAGTGCGCGATTGCTTATCTAAACGTAAAGTTTTTACCTCTTCAATGGGTTTATTGGCAAAAATAAAGACAGAATCGACAGCACCTTCCGTGCCGATACAAAAATCGGTATTAATATAGTACTCGGGTAGACTTAATAAGGCAGCTGTCGGTATAATCCCGATATCAGCTTGATCGTCGATTACTTTCTGTGCACAGGCACTTGGATAATCGACGCTCAAGTCGATTTGCTCCATCACTTTCGATTTACGTATTCCATTCAAAAATGGATAAGTATTGGTATACGATACGGCAGAAACTCTAATTTTATTCATTTATCAATGCTTCTAAGTGTGCGGTATTGTAATGGTCTACAATCTCAAATTGACCATTATCATAAAGCAATTTATATAAAGCAGTATTTGTATGCGGGAAATCATCCATATAACGGGCATCGACACCAGTCATTAGACAAAGCATAATCCGTAAAGCACGACCGTGCATACAGACTAATATGTTTTTTTCATCTGTCTGAGCGAGCATATGATCCAAGGCGACTTGTTGACGCGCCATTAATTCATGAGGAGACTCTCCGTTTTCGATACTGACATCCAATTCTCCATTGCGCCATGCTGCGACCAATTTTTCAAAACCAGCTAGCAACTCCGGTGTTTGTTCTTTTCCTTCATAAACTCCCCAGCTTATTTCATCCAAACCAACAAGCTGTTCCCAAGGTAAATCCAAATCAATGAACCCCTGTACAGTTTGATGAGTACGCAATAAAGTGGAGGTATATATCTTATCAAAAGGCACCGTATTGTAGCGATCAAAGAAAGCCTGAGCTTGAGCTATGCCCATTTTATTGAGTGGGGAATTAACACCCCGCCCCTGCACAATACCTCTTAAATTTAGATCAGTCTGTCCGTGTCGTATAAAATAAAATGTCTTTTTCAACGTGCGATATGAGTTATGAATTGACAACAGGTAATGCGTAATAGCTTTTCTTTTGATCAACTTGATCAAAAACAACATCATTATAATCGGTTACCACATTGTAGAGGGTATCTCTTTCAATCGGATGGCGTCCAACATTTTTTATTAGCTCAACAACCTCTTGTGTGGTCATCCCTGGTTTTTGCTCTTCTGCTCCTGCCATGCTGTATATTTTTGTCGTATCATCCAGTGTTCCGTCTATATCATCGACCCCAAAAGCCAAGGACAACTGGGCCGTATCTCTCGATATCATTGCCCAATAAGCTTTAATATGATCAAAATTATCCATGTAAATTCGAGCGATCGCGTAATTCCTGAGGTCTTCAATAACGGATACCTCCGGAATATGAGACATTTGATTCTCCTTGTTTCTAAATTTTAGTGGAATAAAGGTCTGAAAACCGCCAGTCTTATCCTGTAGCTGTCTTAAGCGCTCCATGTGATCGACACGATGCCAAAACTGCTCTATATGGCCGTACAGCATGGTTGCATTGGTATGCATGCCCAGCTTATGCGCCTGCTCATGAATATCCAGCCATTGTTCGGCTGTGCATTTATCATGTGCAATCTGCTCTCTGACTTCTGGATGAAAGATTTCCGCACCACCGCCCGGCATAGAATCTAATCCGCAGGATTGCAGATACTTCAATCCGTCGTAATGGCTCAATTTTGCTTTCTTGAAAATATAGTAATACTCTACAGGTGTAAGTCCTTTGATATGCAACTCGGGACGATGTGCTTTACATTTGCGAAAAAAATCGGCATAAAATTCGAGGTTCTGCTTAGGAACAACCCCTCCGGTGATATGAACTTCAGTAACAGCCTCCTTGTCGTACTTTTTCACAATATCCATCATGCCGTCGACTTCCATCTCCCAACCTTCAGCCCGTTCTTTTATTAAGCGGGAATACGAACAGAACTTACAGTCATAGACACAGACGTTAGTCGGCTCGATGTGAAAATTACGATTGAAAAAAGTATGATCACCATGGCGTTTCTCGCGAATATAGTTAGCAAGCACACCAAGGTAGCCTAACTCACCTTTCTCATACAAAAGTACGCCGTCCTTAAAAGTGATACGCTCCTCTCGCAAAACTTTCTCCGCTATATCTCTCAATTCGACAGCTAAATTCTTATCGTTAATCAAGAAATTCAATTTATCTATTGCGTTCATTAAATGTATCTCCTATCTTAAATCAAATGTACCGAAAAGGCAACAAAAGTTATAATAAAAAATGTGACAACAACTAATTTGACATAGCTCTTAGAAAAGGAGCCTAATCTGTAAATTGTTGCATTTCGATTAATTTACGGTATAATCCTTCTTGCTGTATCAGCTCACTATGGCTACCTGCTTCTACGATCTTTCCTGCTTCAATAACCACAATTTTATCCGCATTCTGAATGGTACTTAAACGATGGGCAATAACAACCGTTGTTCTATTGTCCATTAATTTATATAAGGAGTCCTGCACCAATTTTTCAGATTCGGTATCTAAAGCAGAAGTCGCCTCATCAAGAAGCATGATCGGTGGATTCTTCAAGACAGCTCGTGCAATACAGATCCGCTGACGTTGGCCACCAGATAATTTACCGCCCCTATCACCTATGTTGGTCTGATACCCCTGTTCCGTTTTCACAATAAATTCATGCGCATTCGCAATCCGTGCAGCGGCTTCTACTTCCTCTTGACTGGCCGAAAGATTAGCAAATGCAATATTATTGAAGATCGTATCATTAAACAAAATGGACTCTTGATTAACGACACCGATCATGTCCCGTAAAGAATCCTGGTCTAAATCCCGTAAATCAATACCGTCAAACAAAATTTGCCCCCCAGTGACGTCCATAAAACGCGGAATTAAATCAACTAAAGTTGATTTTCCCCCACCTGAAGGTCCCACCAACGCAATAATCTTCCCTTTTTCTATAGTCAAATCGATGTTCTGTAGAATCTCTTTATCTTTGGTATACGAAAAATTCACCTGATTAAAGACAATATTCTTCTCAAAGCTTTTCACAAGCTTCGCGTCGGCGCGATCTTTCACTTCCGTCCGTTCATCGATAAGTTCCAATACACGCTCACCCGCAGCAAGACCATTATGAATACCGCTGAAAGAATCTGTTAACGCCTTTGCCGGACGCATCACCTGTGAAAAAATAGCGATATAGGCAATAAATGCGGGCGCCGTTAAACTCTTGTCACCTGAAAGCACCAAATGGCCGCCATACAAAAGAATAATAGCCACCATAATTACCCCCAGCAATTCGGACACAGGTGAACTTAACTGTTGTCTTTTAGCCATAGCACGACCGATATTGGCGTAACGTTCGTTCTCATTATGAAACCTGTTCTTAATAAATGAAACGGCATTGAAAGCTTTGATAATTTTTATTCCAGACAATGCTTCGTCCAAATAGGAAATCATATTTCCATACGATTCCTGTGCCGCATGCGCTTGGCTTTTAAGATTCTTAACGATTCTAGAAATAAAAAATGCAGAGACGGGAATGACCAAGAGTGAAAAGAATGTCAATTGCGCAGAGATATTAAAAAGCATCACGATATAAGCGATCAATTGCAAGGGCTCTTTAAAAACCACCTGTAAAGTACCCGTCACAGAATACTGCACGACCTGTACATCAGACGCAACTTTAGAAACAATATCTCCTTTTCGTTGTCCTGTAAAATAACCGACATGTAAATCCATTACACTGTCAAATACCGCTCTACGCAATTTGAGCAAAGTATGAATACGGAAATTCTCCATAATGCGTTGACAGAAGTAGCGAAACAGATTACTGATAAATACGGAGATCACAATTGCAATACAGACCCTTTGCAATGCGCCATAGGCACCAAACTGCTCATTTGCCATCGATGCATAGTAATTGAACCAAGCTAAAATATCTGTGTACGCTTCAGGTTTCACGACTTCAATAGCTGCTTCACAAGCCTCTTTTCCGGTTTTAAAAAGTGTATGGAGTAAAGGAGCAAGTAATGCCAAATTCAACGTGCTAAAAACAACCGTGATCAGCGTGCAAATTACATAGGGGATTGCAAATTTCTCAATGGGTTTAGCAAACGATAAGAGCCTAAAATATGTTTTCATTTATGTTGAACTAAGACAAATTACTTTTACATCAAAAGTAATTCGTCGGTCTCTCCTCTAACTTCCAGATTTTTGACGAGGAAATTGAACAAAAATAACAAATTAATCAAGAAAAGCACATATCCTGGCAGGGGACTATAAAATTGTTGCATCGCAAGAATAAAGCATTCAGCTTGTTCAGCTTGAAAAATCGATAAAAAAATCTCCTTTTAATAGATAATTCCCTAATTTAGCCTTATTCAAATACCAAATTTATTAAAATAAAATGCAAATAGACGTTGCCAAAAGATTGCAGCACACTGAAGAATATTATTTCTCCAAAAAATTAAGAGAAATAGATGAGTTGAACAAACAGGGAGCGCGTGTAATCAACCTAGGAATTGGAAGTCCAGACTTACCCCCGCATCCGGAGGTGATCGAGACATTAAATACGAATGCCCAACTTCCAAATGTGCATGGCTATCAAAACTATAAAGGCGCACCTGCCCTACGACAAGCCGTTGCAGATTGGTATCAACGTTATTATAACGCGACTTTTAATCCCAATACCGAAATATTACCCTTAATTGGGTCAAAAGAAGGCATTGTGCATATCTGTATGACCTACCTGCAGGAAGGGGATCAGGCACTTATACCTAATCCTGGCTACCCTGCTTATGCGGCCGCAGTGCGGCTGAGTGGTGCTGAAGCGATTACCTATAATCTTACACAAGAGCAAAATTGGCTTATTGATTTAAATGAGCTCAAAAAACAAGACTTGTCAAAGGTTAAACTAATGTGGATAAACTATCCCCATATGCCAACAGGTGCCTCCGCACCCGATGCATTTTACCAAGAGCTGATTCAATTTGCCAAAGAGCATAATATCCTGATTTGCCACGATAACCCATATAGCTTTATTTTGACAGATACGCCAAAAAGCATTATGAGTATACCAGGCGCCAAAGATGTGGCTATTGAATTGAATTCGCTGAGCAAATCTTCCAATATGGCGGGATGGCGAATTGGTGTGCTCGTGGGTGCCGAAGAACGTATAAACCAAGTGCTTCGTTTCAAAAGCAACATGGACTCAGGCATGTTTTTACCTGTTCAGCTGGCCGCGGCGAAAGCCTTACAACTTGATGCCTCCTGGTATGCTGATCTAAACAAAATTTATGCGGAACGGCGCCAACAGGTTTATGAGATCATGGATTTGCTGGACTGTGCTTATCAAAAAGACCAAGTAGGTCTATTTGTATGGGCGCGTATTCCGGAGAAATACGAGGATGGCTATGCCCTGAGTGATGCTGTTTTGGAGAGATCACGGGTATTTATTACACCGGGTGGAATTTTTGGAGATAAAGGCGATCAATATATACGCATCAGTCTCTGTGCTACGGTAGAGGTACTCAAAGAATCAATCCAACGTATTAAAGATAATTTCTAACACATTCGATTTCGGCGCAGCTTAACTGCTTTGAAATTATCGATAGAATAATTAATCAACAAACAACCAGGGTATGAAGCGTTCGATGTATAACATTTGAACAAAAATACGCTTAATATAATTGTTTATATATGAACATTGCCATTGTAGGCGTAGGCTTGATCGGCGGCTCAGTTGCCATTCGCCTAAAAGAAACAAAATTCTGCGACAAAATAATCGGTGTAGATAAGAGTCAAAAGAACTTAGATAAAGCGATGCATATCGGCTTCATTGACGAAACAGCAAGCTTAGAAGATGCGATTAAGACCTGTAAAGTATTGGTGCTCACAATTCCTGTTGATGCCATTTTACATGTTGTTCCTCAAATCTTGGATCTGGTCACAGACCAGGTTGTCATCGACATGGGATCAACAAAAACGAATATTCTGAATAAAATAAAGGATCATCCCAATAGGGGCCGTTATGTTGCAGCCCATCCCATGGCCGGAACAGAGTATTCGGGACCCGAAGCTGCAATAGCAGGCTTATTCAAAGGAAAAATGATGGTGTATGTTGAAGCATTTAAAACGGATGAGGATGCTTTCGAGATTGCCGATGCCATCACCGACCAATTGGAGATGCGCAGCTGTTTTATGAATGCAGATGAACATGATGTGCATACGGCTTATGTATCCCACATTTCTCACCTGACCTCTTTCGCCCTCGCCTTAACAGTATTGGAAAAAGAGAAATCTCAAGGGCGTATCTTTGAGCTGGCAGGCTCGGGATTTGAATCTACAGTACGTCTAGCCAAAAGTTCGCCCGATATGTGGACACCTATTTTCAAGCAAAATCGCGAAAATGTACTCGAAGTACTCGAAGAACATATCAAGCAGCTTCAATCCCTGCACGATTCTATTGCCACGGAGGATTATGACAAATTGCACAAACTGATTACCCGTTCCAATAAGATAAAAAGGATCATTAAATAAAGGCTGCTCTAGTTAGAGCAGTAGGTATAAAAAGTCCACCAAAAGGTGGACTTTTTTTATTCATCTTCCAATTCATTGAATTTATCCAGGTCGGCTTTTGCCCCGATAGGATCACCCAATTTTTCACGAATTGCTGCGCGATATGAATACAAATCAGAATAATATGGATTCAAATCGATCGCTTTCGAGTAATCTGCCAGTGCGCCTGGTAAATCCTCCAACTTTTCATTCAAATCGGCTCGTAATGAATACACATAAAAATCTTCCGGATTGAGCGTAACAAGGCGATCAAAATCCAATAATGCTTCCTCAAAATTTCCCAACCGCTCAAACAAAGATGCCCTTTCTTCGTATACGATCGATGAATCACGATCTATTTCCTCCGCCTTGGCATAGTCTTCCAGCGCACTTTGGTAATTACGATAGGATTCAAACACTTTAGCGCGAAATATATGGGCGGCAGAACGATTCTCATCAAGAGCAATAGCCTGATTGAAATCAGACAATGCCAATTCAAAACAGGTCAATTTCAGGTACAAACTTCCTCTAAAAACAAACAGGTTGCTATCCTTGTTGTCGGATTCCGCAATAGCAGAAGAATAAAGACCGATTGCTTTTAGATAGCTATAGCAATGAACATATTCAAGTCCCAATGAATTTATTTCGTCAGTACTCAGGTGCTTTGGCTTCGATTCCAGCTCTTGAATAACCAAATTATCGGCCTCAAAGTAAGTGAGTTCAGCTTGATTCTCCGCCCATTCCAATACACTATGGTAATTAAAATCCAGTCTTTTAGCAATTTGATAATCATAGAAAGCGCCTTCATCTTCCTCGATCTGTCTGTAGACTAAACAACGGCTAGCATAAAAAAATGGCTCTTCTTTATACTTTTCAATAGCGCTTGTAAACGCAGCAATAGCTTTGTCATAGGCGGCTATTTTAAAATAATAAAGCCCTAAATAACTATAAGCAAGCGCATTGTTGTCCAAAGCAATCGCCTCCTCAAGTAAAGCGACAGGATTACCATCGCCACTGATTCCGACATTAAATCCTTCCAATGTAGATCTAATCGCGCTCTGTTGGACGGTGTCTAACCAATCAGCGGAAAAAGATGAACTCGCTTCCGGAAAAAATGATGAAATAGGTAAAAAAGAAAACTTAGCAAGAAGTACGGGTACTGGCAGTGTAAAATCTGATTCCACAAAAGTATTGTTTTGTAGAATGACAGCTAGATTTGAAAACATATGCTTCATACCCAAAACTAAGCTAAATTTCATTACAAAAGAAATCTAACGGGAGATCAGGTATTATAATCGGGTATTCTTATCAACTAATTTCACCTGTCAGGTATAAGTATTTATAGCGGACAATATCCCTCGAATTTGTAAATTTGATTAATTTTTCGTTTTTGAAAACATAATTGGAAACCTTCTCTTCCATCAAACGCAGGAATTCAACAAATTCAGCAAAAAAGTCTTGACGTTCTCCTGGTGTAAACTGGCTGTTTTTTACAATCCAAAAGAATTGCTCTTCATTTACATGGAAAGATACCTCATTTTTCTTTTCTTTTCGAAAAATAAAGATTGGGTCATTTTCTTGGTTAATAAATAAAGCAAAGCCTGTATTTCCACCATCCAAATTAACAACAAAAGCAGAAAAATGGACAGTACCGATCTGTAAATTTTCCAGACAAATTAATTTATGCAACATCAGGTTGACAATTAGATCACCTAAAATTATTAAGTTTTTATTAAAAAACAAAAAAAGGCCCACAAAATAATTGTGGACCTTTTGTATTCGACGTAAATCTTATTAGAATGTAAATTTCACAGATGCATTCCAAGTTCTACCCTGTCCGATCAAAACAAAATTGGACGTATCAATACCATTCCAACTATTGTTCACATCTGTCACCAAGTTGCTAGAAGTAGCTTCCGAGATATAGAACTTATTCAACACGTTGTTCATGTTGACACGGAAACTCATGCTGTTCTTGTCACTTACCTTAACATTGTAAGAAAGACCGCCATCCAAAAGATTAAAAGACGGCAATTTCATATAGCGTCCATAGGTTTGGCCATCGATAACTTCCCTACGATAATTCGACGCATATAAACGCTCATAGTATCTGTAATTTGCGTCAACAGACAAACCTTTAAACATTTTATATTTAGCGCCAAATCCGTAAGAAGTTTGTGCTGCGTTACCAACGTGTTCACCCGTTAAATTCACCTGAGAACGACCCAATTCGATGCGGTTGTCGTTACGTACGACCGAATTTACTGCGCCATCGTACTTCCAGTCACCTATCGATAAAAATCCTGTTAGGCTCAATTTTTCGATTGGGCGGGCCTCAAAATCAACTTCTACCCCTCTATGCACCTGTTTTACACCGTAATTGGTTGTATATAGGTAGGCACCTTCGACCAAAATACCAGGATCATTTGTTGGATTGTATTTTTTTACATCATCTGCCGTCGCTAAACTCGAACTACCCGTAACACGATTTTCCCAAGTTGTGCGGTAAACATTCACATTCACATCCAAGAATCGAGAAGCAAATTTGTAACCAGCCTCTAAACCAAGGATTTTTTCATTTTCAGCATTTTCATTAATATCATTTGCAAAGTTCATGAAAATATTGTTTTGATAAGGCTGACGGGAATAGTACCCTGCGTTACCAAAAACACTATGATGTCCCATTGTATAACTTACACCACCCTTGGTATTGTAGCCAAAATTGTTCACGTCTTTAGAATCCTCATTACCTGGCGTGTATTGAAAATAATCAGAACGTTTGTTTTGTTGTTCAGAAACCGATCCTTGGAAAAACGCCGTGAAACCATTTTTCGCATATTCCAACTGACCGAACAGACCGCCGTAACGGATGTATTGATTGTAATCCCAAGCTAAACGATCTTCACGCGAATCAGGTTTGCTTGAGAAAGCTTTCCAAGGATTTGTTGAGTATGTATTGGTAACCAATGGCTTATTAGGGAAATTAACATTACCGCCCAATACAACACCATTTGTATTTCCTAGCGGATCTGTCAATTTACGATAATGTGTACCCTTATAATCTCTCACATCAAAACCGACATTAAAATTCAGGGACTCTGAAAGCTTACGGTTATAATTGGAAACTATACCAAACCACTGATGATTGTTTACATCAGCAGCCAAATATTTGCCTTTGTTGTATTTATCACTTCTTAACGATTGACCGCCCCCAGCAGCTAACGACGCATAAACGACAGTTGACAAAGATGATTTATCATCGATGGTCCAATCCCAGTTCAAGTTGGCTACCGGCTTATGATAAAAGTTCTTTTGCGCATTCATCATCACGCCATTTGCATCCTTATAATTGTCGTTGTAACGTCTGCCATTAGCAAGATAGTTCGACAATTTTGAGGTATATCCTTGGTTGTGCCACTGTGGTGCACCGGTTACCATGAAGTTCAGGTTGTGCTTTTCATTTGCTTTGTATCCAACGGACAAGAAATAACTTTGTCCAGCACCTTCCGTATGATCCATATAACCGTTACCTGACCATTGCGTAAACATAGCCGAAACAGCAAAACCGTTTTTCATCAGACCGGTATTGTAACCTACTGTTGCCTTCATAAACATATCGTTACCAACAGTAGTGCGGACAAAACCACCTTCTTTCATTGCGGTAGATTGTGTCACGTAATTTACGGTACCGCCGACAGATGAAATCGCTAATTTAGATGATCCCAAACCACGTTGAATCTGCACTAAAGAAGCAATATCTGTAAGTCCCGACCAATTTGACCAATATACACTTCCATTGTCCATACCATTGATCGGCTGACCGTTCAACAAAAATGCGGTATTGGACTGATCAAAACCACGTGTTGTCATAGAAGACTCACCAAAACCTTTTGCCTGACCAGTGATATAAACCGACGGGGTATTAGCTAGTGCTGAAGTAATATCCTGTGCGCCTACCCTTTCCTCTAAATCCTGTTTACGGATCGTCGAAACGGCAATCGGCGTCTTTCTTCCCGCAGCAATATCAATAACACCATGACCAACAACAACAACCTCATCCAAATTTGTTGAAGATCCAGCCGTAAAAATTGGATTGATATTCAACGATTCCCCCGATTTCAGCATGATGTTTTCGAAAACAACAGGCGTTTCGCCAATGTAAGTTACCTCTACTTTGTAGGGGCCTCCTTCTTGAAGATTTGAAATTTGAAATTTTCCTTGGGCATCGGCTGAGCCACTTACAACTTGTCCACTTGGGATGTGGGTAATTTTAATGGTTGCTCCTTTAACCGTTTGTCCAGTAGCTTCTTTGACAACTCCTGAAACCGAACTAGTATTTGCTGTTTGACCATGAACGGCACTATAACTAGCAAAAACGAGGGCAAAAAAAAGTAAAGACTTTTTCATGTTAGATGTGATTGTTTTGTTTTTGTGGCGCAAAATTAGGAATTGATTGTCTTTTTAACTAATTTTAACAATAGGATTATCAGACCCTAGCGCTATACAAAACAAATCAGTTTTAAGCTTCCACAGAAAAACAGCTACTTCTAAAACAAAGAGGCAATAAAAAAACAGATTAAATAAAATAAATACAACACATTCATCACATTCTTAAAAAAACACTAAAAATAATCAGAATAACATTTTGTCTGTTTTGAATAAATCAAAATTTATGAATTTCACGATTTTATATGTTAGCTGCTGGATACGCCACACACAGCACAAAAAAACCGGTCTTTCTACACATTATTTCCACCAACATTCTTTTCCACCAACATTCTTTTCCACCAACATTCTTTTCCACCCCCAGGGGATAAAATAAGCCCGTAAATAATTAACTTTAACTAAAATAATACCGTATGTTGTCAATCCAACAAGCTTATACAGGCATTCTTGAGCCAGAGTTAATTACTGCAATAGCCAAAAACGCACACATCAAAACGTTTCATGAGGGGGATCTCATCATTGATACCAATCAATACATCAAGTCGATGCCCCTTCTCCTAGATGGAGCAATAAAAATTGTCCGGGAAGATGAAGACAAAGGCGAACTGCTGCTCTACTATTTGGAAAAAGGTCAAACCTGTACGATGTCAATAGCCTGTTGTCTCGGAAATAAAAAAAGTGAAATTCGTGCCCTCGCAGAAAAAACAACAACGGTTGCCATGATTCCAAATGAGCTTGTCAACCTTTGGATGGGAAAATACCCCTCTTGGCGAAATTTCATCATATCAAGCTATTCAAGCCGTATGGACGAAATGTTACAAGCTATTGATAGTCTAGCTTTTTCCAATATGGAAGAACGAATCATTCAATATCTGAAAGCCAAAGTAAAGCTGAACAACGACCGAATACTTACCCTTACGCATCAGGATATTGCTTCTGACCTAAACACATCCCGGGTAGTTGTCTCCCGAATTTTAAAAAAACTGGAACAGGAAGATAAAATAGTGCTCCTTCGTAACGAAATCAGGGTATTAGTGGAATGACCAAAACATTTGTATCTTTAATAGACGTAAATTTCAAGAGCTATTAATGTAATTTTAGATGAAGATAGAAAAATTAGGATTTATAGGATTAGGAAACATGGGGCACCCCATGGCTAAAAACCTGGAAAAAGCAGGATTCCCCCTTTCTGTTTATAATAGAAACCGTGCAAAAGCAGCGGGCTTTGAAAAACAATCAATGATCAGAGAAGGTATAGCCGAATTGGTCGAACATGCTGATATTGTATTCTCCATGCTAACCAATGATGAAGCTGTCAGTGAAGTATATGAAAAAATCCTTCAAGGAGATATCAAGGGCAAATTATTTGTCGATATGAGTACCATATCCCGTAAACTCACCCTGTCTATCGCATCCAAACTCAAAGAAAAAGGAGCCGCATTTATAGATGCACCTGTGGCCGGCAGTACCAAGCCCGCGGCAGAGGGCACCCTGATTATTATGGTCGGTGGTGAACAGGAGGATCTTCATCGCGCCCGGCCATACCTCGAGCAGATGGGCAAGTCGATCAAACATGTTGGCGAAAATGGCCAGGGAATTGCCGCCAAACTTGCGATCAACTATTTTCTTTCAACGATCTATCAAGGTCTCGCAGAGACGATCTTATTTTCAGATAAACTGGGAATTCAACGGAGTGATATGCTCGAAATCATCAATGATAGTGCCAGTGGCAGTGGCGCAACAAAAGTCAAAACGCCTTTACTGGTGGAAGAAAACTACAGTCCTGCTTTCGCACTAGATCTTATGCTGAAAGATATTCGACTGGCGCAACAAGCCGGTGCCGAATATCCCCTCCTCAAGACATTACTCGATACCTACGGGAAAGCACACGACCAAGGTCTCGGACAACTCGATGTTATTGGTATTATTGAATCTATAAAGTCGTAACTTCAGGTTGGCGACAGCGGAAAAAATGTACATTGAAAATTATATTTAGTTGAGATGGACTCCAAATTAGGTTCATTTCTGATCACACAAAATAATGATCGGAACAAATTATTGACAGATGAAAACAGTTATGACACTATTGATGCTTACTATGGTCACGATGACTACGCAGGCCCAACAATTAAAACAGGTTTCTTACCAGGATGGTGAACAAAAACTCAACGGCATGGTAACCGCCAATAGGGCAAAAAAAGGCCCTGCTGTCTTAATTATTCCTGCGTGGAAGGGAATTGACAACGAAGCGAAACAAGCGGCATTGCTTCTTGAAAAAGAAGGTTACATCGCGTTCATTGCCGACATCTACGGTGAGGGAAATATTCCTGCGGACAACACCGCAGCTTCGAAAATTGCAGGCCACTACAAGACGGACTATAAAGCTTATCAGCATCGCATCAAGCTCGCATTAGAACAACTGAAAAAAGAAGGCGCAGATCCGACAAAAATTGCGATCATTGGCTATTGCTTTGGAGGTTCAGGAGCATTAGAAGCGGCGAGAGCCGGCTTCCCCGTCAATGCCGTGATCAGTATCCACGGAGGCCTATCCAAAGCTGCCGATAGACCCAATGGTTCCATTAAAACAAAAGTACTCATTGAGCACCCTGCAGCCGATAAGAGTGTATCAAAAGAAGATTACGATGGGTTGGTCAAGGAATTAAATGAAGGAAAAGCAGACTGGCAAATAATTACCTACGCAAATTCTGGACATACGTTTACGAATCCCGAGTCAGCGGAATATAATCCCGTGATGGCCAAACGTGCCTGGGAGCACACCTTATTATTTTTGAAAGAAGTATTAAATTAAATAGCAAAGTAAGCAACAGCAATATCGACCCAAATGAATTATAACGCGAAACTGCAAATTTATCCGATTATCATTCAGTTGTTGATATTGCTGTTTTATAGTCCCATTGCAGCATCGCAAACAGTAAAATCGTTAACAATAGCTAGCCCTACACAGGCAGTTCTGTTTGTAACCAATGAGTCCGATAAATCAACTGATTTTATCATGCGTTTACACGAAAAAAATGCTGCTGCGATTTTCAAGCAAGTACCTTTTAGCACAACAAAGTTACTGGTCACAAAAACCGATGCAAAAAAACTTACATTTAGCATTAAAAATCAACAATGGACCATCAATCTATTGTCATTGAAACAACGTCATGCCATGATCTTGTTTGATGGCTTAGGCAAACCCAAGATCATATACGATAGTAATACCTATCTGACAGCAGCCAAATCCATATTAAGCAACAACACACAAGTTGCGTCGAAGAATCCTTCGTCACAATATAATGCCCAACATTTCTTTGACTCCATTGCACAAGTGCAATTTATTCCATCCAGGCAATATGCAGCGGCTATTATCGCCAATACAGCTCTCCCTCTTTACTACAGTCAGCGTAAAAATCAATGTGACGGCACGTACGTCATGCAGCAGTTTTCCGATGAAAATGAGGTGGAAACTGGAGCAATTGTGACGACTGTATATGAAGAAGGCAAAGAGCTCACATCCAACAATCTTTCCGGCGGAAATAATTATTTCAGCAAAAGATGCTATAATCAGTTCGGACTTATCGACTCCATACAGTACCTTCAAAACAGCAAATGGAGCAACAGCACCATTTACCGTTATCTCCCAAACGCCATTGTTTCCTACGATCCAACATTACAAACAGCGACAATAGACCACTTGAACAGCAAACTCCAGGTTGTAAAAAGTGAATCCATTCATTTTTTATACCAACGGATAGATTGGACCATTTACAGTTATGACAAACAGAATCGCATGAGTGAAGAGCTGTCGGGCAGAAATGATCGAAGGGAAAGTCGGGTCCGTTATGCGTATAGCGATCCGAAAACAAGTGATTATATACTACGCCAAACCTTCGATCAAAATGACCAACTCACAGCGGAAATCAAGCGATCCTACCGGGCCAACGAAACAGTTGATGAATTCTACTTCAAGGGGGTATTGCAACAAAAATCAATTGTAAAAGATTTGGGAAACTGTACGTATGAAAACCTGAACTATAACGGGCATGGGAAGATCACGGGCAAATACGTACAAACAAGAAAACAGCTATAGACATAGAGCGAAAAGCCAGTATACACCCGATGGAACAAAAGTTCTACCCCCTATACAGTAAAAACACAGGACAAATTAAAAAAAGCGGCAAAAGATACATTTCTGCATTAATTTTGATAGCGATAAATAAACATCGTATTGAAAAAAAGAAAACTGATCAGTCAACAGCACCCCTTGCTCTATTTTTTTGCAGTATGGGTAAGAAGAATGCAGCGAAAAGCCGTCTGGCTATTTGACGACAAAAAATACAGCAAAGTTAAATCAGCTGAAAAACTTCCCTTTCGTATTAAAAAGCATCAGTCTGTATTATTAAAAAAGCTGGGCGAAAATAATATGCAATTGCAGATCAACAAAGTGACCAACCTGAAAATTGCAGCAGCACAGATCAATAGCATTCTGATCAGACCGAAGGAAACCTTTTCATTTTGTAAACTCGTGGGGCTCCCCACCGTAAAGAAAGGGTATCTGCCCGGCATGGAGTTATCCTTCGGTGAAGCAAGGGCGGGTATTGGCGGTGGAATCTGTCAAATATCCAATCTCATCCATTGGCTTGTTATCCATAGTCCACTCACCGTCAGCGAACGTTATCATCACTCCTTTGATCCTTTTCCTGACGATGGTCGTGTTTTGCCATTCGGCAGTGGGGCTACCGTATTTTATAACTACCGTGATTATCAATTCACCAACAACACGCCTTACACCTTCCAGATCAACCTCTGGTTTACAGAGAAATGTTTAGAGGGCGAATTGAGGATCGATCAGGAGCTGGATTTTGCATACCATGTCGTTGAAAAAGAACATCAATTTCTTAAAATAGACAATCAGTTCTTTCGTAAAAATGAGATTTGGCGCGAGAAGTTTTTAAAATTTCAGGGTGGAAAGATTTTAGAAACAGAACTTTTGACCAAAAATTTTGCCCGGGTTACTTATACCCCTGTTGAATATATTGAAATTAGTGCCGATCAAAATCCGGCCGATTAATTTAACAAGCTAAGTGATCGAAAAATGATGGATATGAAAAGTCCTCTTTTTTGTTTAAATTTGGTCTGGCTTTGGGGGTATTCTGTATAGAATTGAGATAGTCCCTTTGAACCTGATTCGGTTTATACCGGCGTAGGGAAAAGCAAAAATCCACTGTACAGCATACTCCTTTACTGCGCAGTCTATCGCTCTTCTTCCCTCCAAGGCTACACCGTACATCTTAGCATATGTAAAAAGAATGGAAGATTCAATTATCAATTTATTAGCGCAGCTGAGGGTCGAAAAACCCCTTGTACACAACATCACAAACCTAGTCGTGATGAACAATACGGCCAACGCACTGTTAGCCCTAGGAGCGTCCCCCGTAATGGTACACAGTCCTTTAGAAGTACGCGAAGTTGTCGATATTGCGCAAGCTCTTGTTATTAATATCGGCACCTTGAGTGAAGATACAGCCGAAGCTATGCTGGTTGCTACCGAACATGCCAATACCATTGGACGGCCATGGGTACTTGATCCTGTTGGTGCTGGGATATCAGCATTCCGCAATGATTTATTAGCCAATCTACTGGATCTCAAACCAACGGTTATTCGTGGAAATGCATCAGAAATCATGACGCTGTACAATTTCAACCAACCGAACACAAAAGGAGTCGACAGCACGACAGCGAGTAAAGATGCGCTCCGATTTGGCCAATTATTGCAAGAGCAAACCGGTTCCATTATCTGTATTTCTGGAGAAGTAGACTATATCCTTTCACAGCAATACCGGGTTGAAGTTTTTAATGGCAACCCTTTAATGACACAGGTAACTGGACTTGGCTGTAGTGCTACTGCACTTATTGGTGCATTTCTAGGTGTTACAGACCAATATGTTGAAGCAGCTGTTGCCGGCGTTTCCATTTTGAGCTTGGCGGGAGAACTCGCAGCCCAAACAGCAGCTGGCCCGGGTACCCTGCAATTGAATCTCTATGATGAACTCTATAAGCTCAATGCAGAACGTCTAAAATCAAAGCTCAAGATCAAATGTTATGCGCATTAATCCGCTTTTTCCCTACCCTTTATATTTGGTAATTTCTGAGCGGGACTGTTATCCTCAACATTGGCTCAATGTCGCCGAAGAAGCCATCATTGGTGGAGTCGATCTTATTCAATTACGCGAAAAAGCTGACGATCCCGCTACATTTTTGGATAAAGCCATGCGTTTGAAAAAACTGACCGATCGTTATGGTATTCCGCTCGTGATCAATGATGCCGTAGCAATCGCTGCAAAAATCGAGGCATGGGGAGTACATGTGGGTCAAAATGATTTGCAGCCGCTCCCTATTCGAGAAAAATATGGCGATAAATTAAACATAGGCTGGTCCATAGAAGATATGCAGCAGCTGGAAAGTCCACAAATGTACGCTGTCGACCACCTTGGTGTAAGTCCCATTTTTTCTACGAGAACAAAAATGGATACGATTACTGAATGGGGAATTGCAGGTTTAAAACAACTTCGGAATAAGACGGAAAAACCATTGATCGCTATCGGAAGGATGAACTTACAAACTGCAGAAGAGACCTGGAATGCCGGTGCAGACTCCATTGCAGTCGTTTCGGCCATATGCCAAAGTCAAGATCCCAGAGCTGCCAGTGCACAACTAAAAGAACTATTAAAATGACAAAAGATAAAAAATACCGCGTCCCTACCGTACTCAGCATTGCGGGGTTCGATGGTAGCGGTGGTGCAGGTATACAAGCAGATACCAAAACCATATCTGCATTAGGTTGTTATGCCATGAATGTGTTAACTGCCTTACCCGTTCAGAACACACAAGGTGTAAGACGTATTTATGACATTCCTACAGCAGCCGTCCAGGACCAATTAGATGCTATTTTTGACGACATCTATCCCGATGCAATTAAAATAGGCATGGTACACCATATTGAACTTGTGGAGCTTATTAGCAGCTATTTAAAAGAATATAAAGGGCCTATCGTATTTGATCCAGTCATGGTCTCGACCAGCGGGCACAAGCTCATTCACGATGATACAATTCAGGCCTGCATTGAACTTCTTTTTCCTTTGGCAACGCTGATTACACCAAATTTAGACGAGGTAAGTGTTTTAGTAGACGAAGTTATTGACGATGTCGAGAGGATGAAAAAAGCGGGAAATAGCCTACTGGCGAAAGGTTGTCAATCCGTTTTGATTAAAGGCGGGCATCTCCAAAGTCAAGAATTAACATCCCTATTGTTCCAGCACAAGAATCCACCAATTGAATTCAAATCTCAAAAAATTAACAGCAAAAATACACATGGTTCCGGTTGTTCGCTTTCTTCAGCAATTGCGAGCCATTTGGCACAAGGCGTTGGTCTCGATAGCGCGGTTGAATTCGCATTGGCCTATATACACGCAGCAATAGCTGGTAGCAAAGACCTCATCATTGGCAAAGGAAATGGGCCATTAAATCACTTCCACAATCCGATTAAACTTATTCAATATGAACTGGACTGATCATGCCTGGGATTCAATAACATCAATTTATTCAGATATACTCACTATGCCGTTTATTGTTCAGCTTAGTGATGGTAGTCTTCCCCTGGATAAATTTCAATTTTACATGCAGCAGGATGCTTTCTATTTAGAAGAATTTGGCCGTGTGCTCGCCTTTATAGGTGCAAAAAGTACGGATAACCAACAAGCATTGGACTATTTCGAATTTGGTCGCAATGCGCTACTTGTTGAACGGGCATTACACGAAAATTACTTTCGGGAATTTGGTTTAAGTCCTGCCGACAAGAGCAACAAAATCGAACCAACCTGCCATCATTATGTTCATTTTCTTAAAAGCGTAGCCGCTTTCGAGAGCATTGAGGTTGCTATGGCGGCAACACTCCCCTGTTTTTGGATTTATAAGGAGGTCGGAGATCACATTGTATCGACAGCAAATACACAGGGAAATCCCTATTCCAAATGGATAGCAACTTATAGCGGTGAGGATTTTGCACAGGGCGTTATCAAGGCGAAAAACTACGTTGACAAAATTGCAGCAGAAACTACTGCAACAAAACGGGAGAAGATGCGACAAGTATTTATAACAGCTTCCCAATTAGAGTATCAATTCTGGTTAGCAGCCTACAAACGAAGAGTCTGGTAAACAAACTATTGTCCGATACCGAACAGTTGATGTTCAAAAATGAGCATGAACGAAAATAGCACTCAGGAACAAAACTAGTGTTAATCAGTATTTTAAACGGATTTAAAGTTTTGGCATTACTATTATACTATAGGTGGCAGTTAACGATAGAGCGTATGCATAAGCACATAAGAAACGATAAAAAGGGAAATTAAAATGAAACTTTCAGTAAAAATAAATTTAAACTAATAACAGAAAAATAATGAAAAGAATCTTAACCATTGCCTTTATTTCATTTTTATATGTAGCTCAGGCACAAGAACGCGAAACACGTAAGATCACTGCTCCAGATGGCATTTCATCGGCAACTTCATTACGTGTAGATTATATTCACTCTAATCGCAACGAGGTTATTGTTGAAGCAGATAATCCCGAACATTTATCCCTTATCGAAACGACTGTAAAAAACGGTACACTGTATGTACAGTATAAAAGAAACAGTTCAATCAGAAATGCGAGAAACAATCGCGTAACTGTTTACTCAAGCAAGATACCGACACGCTTTTCGGCATCATCCAGCAGTTCGATCTATACCGATGAAACGATTAAGGCAAACAAAATTTCTGTAGACGTATCCTCCTCCGCAAAAATATCGCTTAAAAAAATAATTGCTGATGATATCAACCTTTCAACGAGCTCTTCTAGCAAGTTAACGACAGATGTCAGCAGTAAAAATTTGCAAGTATCGGCAAGCAGTTCGTCTAAGCAGGAAATTGCGGGTAGCGCTTCAAATTTAAATTTGAACACCAATTCATCCGCATCGGTTGACATGAGCCGTTTCTCGACAACAAATGCCCAAGTACAAGCCAATTCGTCTGCAAATGTTACGCTCAGCGTGAAAGAAAACTTACAGGGAAATGTTTCTACATCGGCAAGAATTGCGTTAAAAAATCAACCAAAAAATGTCCAAGTTGACAAATCAACAAGTGGCAAAGTAGTATTGTAATTTTTAGTGTGGTCTTTAAAAAAGACTGTTTATTTATGTTTAATGTTTAGTTAGCTTAAAGGTGATACATACCCCAGTATCACCTTTGCTTTTATTAGCATTTTTGCTCACACTTCTCCTTCTCCTTCTCCTTCTCCTTCTCCTTCTCCTTATAAATTCACACATTTATCACCTCAAAAAACTGTATCAGGAAATTAATGACATCGATAGCAAAACCAGATTTCAGCTAAAAAAATTATTTTAGGTCTCGGTTTCAGGACATTTTTGTATATTAATATTCATATAAATGCCAAACTTTCGACGCAATGGACAATTTTTTAGCGACTTGTATCAAGCAATTTCAATATTATAAATCTTTGGGTGATAAAACATTGCACAGTTAAGCACTGAACAACTCTTTTGGCAACCCAATGATTCGAGCAATAGCATTGCATTAATTGTTAAACATTTAGGTGGAAATATGCTTTCCCGATGGACCGATTTCCTCACCACAGATGGCGAAAAACAAAATAGAAACCGCGACCAGGAGTTTGAGAACAGTTGGGTAGATCGCGATGAGCTTATTACCTATTGGAATGCTGGATGGTCCTGTCTGTTTCAAGCAATTGAATCCCTCGAAGAAGAAGATCTCGCTAAAATCATTTATATCCGTAATCAAGGACATACCGTCATGGAAGCGATCTTGCGGCAGCTAGCACATTATCCCTACCACATCGGTCAGATGCTCTATATTGGGAAAATATGTTTGGATGATAAATGGACCTCCTTATCAATACCCAAAGGTAGTTCAGCGTCCTATAATAGGGAGAAATTCAGCCATGAAAAACAGCAACAACATTTCACGTCGGAGTTTATAAAAGGGAATCAGGACAATTTGTCTTAAATAAGCTTTTTCACTTAGTTAACACAATAATTACTTGATTGGAAAGCATCGGATGCTAACCTAATTTCCGCAAACTTTTAAGTATATTTGTCATACATACAACTATTCCTTTTTTTTTGATTTCATTGGTAAGTAGGTTGTCTTTAAAACTATGAAAAATTCGATTAAGATCATCAACAATTACGAGTACAAAAAGTTATTTTTACCGGATGTTTCTGAGCACAATTTATTCAATGAGAATAAAATTCAAGTCTATCGAATCGAGAATTACCTCCGCAGTATCCTGATGCCTGTCATCCCCTATCGTACGACGTTTAATTTTCTCATTTTTGTAACGAAGGGGTCCCTGACCCAACATCTCGAAAGCGCATCTTATACCTTAACCGAAAATCAAGTCATTAACATCAAACAAGGTAATATTACGGCTACGCTGGCAATCTCTGATGATGTAGAAGGTTTTTTCGTGGTTTATGAAAATGAAATTGTAACTGATATTGAGCTTGGCATAAACGATATTAAATTTTTCAATTCCCATCCTTTTACCACACTTAAACCACATGTAGCACATTGGATCCAGCAAATGTTGATGTTATTGGAAGAGGAACTTTTTACCGATGGCCGCGTAATGGAAGTCTGCATATCCATGATGCAGTGTATCCTATTGAAGGTGATAAAATCGGATATAGAGACTAAGGCGCCGATGAGCCGACAGCTCGATATTGCTTTCCGTTTCCGCGAATATGTACAAAAATTTCATATCGATCATAAAAACGTGTTATTCTACGCCAATTTATTGCATATTTCAGAAAACTACCTCAATAAATGTGTAAAGGAAGCGACAAATAAACCTCCGAAGCAATGGATTAGTGAAATAAGTATCTTACATAGTCAGATTCTGCTGCAGGATGCTACGAGAGATATTGCCGGTATAGCCTTTGAATTGAAATTTCAATCGCCCTCCTATTTCACCAGGCTATTCAAAAAAATCACTGGGTATTCACCCAGTGACTATCGGAAACATAAGTTTATGGCGGGCTAATGCTTTTTACGGTAAGGTAAATTCCAGATTAAATCTACGGCTAAATAATGAACCCCAAAATCTACTTTGTCATAGCCTTTAATTAAGTCATTCATATAACCCAGATCCAATCGCAAAGGTGTCTTTGGAATATCTGTCATGTAATAAAAACCCAAACGGGTCTCTTTATAGCCAAAGCTAGACCAGGTACTAACAGGTTCGTAGAGCTTGCTGATTGCAAAAAGTCCTTCAGCGCTCAACGCCAATTCCTGCTTATTTTTAGCCGAAATTTTGAAATTTAGCTGCGACTTCAAGCGGGTCCTAAATTGAAAATTCTCTTCTGTCTTTTGAAAATCGGCTGTAAAGAACTTTCGGAACTCTTGCCTTAATGTATTTTTCCATTTCAAACGATCATTAAGGGTCAATGTATACGCATATCGTCCATACAACCTAAACTCTTGCTCAACACCTTCGTTATGATATGGGGCAGCCTCATCGTAAACGTTTTGGCGACGATAACTCAACGCATAACTATATTGTTGATTTTTAGCAAATTTATGATAGACCTCATGGTTTAACACCCAAATAGCCTGCTTGTGAAATGGATTTGAATCGTCGGGTGTACTTTTAGTTCCCAAACCAATATAGGTCAATGCTTCCTTCGTTCCAGCACTGTCTAATTTCCTACGCAAGCCCAAAACCGACCAAGATGCGGTCCTTGCTTTTCCTAATCCCGGCGGACTGACTTGTCCGTACACCGTATTTACATGAATTCCCAATAAGAGCATTATTGGGAATAGTTTTATTAAACGAAATTTAAACATACATAAAATTTTAGTTCACAAAAAAGGACTAGGAAGTCCCTTCAGCTGATGAAAACCTATTCACCAACCATTTATCGATAAGTTTGACAGGGTGCATAGCCCACATCGCAAAAACAAATGGAAAAGTCAATGTTGTCCATCCGTTGTGAATCAAAAAATGATCGAAATATGTTGCGATAATCGTTCCGATTAGAACATATACACCATCTCTAACGCGGGGGCCGCTTAGGGCAATTCCAACCAAAACCGCATTGAAGCTAAAAATGCCATTATTGGTCATATCTACAGATTCATGGCCATGGTGCGATATATAAACACTGATGATAACAGCAGCGAAACCGTAAAGTGCGCCCATGGGATTGCTCAGGAAAACCCCGATGAAAAAGATCAATCCAGCAATTAAACTACCCTGAAAAATAACCTGACCAAAGGCATGGCCTTCAATTAGGAAGTCATCCATTTCCTGAATATCAACAAAATGCTCGGGTACAGTCCGCAAGGCCAGTTCTGGAATACTCAACACATACAATGCGATCCAGGTAATTAAGATAAAAGGAAATGTAAATACCGGCAGATTCTTCTTTAATGCAAACCCCATCAAAATGGTGGTCAACGCAGATCCTACGATTAAGGCTCCCCATACCCAAACGTTTGTCTGGAAATAGAAAACCAAAGCAATACCGTAAAGCGTAGCATTAAATCCGAAAAGTCCATCATTGATATGATCCTCATCAAATTTCATCAACTTGGCCGTCAGTACGCCTACGATGTTAGCGAGAACCCCTGCAAAGCCCATAAGTGCCGAATCATAAATAATGGCTCCGATAAATAAGATACCCGTCCAAATGTTACCCTGTAACATAATCTGCCCAAATCCTTTAAAAAAAGCTTGTATAAAAGCTAGGATGTTATTTTTCATTGGAATATAATTAGTTGTTATTCAAAAATATGTTGCCCCATAGTGCGCTTTGCATTTCTTTAAAAAGAAGATAAAGCTGTTCGGCACCGTTACCTAAAACGCGAACCATAAAACCGTCATGCTGCAATTCGCTAATCCCAAACGCGACGTCTTTGGTTTCCCCGTACTGTTCATGGAAAGCCTCGATCCAGTCGCTTGGATTCAAGCCGGCACTATTCAGATAGATCAACGTTCCCTGGTGCGTATAGCCTTCCAAAATACCCAGACCTTGTATAGGCATACGATCTGGCTGAAGCAATACATTATCCTTCACCACGAGCCTACCATTGACATAACATTCTGTCAGATTTTGAAAGTGATTGTACATAAACTCTTCACCGGACATTTTCCGGCCACAGGTCACGATTTCACTCAGCAATAAGTGACAATTTGAAGCAAGATGTACAATGTTATGGCTCAAAAAATGAGACGAATGCTGAGGTACGACGGGATGGGATACATAAGAAAAAACAGCATTTTCGCCTACATTCACTTCCATCGTTTGGGACGAATGACCTTTCATATGAAACAAACGCTGGTAAGCCTGCGTCTGTAACTGTAACTTAGACCCCGGAGCAATATCAACTTGAATACGATGGTCATCTCCATCCAACAAACCAGGCGATGAACTCATAATCATCAAGTACGCTGCATTGTCTTTTTGATATTGCCCAACAGGAACGATACGAAACGGTTGTGTCGCATATGCATCTTTTAAAAAGGATTTTCCTTCGCGATGTGCTATCTTAATAGCTAAAGAACAAATCATAATTAACGTAGTAAATTAGGTTCCTCAATATCTTGAAGGAGTGCGTATTTTTTAATCCAGCCTACGATCTCTTCCAAACCATCGCCGGTTTTTAGATTTGAAAACAGGAATGGAGAACCTTTACGCATTTTACGTGCATCATGTTCCATCACTTCTAGGCTTGCGCCCACATAGGGTGCCAAATCTTTTTTATTAATCAACAACAGGTCTGATCTTGTAATTGCCGGCCCACCTTTACGCGGCATTTTTTCACCTTCGGCAACATCAATGACAAAAATGGTGATATCGGCAAGATCCGGACTATAAGTAGAAGTCAGGTTATCACCACCACTTTCAATTAAAATCAACTCCAAATCCGGGAAACGGCTAGCCAGTTCATCTACAGCTTCGAGATTCATACTCGCGTCTTCCCGTATCGCTGTATGGGGGCAACCGCCAGTTTCCACACCGATAATTCGTTCACGGGGAAGCAAACTATTTTTGGCCATATATTCCGCATCTTCCTTGGTATAAATATCATTCGTAATTACGGCAAGATCAATTTCATTCATCAACCGTCTGCTCAATCGTTCCAATAATGCTGTCTTACCAGACCCTACTGGACCACCAACCCCTATTTTAACATATTTTCTATTTTCCATTTTAATTGTTTTTTAAGAAATATAAACTCTAGAATATAATCGTTCGTGTTGCATGCAACGGATGTCAAATCCAATGTTGCATAAGCCCACTAAATTCCGTTCAACGGTTAAGGTCTCTTTGCAGAGATCAAGTATATCATCATGTAAACCAAAAAGTATATCTTGGCCATCCAACTGTCCTAATGGCACAAGTTTTACAGCGTTGGTCACCATCGTAATGGCGGCATTATAATAAAAGCCATGTAATGCTTCTTCCAAAGGAATTTCTAAAAGTGACGCCAACATGCCATACATCAAACAGTAATGGCTATCTACTTCCTTCTTTTGGATTAATTCACCCCAGGATAGCATAAAATCCTGCTGTTGATAACGACTGAATATTTTATAAATACGTACACCCAGTTTTTTACTGGCATCGCGAATTTCTCTTGGGCTTTTTAATGCTGTACATTCTTGATCTAACGCGATCAATGCATCCATGTCCTGCGAAGAAGTTGCTTCATAGGCCAATTTCATCAAAGCAGCATCATTGTACTTCAGATTATACCAGAGGTTATGACGCACATAATTGTCCGCCGTAACTTTATCACAGACCAAGCCCTGTTGCACATAAGTCTCCAGTCCATTTGAATGGGTAAACCCTCCAATTGGTAATGTAGGATCTGCGAGATGGAGTAACTTGCCTAGAAATGTATTTTTCATTGACATTATTTTTTTATATAAGTATATATCTTCAAGGATTTATCAGCTCCTTGCGTAATCTTCTCTATCATTGGGCATTAAAGCGATACCGGCTGTTGCCGCTTGCAAATTCACGAAGGTCTTGTCGTTGATCAAGAGCGGTATATTCTTCGTTGAAGACTTCATCTTCTGATGATGCTTGGGATCGACATTTGCATTGAGCTGACGTAAAAGTTGACGCTCGCCACGCTGCGGGTCAAATCCTTGTTTCGTTAACCATTCGTACATTGACCGTTCATAAGGCATAAGCAATTCATTTGCCTCCACAAATAGAGGCAAATGTTTGTTTCCAATTTCGCTGCTTACAAAAGCAGTTCGCAGGAAATCAATTGCCATGACACGGATGACTTCACAAGGTTTGATCGTTACCACAACAATTTTCTCTTCGTCTTCGTACAAGACATCACCATCCTGCAAGCTGGATGTATTACCCAACAATTTGACGGCAATATCCATTCCCTCCGCTGTACGTAAACGTTGAATACGTTTGGTCGACTCATACCATTCAATAGCAAGCAAATCGAGACGCTTAGTGATCTGCTCCCCCTGAATATTCCTTGTGATTTCCGTGATTATCATTTTTTAATTTTTAATAAATAGATTTTTAGACAAGCCTAAACCTACTGTAGATCCATTGATTCCCGTAATGAGTTCGTGATCATTGGGAATTGCAGCATCTTTACTATTTCTCTTTTTATAAGACAATTCTGCTACTTTAGCTTTTAATGCCCAACCTTTTCCCAAGGCGATACCCACAAGCGGGTACACTCTGAATAGATAGCCATTGTATTTACCATCTACCATAGTACCACCGGTAGCGACATGTTGATCGCCCCACAAATAATGCACATCAACCTGGCCAATTAACATAAAATGCTCACTCAGGGGCCAAGTATTGCTATAGAAAGGTCCTATTTCATGCGAATGATCCGTAAAATCCAGTGCTTTATCCTTAACAGAATTGAATCCATAGTTTAGCCCCGCATTCATGTTGTCAGTGAAAAAATAAGCAGCACCCACCGGAGCGGCACTAAATTGATGCCCAGCTGTTGTTTCGTGGTAATTCAGTGCCCCATAAATCATGATACCTCCCTTTTGCGCATAGGCCGATTGTATGGTTAAGCACGCCATTGCTATACAACAGCCTAAAAATGTCTTCAAATTTTTCATTAGCGTAAATCGTATTTTAGCTTAATGAAGCATCATGAGCAATCAGTATTCCCTCTCTTTTATGCGCTTTTGATAAGCCCATGATGATTTCATCAACCTATTGTTTTTCATAGCTTATGGCGTGACATCGGATCACGCCATAAAAAGTAGTTATAGGGTTAAAACAAGAAGTATCGTTGTCCCAACGAAACTGTATCAACAGGTTTTGACCGCAAGATCTCGCCGTCAAGACTTACCTCATAATTCTCTGGATTGACGATAATTTCAGGTGTGGCATCATTGTGGATCATATCTTTTTTGGAGATATTCCGACAATTTTCTACGGCAAGTAAGGTTCTTTCCAGTTTATACTCTTCTTTAATTCCCTTTTCCAATGAAATTTTAGAGACAAAGTCAAAACAAGTTTGGTGAACGGCTTTACCTAAACCGCCAAACATGGTTCTTAAGATGATTGGTTGTGGTGTAGGAATAGAAGCATTCGCATCCCCCATTTTTGAAGCGATAATCATCCCGCCTTTAATAATCATTTCTGGTTTTGCGCCAAATAAAGCTGGACGCCAGATCACCATATCGGCAATTTTACCAGGCTCGATAGAACCAACGTACTTCGAAATACCGTGGGCAATTGCTGGATTGATCGTGTATTTCGCGACATAGCGACGTGCACGGAAATTGTCGTTGTCCTTACCTTCATCTTCAGGCAATGGACCTACTTGTTTCTTCATCTTGTCTGCAGTCTGCCAAGTACGTGTGATGACTTCACCTACACGTCCCATTGCCTGCGAATCGGAACTCATGATACTGAATACACCGCGATCTTGTAGTACATCCTCAGCTGCAATCGTTTCTGGACGGATACGAGAATCGGCAAAAGCCACGTCTTCCGGAATTTCTTTGCTCAAGTGGTGACAAACCATCAGCATATCCAAGTGCTCGTCAATTGTATTTTTTGTAAATGGACGTGTTGGATTTGTCGATGCTGGCAATACATTTGGATACATCGCAGATTTGATGATATCCGGAGCGTGCCCACCGCCAGCACCTTCCGTATGGAATGTATGGATCACGCGTCCGTTGATTGCCTGGATCGTGTCTTCCAAGAAACCCGCTTCATTCAGCGTATCGGTATGGATAGCCACCTGCACATCATATTGATCAGCAACCGTCAACGCTCTGTCGATTGTTGCTGGTGTAGCACCCCAATCTTCGTGGATTTTAACACCTAAGGCACCAGCTTCAATTTGTTCAACAATAGGTTGTTCAGTACCAACGTTTCCTTTACCAAAAAAACCAAAGTTCATTGGAAGATCTTCAACAGCTTGTAACATGCGGCGTAAATTCCATTTACCCGGTGTTACTGTAGTTGCATTTGTTCCATCCGCTGGACCTGTACCGCCCCCGATCATTGTTGTAACACCACTATATAAGGCCGTTTCAACTTGTGTTGGACTGATATAGTGGATATGGGTATCAATACCACCTGGAGTTAAGATGTATCCTGATCCACCATGCACCTCCGTAGAAGCACCGATAATCATATTTGGTGTAATATTATCCATGGTATCCGGATTTCCAGCACGACCAACACCAACAATTTTACCATCCTTAATACCAATATCACCTTTCACGATACCCCAGTGATCAATAACAATAGCATCAGTGATCACCATATCCAGTGTACCTTCATCACGTGTATGAACGGAAGATTGGCACATCCCGTCACGCACGGTCTTACCACCACCAAATTTGGCTTCATCGCCATAGTAAGCGTAGTCTTTTTCGACTTCAATAATGATATCTGTATCTCCTAAACGGATTTTATCTCCACTTGTAGGGCCAAAGATGGCGCTATAATTTAATTTGCTAACTTTTAAACTCATAACACTTTGTTTTTAAAGCCTTGTTCTTTTACTTTTTTCATTGCATTTGCTTTCGCAACTTCGGTTTCGGTATCTCCATTTGCCAAATCATTGTGGCCATAGATCCTTCTTGCACCTGCATACGGAACCAATTCGACATCTTTTGATTCGCCTGGTTCAAAACGTACTGCAGTACTTGCGATAATATTTAAGCGCTTACCAAAAGCTTTCTCGCGATCAAACTCCATCATTTTGTTCACTTCAAAGAAGTGGAAATGTGAACCTACCTGAATGGGCCTATCACCTGTATTTGTCACAGTGATGGTTGTAACTTCTCTACCTTCATTGCAGATCACATAGCCATCTGCAATAAAAAATTCTCCTGGGATCATAGATTATATTTTTAACAATTAGCGAATCGGGTTATGAACAGTGACCAGTTTTGTACCATCTGGAAATGTTGCTTCTATCTGTACATCATGAATCATTTCGGGCACACCTTCCATAACATCTTCACGTGTCAACAATGTTGCACCAAACTGCATTAAATCGGCAACAGTACGCCCGTCACGAGCAGCTTCTAAAAGTTCACTACTGATCAATGCAATAGACTCCGGATAGTTTAATTTAAGTCCTCTAGCTTTACGTTTTTTCGCTAGTTCGCCGGCAAGATGAAGCAATAGCTTCTCTGTCTCTCTAGGTAATAAATGCATATAAATATTATTTAAATTGTTGTTATTCGAATTAAAAACAAGTCACGGTGGGTACAGGTCACGACAAGGTCATACGACTTAAAAAAATCGTTCAAAATCGTGATGAATAGGACAGATTACACCCATACACAGCGCAAGGTCTGTCTTTTCTCAACCCTTGTAAGAAATGGAAATTTTTACCCCAGAAATGGGATCTTTAAACTTTGGAAAAGAATATATTTTGGCGGAAGGATCAATCGATCCATATAAGGCCTTCTGTTATTCTGAATTTTGAGACGTACAGGATAACAGAATACAAAAAGACAAATTGAAAGCACGCCCCAATAGAGCAGCTTGCTCCATTCATCTTTGAGGTCCATCTGTTCGGTGATATCATAGACATCATGATCTTTAACCGCGGCTAACAGATTTTCCCGTTCTGACTGTCCTAAAGCTTTATCTACATGAGAAGGAAATACAGACAGACTTAGGCGGACGAGGGGTAAATGCTGAACAGTAGAATGTGATGGCATAGCTATTCCTTTCATGAGCAGGGTGCTAAAAAGAAAAACTAAAAAGATTAAACTATACCTCATTCTTGCGTTCACAATACTATTATTTGTTGTTCAAATTTACAACCAAAGCGGGCTACTTGACTAGCACAAATCTTGAATTAAATAGTCCAAATTTGTTGAAAAAGCCCGCTTTGTCGGTTTTAGATTACTATTTCAGCATTAAAAAGAGTAACCCACTGATACCATGACATTTCGCGGTGCACCAGCAAAGGCTCTCGTGTAGTCAAAACCACCTAAAAAGTAATATTTATCGAATACATTGTTCAGATTTAAGGCCATTTTCATCGCACCAATGTGGTAATAGGCAGCAGCATTTACAGTGGTATACGAAGGCCATTGCCCCCAGAGTGCATTTCCTTCGCTATCCTTTCCGATACTGTTATCCATCCTTTTACGATCTACATAATAAACACCGGCACCAAAACCCAAACCTTTTAATGTACTAGCTGAAAACACATATTTCAACCAGGCACTCGCCATATTTTTAGGTGCTCCCGGTAGGGACTGCCCGATTTCAGAAGGAACAGAAGATGATTTTACCTCCGTATCACTATAGGTATAATTGGCCATAATCTGGAACTCACGTGTCAACTGCCCACGCACATCGAGTTCGACACCCTGCGATAGCGCTTTGCCAGATTGTCTATACTCCGGCAACCCTGAATCGTTGATAGCCCCTGTGGCAATGAGCATATTCCGTCGTTCAATTCGGAATAAGGATAGATCAACTTGCAATTGCTCTTTAAAAAAACCGGCCTTCATCCCCGTTTCCACCTGGAAACTCCGCTCAGCATCAAAGGGTTTATCGGCACCATAATCTTTATAGTTCTGAATAAAATTGGCGCCCACAGGTACAAATCCTTGTGAATAACTTGCAAAATAGTTAATCTGCTTATTGATTCCATAGGTTACACCAAAACGAGGTAATAAGGCATTTTGCGTTGCATGAAAGCGATTTTGTCCGTCAAGTGTCTCAGAAGAATAGTGCTCATGACGAAGACCTACAATAAGTTTCAATCGCTCGTCAATGCTGATTTGATCCTGAATATATTTACCCGTTGTTTTATAAGGGCTCAAAAAAGGATAAGCGACTCCCGTGCGCCACACATAATTCGTTAGATCATGCGTGGTATAAGTGGGATTGTTCAAATCAAAAGTCAACGGGACGACTTTGCCATCTACAGTTTGCTGCCGCGCCTCCCGCAATTGATTTTCTTTGTCGCCCCGATATTGTGCAAAATCAACTCCTGCAACAAAATGCTGATCGACTCTATCGCCCAAAAGATCCCACTTAACATAACCCACAACATTATCTGTATAGTCACGTCCATGACGATCAAAAAAACGCATATTCATAATGGTATTATGTGGCGCATCAGCAAAGGTGTTCATTGTCCGATGTTCGTTGACATCCTCCTGATAGATGGATTTCATGTAGCTCAGATTCAAACTAACATGTTCTGCCAGACGCTGAGACAAGCGGCCGCTTAACGAAAAAGTCTTGGAATTATAAAAATCGGAAGGCTGGCTCAACGTAAATGATCTTGGCAAAGCATAAAAGTTATTTTCCTTAATACCCATTCCCCGATCAAGATAACCGTTGAACTGATTATACACCATATCAATATCCACCACCGTGCCCTCAGCTGGTTTAAAGGTGAACGAAGGAGCCACCATGATTCGTTTCTGGCGATTTACATCGCGGAAAGTCTTTGTATCTTCGTAACCCGCATTAAAACGATATAAAATACGTTTGGCACTGTCCAGAGGTCCACCGAGATCCACAGTTGTTCGCATCGTTTCAAAACTACCACCTGAAAAATTCACATTCCCTCTAAAATCTTCCAAAGGCTTCTTGGTCGTCATATTAATTGTACCACCCGGTACGATATCTCCAAACAAAGATGCTCCTGGCCCTTTCAAAACCTCGATATTTTCAAGATTGATTGTTAAGGGAGAATTATAATAACTGTTACCATAACCATACCCCGAGCGTAAGCCATTGACAAGCCGTACACCCGTTTCATAACCGCTTTTAAAGCCACGAATGACAACATCATCATAGGAAGATGCTTCGGTCACACCAGCCAAATCCTGAACCAATGCCCCTGTGGTGAATGCCTGCTTATCCTCTATAAATTCCTTACTTAAAACAGCAACAGATTGTGGAAGATCTTTTAATTTTCCAGCAAATTTTCCGCCCAACTCCATGTCGTTTGTCAGATAAGAATTGTTGCGTCTACCTGTTACCAATACCTCATCCAAGGTATTATCACCGGCCACCATCAGTAATCGAACTCCTTTTTTTGCATTCCAGCTAGCGGCGTTCAAATCCAGCAATACAGGCTTATACCCAATTGCATCTGCACGTAACTGTACAGGAAAGGAAATTATTCCGGTAAAACTAAATTCGCCCTGAGCATTAGAACTTGTCTGTTGTTGTCCATCGACTAAGGTCAGTGTAACCCCAGCGATGGGATCACCGTTTTCATCCTGAATTTTTCCAAATAATGCTACACCTTGTTGTGCATATACGGCTCCCGGTACGGAAGCGCTTGTCAATAAAGCGAAAGCTAGCGCTTTCATCATGTTGTTCATTAGAATAATTTTTCTTTTTTTTGGATTACCCAAATTGGGTTTAAGCAATACGATCAACGAATAATTCCATGTGTATCGTTGGAAAATTCGATTCATTACAATAGTCCTTTAATTGAAAGCCTTGTTTTCCCCAAAACTCATAGGCTCCTGTCAAGAATGGGTGCGTATGTAAATAAAGCCTTTCTATACTTTTCTCCTTAGCTACAGCGACCAAACTTTTGAACAAGGCTGTTCCTAAACCTGACCTACGGTAACTCGGATCCACAAAAAGCCGGGCAACTTCCACCGTTTTCCTTCTGTCTATATCCAAATGCGGAAAACGGTAGTCATAAGCCGACATACCAACCACGCCGATCAAATTACCCCGATGATCTTTTGCCTGCAAGAATGCAGCAGCTTCAGCCTCAAGATACACTGCTGAAAATGCGAGTAGATCCTTAGGAAGCTTATTGGAATCCAACATCGGAAACAACTGTTTCCGAAATTCAATGACATAAGGTAATACGACATCAATATCCTCCTCTTCAACACGAGATATGGTTATATTTTTCAACTGAGGTTGAGTGGGAAGAGATCCCTTACTCATCCGTTTATTTTCAATCAATATATGACCACTGTCTTTAAATATATTCATAGTGTTATCGCTATTTTAAAATAATCGCCCCGTAAACTGGGCATTTCACCTACAAACCATGATGTTTTTACAAAGGCGCTTACTCCACACTTCATCAGGGTGTATTCAGCTCAGTGACGGTTGCTGGACTATGTTCTGCCCCCTCAATGGGTTCAAATGCCGCAGCACCACTCAGCATCGGAACAAACATCCATTTCTTTTGATTTTCCAAACTAATCAAAGGAAGTTGATAGGTCTGTTCCAATAAATTTCTTACTTGTTCCCGATCCAGACCATGGAGGTCCACGAGCCTATTGTCTTTCATCAGATAAAACTGATCACCAAAAAGAAACGCCATGTTAGGGTCGTGCATTACACATAACACGGTTGTCCCCTCCTTGACCAGCTCTTTGGCGGTCTGCAGAACCGCAATCTGATATTTCAGATCCAAATGATTCGTAGGCTCATCAAGCAATAATAAATCAGGTTGCTGTACCAATACCCGACATAGTAACACCAATTGTCGCTCCCCTCCAGACAACGACGTATAGGGTTTGTCCTTTAAGTGTGTGAGGTTAAATTTATCCAAGATCTGTTCTACTGCCTCGAAGTCTTCTTTACTTGGTGAAAAACGAGAAAATGAAGCCCGTCCCGTCAGAATAACATCAACAACGCTAAAAGGAAATGTGGTCTGATGGAACTGGTTCAGAAAACCCAATTTCAATGAATTAGCCCGACCAACCTTCCAATTGCGACGCTCCGTTTCATTAATAAGAACCGATCCATCATATTTTTTTTCCAGCCCTGCAATAATATTGAACAGCGTAGATTTACCACTTCCATTCCGACCGAGAATAACAGAAAGCTTTCCTTTTGGGAATGACATGGTTACATCATTTAAAATGATATCCTTACCGTAGGCAAAAGAAAGGTTGTTGATATGAATCGAATTACTCATGAATTCCAGTTGATTTCATTACGACGCATCAGGTAAATAAACAAGGGAGCGCCAATAATCATTGTAAATACACCGATCGGAATTTCAAATGGCATGACCGCCCTAGAAAAATCATCGATCAGTAGAAGAAAAGTACCACCAATACTGATATTTGCCCACACAACAATATTGTTATTGGGGCCAAAGATCATCCGGCTGATGTGTGGAACAATTAATCCAAATAGACTTATTACCCCTACAGCTGCAACGGCTGATGCTGTAATTAGTGTAGCTACAGCAATAAATCCCAGCTTCAATATTTTCGGATTGACGCCAACAGCAATTGCTTCTTGATCGCCCAAGGCTAAAAGATTCAGCTTCCAACGAAACAGGATCAGGATAGCCAATCCTATCGTTATCGGCAGAAAAGCATGCTGTACTTTCGACCAGGAGGCCGTATGCAGATTCCCCATTGTCCATTGTACAATAGCTTGTAATTTATAGGGATCACTGATGTATTGCAACAAGGTTAACATGGCTGTAAATACACCGGAAATAACCATTCCTGCCAATACCATCCCAATAATCGAGGTTTTCAAACCAGCATTTGAAACAAAATAAGTCAAGCCCACAGCACATACACCAAACAAAAATGCGGATATATTGACCGGCAATAGCGGAAACAACATAGCCAATGCAGCCCCAAAAGCAGATCCCGAAGAAATACCCAATGTAAAGGGATCAACGATTGGATTCCTAAAAATGGCCTGCAAGATTCCGCCAGAAGACGCTAGAGCAGCTCCGACCATAAAGGTCAGCAGAATCCGTGGTAAACGTACCTGCCACAATATCGTATCCATATTATCCTTCAATACCGCAGTAGGGTGACCTAAATATCCCCCCACTTCCGATCCAATGCGTTGGCAGAGCTCAACAAAACCAATGTTCTGGCTTGAGCCCACCAATAGGGAAAACAATAAAACCAACAATGGCAGAACAACGAGCAATAACAGCTTTTTTAATTGATGCATCATTGAAGTAATCCTGCTTTACCGTAAAGTTTTTCAAAAGCGATAGCCATATCCTGGTCAAGTTGCTGTTTCGTATAATCCGAAAAACACCAATGCCTTATCTGTTTGGCAAAAAGCATAAATTTGACGGTATGTGGGTCGAATGGAAACGACGGTGACATCACAAATACCTGTTTATTTCGCACTGCAGGTAAGGCCGCGAGTTCCTTTAAGTTATAGACGTCTGCCAATGTAGAATTCCAAAGAATAATGAGGTCCGGATTCCATTTATAAATTGTCTCTGCGCCGACATTTGGGGCTTCCATTTCCAACGGACAGGCGTTAGCTGCGCCCGAAAGGCGGATCGCCATATCAATCAAACTACCACGACCGGATGTCGAAAGTACCCGACCTTTAGACCAAGCGTAATAAACCTTCTTCTGTATTTGATCCTTGGGAGCAGTCATTTTTTTGATCTCCGCCGAAACAAACTGAACAATTTCTTCCGCTCGCGCTTTCTTTCCGAGTAATGCTCCCATCCCTGTCAGTTCATTAAAAATACTTTTTTCATCCTGCGAAGAAAAAGTGAACACTGGAATTCCAAGATCTTCTAGTTGGGAAATATTATCCTGATCGGTATTGAATGTCAAAACAAGGTCAGGGTTTAAGCTCACTATGCTTTCCACATTATTTGCCTGGCCTGCGAAAGTAGGTGTCGCCAGTGTTTTTTTTGCGATCCTATCATCCAATTTGGATAAAAACTTATAGGTATCTTCGACCTGATAAACCTGTTCAGGAATACCAACAAGGCTATTTTCAGCACCCAACATGTAGACTTCATCAACAAGGGACGGAAATAATACAACCACACGTTGTGCCGTATGCGCTAATACCACTTCTTTTCCACGGCTGTCGACAGCTTTCACTTGATTGCTGACCGCACCTGCTTGCCGATTTTGGCAGGCGCTCACCAAACACAAACATGCCAAAAGCAATACAGGTATAATACGATTCACTTTCATCTACTTATTTTTTAGGATTTGCTTACGCGGATCAACATGTTCATCTGTTCCGCTTAAATCTGCTTTCTTTTTATTTCTCGCCTGCAGTCGAATCAAATTCTCGGATAACAGTAAGGCTTCCTCCAATTGAATCGAGGTTCCATACTTTGCCAGGACCTGCTCATAGAGCCGTCCATCGTAAGGAAGACGAAGTGATTGGGCATCTGTTACGTTGAATATGGGCAGATGTCTGTTTCCAATAAAATAACCAAAATCTGCAAGCTGCACCAAATCTATTGGATTGAATCTTATGGTCAACGTAGGCTTGACAACCAGGATCGCCTGTAGCGTTTCCTGATGAAATAAAGCATCGCCATGATGCCATTCCGCACCTTGCTCCAATTGCATAAAGATTGTCTTTCCGCCCGTTGTATTGCGTGTTAGGCGCCTTTTGTGGACTTCATACCATTCAAGATACACTTGATCGACTTCACTAAGAGCAAACTCATGCTTTGCTACAATTTTATCTATTGGTACGGGTAGCTCATTCATATTGTAAACCTATCTTCTTCATTTCGTTAACGGCACTGACACAGTTTCGTTCTCCGTCAAATCTATTTCCTCTAAACACAAATAACATGTCAACATATACAGTATAACAATGAAGCGCGGATCATTGCTATACCACTCTTTTATCAATTGGCCGTTATTTTACTTCAAGCGCCTTATATTGATCTTTTTTCGCCTGAACTCTTTCTTTCAACCAATCACACCAGGTATCAAGACCGTCACCATTTAATGTACTGATTGTAATAACTTCCAAATTGGGGTTCACCTCGCGCGCATCTTTCGTTACCGCATCTACCGAGAAAGGTACATATGGCAGTAAATCAGCTTTGGAAACCAACATCAATTCGCTTGTTAAAAACATACGTGGGTATTTTTTCGGTTTATCGTCCCCTTCTGTGGTCGCCAATAAGGTCACGCGGTAATCTTCACCCAAATCAAACGCTGATGGACACAATAAATTCCCGACGTTCTCAATAAACAACAGGTCTATTCCTTCGATATCGATATGATCCAGGGCTTGTAAGATCATTTGTGCCTCAATATGACACATTCCACCAGTGACAATCTGCAATGCATTAATGCCTACCTCACGCATACGAACCGCATCACGTTCGGTTTCCGGATCACCCACCAAAACAGCAATATTCAGATCTTTGGCCAAACGTTTTCCCGTTTCTTGCATCAAGGTAGTTTTACCCGAACCCGGAGAAGAACATACATTGATCACACAAACGTCTTTCAGTCTATCGCGGATGGCTTTTGCGACAAAATCATTTGCTTTTAATAAATGTAGCGTTGTATTTTCACATTGAACCGAACCTACACGGTTACCTAAACTTTTAGGATTTGAAGTATTGTCTGACATGATAAACGATATTAGTCTTGTTTAAAAATTACTTTTGATATATAGAGTTCATTCCCTTGAACAATTGTACTAGAAGCCTGTCCGCAATCACATACAAATCGATGAAAATGAACCGGAAAATTTTTCTGACAATGTTCACAATATGCAATGATATCGTTTACAACGACTTCCATTTCCATATCTTGGTATTGCGTATTTTCAGCAATAAAAGCATCAAATGCATTTTGGATCAATACAGGCTGGACGTTGGATAACAATCCTGCTGTGACCTGAATTTTTTGAATATCATCTACCCTAGCCTCATAATGCGAGGTCAACGTATCAAAAATATCCTTTACTATACTTAGCTCGTGCATTGGTATATTTTAAGAAATAAATAAATTTAGAAAAGAAATGACAGTTCTCTTTGCCTGTATGATGTGAAGAAAAGCGTATGCTTTAGCATGGAATTTTGATTTGCTCAAACAGCAAAAATCGAGCGATGGGTATATGCTCTAGATCAAGGGTATGTTCATACCGATAATCTTTCTGTTGTGGGGATGGCAGAAGTTCATGCCATAGCAAATCAACCGTAACCAACCAACGCTCCATCAACCAATCTTGTGCCACTTCGGCGTCCAATTCCGCAACAATGGATTGAAGCGATGGGTAAAGCGAACAAAATTGACTATGATCTTTATGAAAATGGACGATGTGTGTATGGTCCGCATTGTTGGAAGGATTTTTTGCAGATAAAAACTGGGATTCGACACTTTCACTTTTCAGTACAAGACTGTTTGCATTTAAATTCTTAAATGATAACAACAGTGCTGCAAACAGAAAAATAAAGTGCTTCCACATAGCTTTAACCTAACAATGTATCAAAGATTCCTTTGAAACCATTACAAAGTTACTACCGATCAAAGAAGAAAAAGTAGCACAAATCTTGAATTTTATTTCACAAAATAGGAAACACCCAAAGAAAATTCCATAATTCTTCATATATTAAATTAAAATTTGGTTAAAGTGAGATTAAAATGATATTAGAGGCAAAAATTGGTTCTTTTTTGGCTGCTATTCTCATTAAATAAATTGGTCCATGTCGTAGACCATAGCGATAAATATTGGTCAGGTACATCATAAAAATCTGAGCCAATCTTAGCGGCGGAGCAAAAGGTTAATTTCAGGGTTATCTGGATAAATCTAAAATAACAAGAAGCCAGGTTCGCGTCGGACCTGGCTTCTTGAAAAACTGATATTCTTAACAATTAGCGATGCAGATCAAAACGGTCTAACTCCATCACTTTAGTCCATGCCTTCACAAAATCTTGTACGAATTTATCTTTTGCATCGGCACTGCCATATATTTCAGCAACAGCTCTCAGTTCAGCGTTGGAACCAAAAACAAGATCTGCACGTCCGGCTTCCCATTTTTTAACACCAGATTTACGATCTGATCCTTCAAAAACTTCCCGATCCGGAGAGATGGCTTTCCAAGCTGTTCCCATATCCAATAGATTGACAAAAAAGTCATTCGTCAATTGGCCTGGCCGATCTGTCATCACTCCTAATGCAGAACCATCAAAATTTGCCTGAAGAACACGAAGTCCGCCGATCAATACCGTTAGTTCCGGAACAGATAGCGTAAGTGATTGTGCTTTGTCGATCAATAATGATTCCGTAGACACGGTATAAGCACCTTTACGGTAATTTCTAAATCCATCCGCAATTGGCTCAAGATAGCCCATGGATTCTACATCCGTCTGTTCCTGTGATGCATCCATACGCCCCGGATGGAACGGTACGTTGACAGCATGTCCAGCTGCACGAGCGGCCTGCTCTATCGCAGCAACACCACCTAAGACAATTAAGTCTGCCAAGGAAATCTTCTTTCCGCCCTGTTGCTTTCCATTAAAGTCCTGTTGAATTTGCTCAAGCGCAGTAAGAACTTTTTGCAATTGTGCTGGATTATTGACTTGCCAATAACGCTGCGGAGCCAACCGTATCCGCGCACCGTTTGCACCACCTCTCTTGTCAGACCCACGGAAAGTAGAAGCTGAAGCCCAAGCGGTCGTTACGAGCTCTGCAGTGCTGAGCCCCGCGCTCAATAGGGTAGATTTCAACATGTTAATATCATTAGCATCGACCAAAGCATGATCGACAGCAGGAATAGGATCTTGCCACAATAATTCCTCAGCAGGAACTTCGGCACCTAAATAACGCTCTCGTGGTCCCAAATCACGGTGCGTCAATTTAAACCAGGCGCGAGCGAATGCATCGGCAAATGCGTCTTGATCTTCGTAAAATTTACGCGAGATCTTTTCATAAATTGGATCAAAACGCAAGGACAAATCTGTCGTCAGCATCGTTGGCCTACGTTTTTTAGTTGGATCAAAAGGATCTGGAATAGTCGAATCAGCTCCTTTGGCTACCCATTGATGCGCTCCTGCAGGACTCTTTGTTAATTCCCATTCATTTTCGAAGAGATTTTTAAAAAAGAGATTGGTCCATTCTGTCGGTTTCTGTGTCCAAATAACCTCCAAGCCACTCGTGATCGCATCTGCTCCTACTCCACTGCCATAGGTACTTTTCCAACCAAGCCCTTGTTGTTCTATGCCGGCTGCTTCAGGTTCTTTTCCGACATTGTCGGCAGGACCTGCTCCGTGTGTTTTTCCAAACGTATGCCCTCCAGCAATCAAAGCGACAGTTTCCTCATCGTCCATCGCCATCCGACCAAAAGTATCCCGTATATCTTTTGCAGCCGCGATAGGATCTGGATTTCCATCTGGTCCTTCCGGATTAACATAAATTAATCCCATCTGTACCGCTGCCAACGGTTTTTCAAGATTGCGCGAATGTTGTTTACCATCTGCATCATCATCGGCAGATAATACACCGTGTGATTCCACTACGCCTTCTGAACCATGAGCATAGCGTACATCACCGCCCAACCATGTTTTTTCAGAACCCCAATAGACATCCAATTCAGGTTCAAAAGCATCCACACGTCCACCAGAATAACCAAAAGTCTTGAAGCCCATAGACTCTAAAGCAACATTCCCTGTTAAAATCAATAAATCTGCCCAGGAGATATTTTTACCATATTTTTGTTTGATAGGCCACAACAGGCGACGTGCTTTATCCAAACTCACATTATCAGGCCAGCTATTCAGTGGTGCAAAACGTTGTTGCCCAGACCCAGCTCCGCCTCGACCATCGCTTACCCGATAGGTTCCTGCACTATGCCAAGCCATCCGGATGAATAATGGTCCATAATGTCCAAAGTCAGCAGGCCACCAGTCCTGCGAATCGGTCATCAAGGCATGCAAATCTCTTTTTACGGCTTCTAAATCCAATTGTTTAAATGCTTCCGCATAATCAAAGCCCTCGTCCATCGGATTTGACTTGCTCGCGTGTTGTCTCAACAGATCTACACGAAGTCTATTTGGCCACCAGTCCTGATTTTGAGTTCCCCCTCCCGCAACGGCGTTGCGCATCGTACCATTATGAAATGGGCATTTGCTAATGTCTTTTTCGTTGTTGTCCATAAGAAAAGAAAGTTTATTTATATAATATCTTAAGTGATCAAATTGTTTGACTCCCACTTTCATAAAATTACACAAATGAGATCCCACTTGTACATCGAATGATTCGATACACTATAATCAAAATCTATATACACAATATATAATTATATAAAATGCTAAAAATCATCTTTTAATGAGCAGCTAGAATATGACGATTTTTGGAAGTCTGAAAAACAAAAGCGATTCTTTTACTATTCTATAATTAGGTTGTATCAAAAATATTGACCATGAGTGAGCTATCCACATTTTTGGTAAGTGCTTTTATAGGCTTGAGTCTGGCTGCAGCTACCGGCTTCCGGGTTTTCATGCCGCTATTCTTATTGAGCCTTGGCTGTCGGCTTGAATTGTTCCAGGTTGGCAATGAATTGGCCTGGGCGGGCTCACCTATTGTTTTGGCAGCTACAAGCCTAGCCATGATCCTGGAAATAGCAGGATATTACATTCCTTTTATTGACAATATATTGGACAGCCTTTCAATTCCTCTCGCGACGATAGCCGGCACCTTACTTTTTGCCATACAGTTTACAGATATTTCACCCTTTTTCCGCTGGGCTATGGCAATCATCGCTGGTGGCGGTACCGCGGCGACCATCAGCACAGCGCTAGCTGGTACCCGTGCAGTCTCGTCTGTTGGGACGGCAGGTTTTGGCAATTTTATGATCTCGACCATGGAAACCATCGGTTCAACCATTTTGACCATACTCGCCATATTTGTGCCCTTTATGGCAATTATAGTTGTTATAGGCTTATTCTATTTCTTTTGGCGATTTGGCAAAGAGCAACTCAATAAAAAACTTAAAAGAACGGAGTAGCTTTCACAACATAACATCTAAATAAACTTCACACAGTGCCATACGAGCTACAATAAAGCCAAGCCTCACCAGCACAGATAGAAGCCAGTTTAGCATGCACAAACCAACTAGGGATATTGTAACCATCTTATAGCCCTAGCTGATCTATAGCTGCGTAAACTCCAAATCCCTAACCTTTATACCTTTCAATCAAGCGAATATCTGGCAGGTATCATGTTATGCCTTTTGACAGTGCTTGTTCAGTGCTCGCTCAGTTCTTGTTCAGTGATCGCTCAGTGCATACTGAATAAACAATGATTGAATACTGTTTAAAAATTGATTAAAAATTGTTGTTACCTATAATCTGGTGTTAGTACATTTCCGTTTTGAGATTATCTTGATCTAAGACCAAATAGGTTATTATGGCAATGATCAACAATCGAGACAAATTCTGGGAATACTTAGAAAAGCAGTACGGATATAAGGACCATAGTGCCAAACAGCTATTCGAAATTCGTTTACTGTTCACTGCTTTTGGGCACCGGTTGGCGGTAAATTAAGAGACAGAAAAAGGACAGCAAAATTCGATGCTGTCCTTTTTCAACATCAGCTCTTACGCTGATTTAAGGCTACGCACATCAGCAGCCTTGATGTGCGCCCAGATCAAAACTGGTTTTTACTAATCAATAACAACCTCTTGTGGCCGTTTTACTTTTTCAAGATCTTTTGGAAGGATAACCGTCAATACCCCATCCTCGAAACTTGCATGCACATTATCTGTAAGTACTTGTTCATTTAATTGGAATTCACGTTCAAATGCCAATCCATCCTGCTCTTTATAGATATAATCTATGGCATTGTCCTGGGTGTTTTCTGTACATGAAATCTTCAGTATCCCGTCATTTATGCTGACTTGGAATTGTTCTTTCTTACGTCCAGCGGCAAAAAGCTGCACTTCATAGAATTCTTGATTTTCGGCAATATTTACAGGAACAGCTTGCTGTACGCCAGCATTGTGCCCGGCTTCACCATCAAAAAACTGTTGTTGGAATTTTTCAAAGCGGTCTTTGAAATGTTGTCCGCAAAATTTATTATGATTTGAATATCCGTTGGTATAATGATTTCTTTTAAACATGTCTTTAATTTTTAATATTGAATAATACGTGTAAACTGATGTGGGATGAATTTCCTCGTCTTGCAATTTTTAACCTTAGTAAACTGGAACTATTGTTGCTTTCTTAGCACGTTTTTGCCCTTGTAATGGAACAATTGCAACCACAGTGTTATAATGACGGTGAACGTTCGGATATACCGGAGCCCTATCCATTTTGAATGCTTGTCTATCTCTTCTACGCATTCTTGCCGCGGCAAAGCTTCCTATACCAAAGAGAATTGTCCCAAACAACAAGAGCTTAAAGATCGTCCCAATAATCAATGTTGCTAATCCTGCTATTGCCGTAAGCACAATAAGGCGTGGCAATATAAATCGAAGTTTATTTTTCATTTGAATACATTTTTTTAAAAATGATTGCGGATTATATCTATTTTCAGCACATTGCACATAGAATTTTCCTAGATCATTTGGTATTTGTAATTAACTATTTGTTTTATCCAACATCCCTGCTGACAGATCCTCGCGTTCTGTTACTTGTTTACCATCAGGATATCGGCATAAAAAAAGGCGCCTTTATAGAAGAAGACGCCCAACAACAGTTTTTACTTTAAAATTTTTATTCTTTTTTTCAGAACCCGCATCGTCCTCCAAAACGACGCTTCCATTCTTCGCGCAAACGTTCCCTTTCCTCATCGGAAAGATCTTCTCCTTTTTCCATCTGAGGCGGAAAATCCCGTCGGAATCGGCCACCTCCCGGTTTACCGAAGCCCCTGCCGAACAAGATTTTCGACAAGACAAAGAGTCCCAGCGCCTGCCAATAGGTAATTGCTTTCAGATTGAAAATATCAACCATTAATGTATTCCACAAATATTGTAGTAATGCTACCAACAAAAAAACACCAACGATGATAGCGACAACCATAAAAGCGAATTTACCCTTCCGCTGTCTTTTCATTCTTCCATTCATAGCTTAATCCTTTTAAAATTTTAATTCTTCATACAAACTTCGCAACCGTATTCTCAGGTGCTTCACTGCATACCCTTTTCGGCTGATAATCGTCTTTAGGTTCTCATTTTCCATGACTGCAATTTCCTGAAGAGTTTTCTCTTCCAGTTCATTGAGCACAAAAACCCGACGTTGTTTTTCCGGCAATTCCTCCAATGCTTTCATCAGCTCATCCCAAAAAATATCCTTAAATAATTTTAGCTCAGGATTATTGGAGTCGTCAGCTAAAAGGAGCTGACGAATAGGAAACGTACTTTCGCTATCCTCGTCACCCGCTATAAGCTCATCAAGCGATTCACTTTTCTTTTTCCGGTAGCTGTCTGTAATCTTATTTCGTGTGACAGCATAGAGCCATGCTCCCGCATTCTCCAATTCGTCCATATTGGTCAAACGGCTAAATTGATACCAGACTTCCTGTAAGATATCTTCTGCATCCTCCGTTTTCTTTACCCTTCCCTTAACAAAACGTAGCAGCTGACTTCCATAAGTCTTAACGATATCCGTAAATGATCTGGAATTTTTTTCTGCCATATGATTTTGGTATGCAATGTCCATAGCAGCATAGACGAACTAGTCAAACTTTTACTTTAAATTATTTTCATGAATCTTTCTTCTTGCTGACTTCAACTTTCTGACCAATAAGCACACGTTCTCTACCGTCTTCTTTCGTATACGCTTTGTTCGGATAAAGATACGAGATAATCAGCTAATAGCTGATGCATTCAACCTACTTTATCGGGAATAAAACAAAACCTTCATGACTTCGCAGACACCAACAGCAATGAAAGCAAACTGAAGGTTCTTTCTGGCCAATAAGATCAGACACTTTCAGAAAAAAAATGATGCTGTGTGGTCTATTACTTCCACCGCTGCTGAATGACTTTACCGTTATCGGTAATAAAAATATAACGGTATGCAGGGAAACGCTGAATTAATTTTTTTCCTTCTTTCTCACCAAGTACCATGATTGAGGTACTGAGGGCATTTGCAATCTCGGCGGAAGGTCCATAAATCGTCACTGAAGTTAATCCCGTAGCTGGATAACCTGTCACTGGATTTATAATATGTGAATACCGTTTCCCATTGATCTCCGCGTATTTCTCATAGCTGCCTGAAGTTGCTACGGCCATTTCATTCAAATGAAGAACTTTGACCATTTGATGGGGTTTGAACGGATTGTTTACACCCACTTTCCAGGCGTCCCCCCGGGGTGGGTTTCCCCAAGCCGAAAGATCTCCGGAAGCATTAACTATACCTGCTTCAATTCCCTTTGCCTTCATCATGTCCCTGCCACGATCAGCAGCATAGCCCTTCCCGATCGAGCCGAAACCGATCTTCATACCGGGCAATTCCAGAAAAATTGTCGAAGATGCACTGTCGAGACGGATGTGTTGATAGCCCACCTTGGCGACAGACCTTTTAACCAGATCTTCCGTAGGCATCGTGGTCATACTACCATCAAATACCCAAACTTTATCCAAGGCAACAATACTAATATCAAAGGCTCCGCCTGAATTTTGGGCATACTGGATCGCTCGCTTTGTTAATTCAAATACTTCCCTATCCACCTTAACGGGCTTAATTCCTGCATTGCGGTTCACCGCTGCTATTTGGGTTTGCGGACGCCATTCTGAAATCAGGTTTTCTATTCGATCTATTTCGGAGATGACTTCATCGATATGCTGATTTGTAATCGCGCTATCCCGATCTACCAAGCTGATTTCAAAAACAGAGCCCATAAGGGTAACCTGCCGCTTGACCAAGACCTGCGCAATCCCCGAAGTAATGGACACAAAGCAGAGCATTAAAAGCAGGGCACATTGTTTATTGTTCTTCATGAGATTGATCCAAAAAGGAATTATAAAGTCGATCTATACCAAAAGTAGTCTTCGTGACGGGATTTACCATTGTACCATCAATTTACTAATAACAATCCGTTAAGATTTGTCCACTTTCTTTGTAGTCGGCAATAGTTTTGCCGACATGCGCCAGGAGAAGTTCATTTAAAGTATGTTCAACATCATGCTGCATACGCAATGCACCACAAAGCAATACACAACCTCCTTTTTCAAGCAATTCGACAAAATATAGCGCATCCCGACGGATCAGGTCCATGACATATTGTGGATTTTCCTCGCGCGAAAAAGCCAGTTCAAGCTGCTGCAGATGTCCCAGCTTTATCTGCTCATCAGCAAAATCCACATAGTGCGCAGTCATTTCATTTCGATGGCGAAAACCAGCATACAGACGCAAAGGCGTCCTACTTTCATTTTCTGAAATCATGCCAAGAAAGGGTGCTACCCCTGTACCATTCGCAATTAAAGCGACTGCATTTGCTGCTTTCGGGAAATGAAAACTTGGATTAACCATGACACGTGCCTGGAGGGTTTGATTAGTTTCCAATCGATAGAGGAAGCTAGAACCAAATCCATCAGGAAACAATTTCACCACGAGCTGCACCATTCCATCTTTGTAGCCGATCGAATAAAAACGTTCACGTTGATCTTGCGCGGGATAGATTGCCAATAAATCGCCCGATTGCATGTTAATTTTACTTGCAGGCTTCAGCACTAAAGTAAAGGTCGTGTTAGTCGCTGAAACAGCAGACTTCGCTACCACCTTAAATTTCGTCAGTCCGACAACTTTAGCACTATAAATAGCTGGTGCAGAAGCGAGTGCAATAGTGGCCTGCGAAGACCAGTCATGTATCCATGAAATAAGTTCATCAACATCCTTATCATTAACGGTATGTAAGTCTGTTAAACGCGAAGCCCAACCTTGTTTTTCTAGTAAACAATCAATTTCGCGCGCATAAGCACAAAAATCGGGATAGGCTTTTGAACCAAAGCCGAGAACCGAAAATTGTACATCTTGTTTTTGTGGATGGCTATTGAGCTTTTGTTCAAATTGAAGTGCATTGGAGGGTGCTGTTCCTAGCCCGTATGTCGAAGTAAACACAAGCAAGTGTTTTGCCTTTGGAAAGCATTGATATTGATTCATTCCGAGCAGCAACGATTTTTGCCCATCCGCCAAGAGCTGTTTATGGATCTGATTGGCGAAAAACAGCGTACTTCCATTTTCCGTTCCGAAAAGAATAACAATCTCCGCTTCTTCAGGTTTATATTTATTCTTGATTTTTGTACGCGTGCGCTTGAATGTAATGACGAACCCTGTATAAATAAAGAACACAATATTCAACGATGCGAGCCCCAGTACAATAACCCATATAATATTGGTCTTACCCGTATGAAGGTCCAAAGACAACTCTTCGGCCAATGCAGTAAAGGGGTACTTGACTTCTTTATGCAAGCTTCCATTCAACTGGTTGATGGTCAATTCCCGATCGCGAAGCTTCAATACAAAATATTCGTCAGGATCGCCTTCCATAAACGGAAACTCCAAGGTCTTCAAATCAACAAGTTTTGTATTTTGGAATATTGAAAATTTTGCCACCTCCAATTCGATATCTTCCTTCATCTTATTGGGATATTCGATGGTTTGATTCGGCTTCTTTAAGATTTCAATACGTACCAGGAATAAATAGGTACCAGTTAGGGCCAATATCAAAATTGGTATCAAAAATAAACGTCCTGAAACAACGTGGAAATACTGGGCAAAAAAGTCCCGATTGATTTTGGCAAAGAAGTGTCGAACGCCCTGTTGACGCTTAACAATCAGAACAATTCCTGAAATAGTAATAAGAAACAACAGAAATGAAACCACACCAATAATCACCCGGCCGGTCACTTTCAGAAAGAGCGAGCGGTGTAAAGCTGTAACCCATTGAATAAATTGGGACTTATTCAATTGGGGACCAAGCAGACGCCCGGTATTCGGATCAATATAACCCTTCACGGTATTGCCATCAGCGTCTATGGCATCAATACTCACAAATTGATTGTGATCTACCGAAATCGCTATGATTTCGGGATAAACCTTGCGCAAGGCTGTTACGGACTGCGCAAGGTTTAAAGTTTCAATATGTTCAACCCGATAAGGTGGAATTTTTTCGTTTACAGCGTCAACGGCCAATATTACGCCAGTTATCGATAATAAAAGTAAAAAGACAGAAGAAACAATAGCTAAGGCTAAATGTGCATACCTCCAAATAGATACCAGCATTTTTACCCCTCTTTTATTGTATTTTATTTAACTTGACAAGTTTGATGTATCCCTTGCCGTTCGCTTTTTCGGTAATGGCTTCTTTTGTTAAAGGGATTTCAACATCGGCAGTATGATATTTTTGTTCCTCTACAGCAGATTCAAAACGGAGTTTATACCCTTTGTTGAACTTCGATTCGTCAATATCCAATGTACGCATGGCACGGTCACCGCCACCAACTGACGCACCCGTCACCGCATTTAGCTTCTCTTTGGTCTTATTTTGAAACTTGTACCATTCCTTGATCGTATTATACCATTGCTTATCAGATCCCAATACGGCGAGTGTTTTTTCGTAAGCTCCACTAGGATTAATCAGTGAAATCACGACGTAGGCTTTCTCACCTTCGTAGGCATTCATTTGGATCATGCACTTATATTTAGCTGCCTGTGCGAAAGAGCTTAGGGCTGCCATTGAAAATAAAAGAGTGGCTATCGTTGTTTTAAATATGTTATTCATCTTCAATTGTATCTAATTTTAAGGTATCCGTAGTCCGTTCAGCGTTACCAATATTTCTATTATTTATCGGGATATTTCATCGATATGATTAGAAATACCACTGAAATACGATGTTGTCTTATTTCAAAAAGTCAAGCTGCACATTGGACTTAGCTAAGAAATCGTTCTCTTTCGCCAGGTCATAAGCTGTTTCATCGAATTCTGTTTTCAATTCCTTTTTTGCACCAAGCGAAACCAATGTTTTTAATATGGAATCGTCTTTAGCTAGGAGAGCTGCCTTATGTAGTGCCGTCGTTCCTTCTTTATCTTGTGCGTTAATGTCTACTCCAAGTTCGCTAGCTTTCTGGATAAGCTTCACATTCTCTTTGGCTACTGCCAAATGATACAATGTACTACCATTTTTTTGCGGAGCAATAACGTCCAATCCGTTCGTCTTAAGGATCGCTAATTTTTCTTTAAACTCATCCCCTTGTGACACATTTCCCTGACCACCTGGTCTGCCCCCCTGTGGCAATTCCTTGTAAGAATTAAACCAATAGAACGCTAAGTTATTGCCCTCCTTATCCAATACCTTGGTATCGGCTCCATTTTTAACCAATGCCGCAGCTACTTCAGGAGTTCCATTTGCTATTGCTTTAGTCAATGCAGATTCTCCTTTTTCATTTACAGCATTCACATTTTTCGCTTTAGTAAGCAGCAACTCGACCAATTTAGCATCTTTACCACTAGCAGCCACCATAAGTGCCGTATTTCCTTCGTTGTCAGCTTTTGCGACATCTACACCTTTATCCAAAAAATAATTGATCACATCCATATCTGGCCTACGAACCAAAGCATGCAGTACCGTAGCACCTTCCTTATTTACCGCCTTAGGATCCAATTTGAACTTTTCAACCAAATAGGTATAAACCGCCAAACCGTTAGAAGCTTGTCTAGAACCTTGAGTCGCAAAAAACAACGCATTGTTGGTTGGCTTTACACCACGGGCGATGAATTTCTCCATAAGCGCGGTATTTCCAAGTTTAGCAGCATAATCCGTTACCGTACGGCCCGACTCATCTTTATCTTGAATAGATAATCCTTTTTTTATGAAATAATCCGTCAATGCCAGGTCCTTGTCTGCAGACGCTGCAAGCATCATCAAAGTTGCACCACCTTCATATTTCTGTTTGGGATTCACACCTGCTTTAAACAAGGCATCATACACAGCAGTATTTGTATTTCCTGTTGAAGCTGCATAAGCGACAATTGGGTAACCATGGCTATCTTGGTAATTGACATCAGATCCCTTCGCTATTAAAAAATCGACCAATTCAGCATTTCCACTTGACGCTGCCCAGTGTAAATAACTACGGCTGTGATGTGTCTTCTTGGTTACACTATTCCCTTCTTGTTCGATCATGAATTTGACGACATCAGTCGGAGCACCATTTAATATAGCCATAGTGACCGGATCAAAGGATGCCGCATTCGGCTGAGAAGGGCTATTTCCTTTGCTGATTTCTACTTTAACAACGGTCAATGTAGGTTTGCCCTTCCAGAACTCGCCGTTCATCAACGAGTTTGTCTGCGCCTGTGCATAAGATGCAGCGAATAATAAAGCTGCCAAAAGTGTCTTTTTCATTCTTTTATTTGTCTTTTGAAGGTGATGGAGCAACATAACCTATTCATTCCCTACTCAATTATTCTGCAAATTGAGCTTTAATTATACGATAACACGGGTCGGAATATATCGTGTTGGTTTCATCAGAATATGTGTAAACGCGTATATTTTTAGAACATGGATGCGTTCCGAATTCGATGTTTGCAACAATTTCTGCATACAGACAAGCCCATGTTTAAAATAGACCAACTACTTTATTTAAATTAATTCTAAATTAATGCAAATCTAAAAAATATTCCCAAACCACAAAAATTAATCGTGCTAATTTTTATTGATCAATTGCCCTGAAAGGCTTTCGGCTTCATCCGAACAACATCTGAAAGAAGATTGTTAAACTTGCAAATGCACTAAAATTATCTTACTTTACTTAAAATAAAGTGGTATAATGAGCAAGGTAGTTTCCAATTTTTATACAATCAGCGCAACGACTGAACCTGAACATAAAATTTTCTATCGTCTGTATTTACCCGACGACAATCAAATAGTGGCAACATTACTCTTGGTTCATGGCATGCAGGAACATAGTGGTCGGTACGAAGAATTGGCCAGTTATCTGACTACACAGAATTTTGCGGTTTTAAGCTACGATCAATTGGGCCATGGAAAAACGGCGCTACAGGTCGATCAATTGGGTTATTTTAAAAAGCATGGGGCTAAAGAACAACTTATTGATGACGCCATTACAATGAGCAACTTCTTACGTGAAACCTATCCGCAACTGCCTCAATTTATTTTAGGGCATTCCATGGGATCCTTTGTTACACGTTGTGTTTTACAAAAAATTGGTCGGCAATTTAAGGGGGCCATTATCGTGGGGACAGGCCAACGTCAAAAAGGTTCCGCAGCTTTTCGCCTTCTACTCACTCTTCTCAATAGTATTGCCCCTAAAAGAAGAAGTAAATTGATCAATCGTATTTTTGACAAACGCAATAATGCCCGGTTTAAGAACGAGCCAAACCAAAATAATAGCAATTGGTTAAGCATAAGTAAGGCAAACCGTATTTCATTTTTGGAAGATCCTCTTTGTGGGGGATTGTTTACCAACAATGGGTTTCATACCGTATTAGACCTTTCCTTGCAAGCGACAGCTATCGAGGCTACCAAGAATATCCCAAAAAACCTACCAATTGTATTTATCAGCGGACAGGATGATCCAATTGGAGATTTTGGAATAGGCGTTGAAAAAAGTGCGGCACAGTTAAGGGCACAGGGACAGACCGATATAACCCTTAAATTATATGCAGGCATGCGGCATGAAATTCTTAATGAAGACTGCAAAATGGAGGTATTCCAGTTCATCAGTAGCTGGCTTCATCGCCATTTACTTTAGTTTCCGACTGTAATATTTCCGAATAGGCTCATCTAAATAGTTAAAGACTAATAAAGATAAAAAAATCAACAACAGCATTCCAATAACAATAATCACAGCCATTTGCTTATTCGATGGGTGATTAAGTTCTACATAGCTCATAAAAATCCAGATAAATGGATAATGAATGATATAGAGCGGATAGGAGATATCACCTAAAAACTTGCATAACTTCTTGACCCCTCCAAACACAGGCTGCCCTCCTATCCCCGGTAAGAGTAATAAAGGAAAATAGAAGATAACGACAATAGGATCAATGTATTTACCATAAGCTTCAGAAAATGGAATAAAAAATACGGCGGCAAGTAGACCTAGAACACTGAAAAAAGGAAGCTTGTTGGAAATGGTCCAGTTCGATCTAAAAATAAGTAGTCCCATTGAAAACGAAAACCATAAACGAATTCCACCAGCCCAAAAGTTGTCTGCTCCAAAACCGACAGCTAAATAGCCCGAACGAAATGATTCGGCACATAGCGCTGCTGCACCAAGGAGCACTATCCCCCAAAGAAACTTTTTTGGAATCCGTACCAGTACCAAAGCATAGGCTATATTGGCGATATACTCCCAAAATAGCGACCATGTAGGTGGGTTTAAATGAAAAAGATTAAAATAGCGTTCTGGTACAACCGGGTATGGAATCAACGTTATCCCACTAATAAACATCCCCATCTTTTGCAAAACAGAAAATGAGCCAGCCAAACTGCTGAATGGATCGTAAATAAATGCGAATAAACCAATCAACGTACCGATGATAACCAATGGGTGCAATCGCAGCAAACGCAAGAGAAAGAATCGTTTTAGACCGATTGTGGCCAGCTTCTGATCGTAGGCATAGGCAATGACAAAACCCGATAAACAAAAGAAAAAATCAACGGCTAAATAGCTATGTGGAATAAAACTATTGCGATAATCCGGTTGTGCAATTTCCATAAAGTGAAACAGGACGACTGCGATTGCGGCTACCCCACGCATGGCGTCAAGAAGTTCAAAATGTTTCTTCGTTTGATGTATCATATTTTTTATTGGCAGCGAAAATTAAGACCGACGAAGATCGGAGATCCGCTGCTAGCTATTGAAAATTCTATTTAGTATTAAACGTTGGTGCCGGTTGCGGCGCAACACTGCTGGTTGCCCCTTCAATTTTGGGCCAGTCCCTATCCCAAACAACCTGATCCAACAATAGCATCCGGCGATTTCCCCCCGTAGCGACACGAGGCTGCTTTGGATCAATACCATGATAGAGTATCCAATCTTTTCCTTTGTCGTCTGTAATAATGCGCGAAGTGTGACCTGTCCCCACAAATTGATCATTTCCTTTTAACAACAGCGTTCCACTCCCCCGCTGTGTAAGGTTGCGGCCTTCTTGATCCACATAGGGTCCTTTCAGATCACGAGAGCGCCCCACAAGAACATGATAACTGCTTTTTTCTCCTTCACAACAGGAGCCTTTGGACCCGACAAAGTAATAGTACCCTTTCCGTTTATGAATCACAACGGCTTCAAAATCTCCTGCGGCAACTTTAAATTTTTTATTTAAATCGGGTACCACTGTCCCATTTTTATCCAGTTCAACACCATATGTACCCTGCGTGCTCGCATCGCTAAAACTGCCCCAGAATAGATAGTTCTGCCCATTTTCCGTAAAAAAATAAGGGTCTATTGAATTCGGCACATCGATCTCCTTGCTATCAAAAAGTTTACCTTGATCGATAAAGGGGCCTTCCGGTCTAGCTGCTAGGGCTACACCGATGCCGGGATTGGGATCACCCCATGTGGAATAGGCATAATATAAGAGATACTTACCATTTAACTGCACCACATCGGGTGCCCAGATTCCGCCTTCAACTTTCCAACCTGGTTTTGAGCTGAAGGCCGTACCAATCCAAGTCCAATGAGCAAGATCAGCCGATTGTAGAATAGACACCAAACGTTGCCCCTTTCCGTCGCCCCAATTGTCGGCTGTCCCGTACGCATAGAACATTTTGCGCTGTGGGTCTCTAACGACTGTAGGATCAGCAAGTATGGGCTCAAAAACCGGATTGCTATAGGTTTTATGCTGAGCCGTAGCATTTGTTATTTGTCCCGACGGCTTCACTGAACCTGTAGCGCTTCCACAGGAGCTCAACAGGTTCAGTACGGCAACTCCGCCAATCCAATATCTGAACAACATTGCATTCAACATCTTATTATTCTATTTATATTATTTTCTATATCATGGGAAAGCTATTTTGCTTTTCCCAATTTCTCTTCCAACATTTTGATAAAATAGCCCCCGACAACGGATCTTGCTTTAAATCCAGCTCTTTCAGGACGGTCTGTATAGGTCCAATCCGACATGGGAACGCGATCGGTTGTTTCGTTCATAAAACGGTAGACTGGCTTCAAAAATACCTCAAAGGTAGGCTTATCATCTGCCATGGTCGCCGTCCAAATAATCCAATCCGTTTTGGTGTAAGGCTGACGATTGTCCAGGGGAAGTCCGTATTTATTTTGTTTGCCGAGATAGTATTTAATTTCAGTTTCACGGATAGAAGGGTCGAAAACATCCATCTTAAGCAATTTATCCCAGACCATATTATACTTTTGACTCCAGGTTCCACTTTTATCAAAAGTTAACTTATAGTGATCCCCATCTTCGGCCATCTCTTTCCATTTCATCGCCATTGCTTTTGCTTCGGTCAGATACTTTTTCGCCGTAGCCTCTTCACCAAGCATTTGGGCCAGATAACCGTAAGATGCGATACCTAAAATAGCTTTAATTGATAAATTGGCATTATGCGCAAAATGGCCTGCAAAATCATCTGTACACAACTGATTTTCGGGGTCGAGACCTTTATCGACTAGGTAATCTACCCAGGTAGATAGAACTTTCCAATGTTTTTTGGCATAAGCTGCATTGCCTTCAACTTTGGATAAAGCATAAGTTAATATCAGCATATTGCCTGATTCTTCGACAGGCATATCCCCTCCGTAGGTTTGACCATTCGCCAAAGGATAGGTTCCAACGTCATGCGCCGCAAAAGGCTTTGTCCACTTATTGCTTTCACTATAATAAAAAATAGCGTTCATTAGTGCTTTTGCCAATTCCGGATTATAGTATAAGAAAATCGGAGCTGAAGGATAGGTTACATCAACCGTTCCTATTGACCCATTGCTATCATTTTCTTTGGACAGTAAAAGCAGATCACCATTGGGTGCCTTGACAAGTTTATGGGCAGCGATTGCCTGTCTATAGGCCAGGGCACATAGTGCTGCATAGTCCTCGCCTCCGTTGCGCAGCGCTGTACCCCATAATTCGGCATCAAATTTATCAGCAGCTTTTTTAAGAGCAGCATACTCTTTGTCGGCCAGTTCAAATTGCTTCTCAATCGTACTATTTCCACTAGTATTCCAATAAGGCCGTAAATTTTGCCCAAAATATTGGATGGAGTACAGATCATCATAGCCCAACAAGATCTTATCCTGATAGCTCGATGAAACATCAAAAGTTTGCATCAGTGCCAATTGTTGACCTCCATTTGAAGAAGAGCTATTTTCACTCTTCAAAAAATTAGAGCGTAATTGATGGCTACTTCCGACCGCGGACTTTGTCTTTGATTTTGCACCAGCCATATAGAAATACCCCCAATCTATCCGTAGGTCGTCACCTTTCCTTCCTAGAATCTGCTGGCTTTTGCTTCCTGTCTTTACAAACTGGAGATTTCCAGAGATAAAGGAACTGCTTGCCGCATCTTGAAGTGGAGAATTCAGTGCCCAATTTGGTGCTGCCTCCAAATAAAGTTGTACCTGGTGTTTCTTTCCATCCTTCGCATGGACCATATAGGAAAGATAATTTACGGGTCTAGCCATTAAGTCCAATTTATCCAGAAACATCGGCGCAGTAAATGTAATATTTAAATCGACGGGCCCGCAATTAAACGTGTAATGTGTCTGTGTTGCCTGCACATTGGAAGCGATCTGCTTCGCCTCATTGTCAAAATGAATGCTACCTTCTTTTTCTGTAAAGAGTCCAAAATCAAAATATCCGTTCGCTACCCTATTATAGCAATAACCCGCCAGTATATTTTTTCCTTTTTTCAATGTTTTTACGACATGTTCGGGCAGTTTGACCCGACTATTTTTACCTGTCGAATTACCTGTATTAACAACTTCAATACCGTTGACGTACAAAATAGCGTCATCGTCATGTGTAAATTCTATATATACAGATTTTCCTGTCAGATCCTCAGTCAGTTCAACTTCCCTTCTAATCCAAATTTTAGGTTCCTGCCAATCAGTCTCCACATTGGGTTCTTTGTCCTTGGTACCGAATGGTGCTGCCCCCGTCTTCCATTGCCGTGCATCAAATGAAGGTTTCATCCAGTCGGAGGCGGGTTCACTGACAACGTAACTTCCCCTCCATGCTGCATGTTCCCCCATCCGTGCCAGAGGCAAGAGTTCCGCTTCTTCTTTGCCCAAAAAGCGATAGGATTTCCCATCCACTTTAAGGACACCCAATAAGGGGAAGGATTTTCCGGTCCAATGTCGTACAACATCCGCATTTAATTCGTTGCTATAGGACCAGGCACTTGTATTGGGGTCAATTGTTACTAAAGGATAGGCAGGCGCGCGAAGCTCATTCTTAAGGACTTGTTTTTGTGCAAACGACGATACCGATTGACATACAATAGCCGTTGCAATTAGTAATTTTAATTTCATTGATTTCGTATAAAATAGGTTTAGGTTGACAGGTATACTTTCAGCGATAAATTTAGGCCGCAACTCGGGTTGCGGCCATATCGCTATCAATTATTTGGTAGGTGCATTATAAAGCGCCTGATGTGCAGCTTTCAATTCCGCTTCAGGCATTTTGACAACTTTACGATCATAGGTCATCAAACCATTTGTTTCTACTTCCACATCTGTTGTCTGTGTATAAACAGCGGCAGACAATCCCATAGGAATTAAACGTGTCAAGTCATGGATCAGGCGTTTATAGCGCTCCAATAATTCCGTTTTATTTTTAAAACTTTGGTATCCCCAGTTGTCTTTCTGTTGCCAGGAATGTCCGTCTATTGGTAATCCCAGACCACCAAATTCACCCAATGCTAGCACTTGCTTAGCGCCAAACAAATTTGGATCAGGCATGGCTGCATCTGGATAATTATGGATATCCAAGATATGTCCAGTTTCCATAAAGTTACCACCACTGGCACTATTTACGAGTCTAGAAGGATCATTAGCTATTGTCCATTCCGTTATTTCTTTTGTTTTGAATTGCCCCCAAGCCTCATTAAAAGGTACCCAGATGACAATACTTGGGTAGTTGTGCAATACCTCCATAATGGTTTTCCACTCTTTTCTGTAGTAACCCTCAGATTCCTGCGAACGTACTTTATCCCTATTTCCTCCTGAAATCTTTCCTGGTTGCATATCCCAATGGTTTCCGCCAAGATCGCCGCTAGGCATGTCTTGCCAGACAAGCATACCTATACTATCACAGTATCGATACCAACGCGCCGGTTCTACTTTGATATGTTTACGGATCATATTGAATCCCATTTCCTTTGTTTTAACAACATCAAACTTCAGCGCTTCATCCGTGGGTGCTGTATGTAGACCATCTGGCCACCAGCCTTGATCCAAGGGACCATATTGGAAGGTAAACTTATTGTTTAACATTAAACGTTGAACACCATTTTCGTCTTTCTGCATAGCTATTTTCCGCATGGCAAAATAGCTTTTCGCCTGGTCTACGATTTTTCCTTTTCGAATTAGCTGAATTTCCAAATCATAGAGCTTAGGGTTACTCGGCGACCAGGGCTCCAAATTGGGTACCGAAAGATCAAAAGATGTATTGGGTTGTCCTATTTGTTCTTTAATAAGCTTTCCGCCATCCAATGCACGCACCTTTATCTCGTCACCGGCTTGACTTCCTTCTACGGAAGCTTGAAAGGCCAAGACAGCATCATCCAATCGCGGAGTCTGTTTGGTGCTCACTATATAAGTTTGTGGAACACTTTCTAACCAAACGGTCTGCCAAATTCCCGTAACTGGTGTGTACCATATACCATTCGGCTTATTTACCTGTTTACCGCGTGGTTGAGGTCCATCATCAGTCGGATCCCATACCCGAATGGCTATTTCTTGTTTTGCTCCTTTCTTTAGAAAGCTTGTCACATCCATCGAAAAAGGATCAAAGCCCCCTTCATGTCTTCCGACCAATTGGTTATTTATATAAACGTCACATTGCCAATCTACCGCGCCAAAATGCAACAGGACTTTATTTTTATTGACAGACTTGTCCAATGTTATGGTATTATTATACCATAAGGCTTTATCTTTTCCGACCTCTTTACCAACACCAGACAATGCCGATTCAATAGCAAAAGGAACAAGGATATTTCCGTCCCATTGACGAGGAATCTCTTTAGTGCCTACTGGAGTGACAGCATATTTCCATAGTCCATTTAAATTCTGCCAGTTATTGGTTCTGGTTAATTGTGGTCTAGGATATTCAGGATGTGGCTTTTGGGCCGTTACTTTCTCGCCCCAAGGGGTTAATATATGTGACCCTGCGGGTTTCCAATCCTGAGCAAAGTTCAATTGTGCTGCTATCATCAAACTGGCAAAAAATAGGGTTTTCTTCATCATAAAAAATCGTTAAGTCATTTATTTATATATCGTATTTACATTATTTCACCGTTGGAAAAGCAGCAATGCGCAAACGTGCTGCACCCATGGGAATCAGTTCAACTTCCTGCACCTCACCCTTTGTTTCCACAGGACTCAGGGGCAATACGCCCGTTAGTCCATTTTCATCAATTTTCCATCCATCAATACGTTTCGCTTTCACAAGAATCGAAATGGGTACTGCTTCTGCGTCGAAAGGAAATGCATCTTTAGGCCATGGTCGTTTGACAACTTTTAATTGATCAACAGCTTGCAACTGATTTTGTACAAGTCCATAATTCCACTCACTTGCAGGAAGGATTTCATAGGATGGCCATTTTGATGGATCTGCAGTCTCCTGCCATTTGGAATCCCCAATTGCCGAAGCCTTACTGTCCTTTTTCACATAATTCTCTTTGATTTTGAGTGCATAGGTCAATGGTCCACGCTGAATACTAACTGAATTCTTGTTGGCTGTCCATGTTTTCAGATCTATGGTCATCAGTAAGGAAAGTTCGACTTTGTCACCGTCTTTCCATTTCCGTTCAATCCGAATATATTTTGCACCGCCTTCCACAGCCTGGCTTTTACCATTAACGGTTACTTTTCCTTGTTTCACCCAGGCTGGTATACGGAGATAAAAGGGAAAATCAACCGTTTTACCATGTGTTACTATTTCAAATCGCAGCGATTCTTCAAACGGATAATTGGATTCTTGTCTGATCTGAATGGCTTGATTGTTTCCGACTTTGACTTCAGCTTTTGATGCGGCATAAAGTACTGCCGCAACACCATTATCATTCGTTGCCATATACAGATGCTCCGCATAATATGGCCAGCCCTGACTGTGATTATGTTGACAACAACGTGAACTAAAGGGGTTCATCATTAAAAATGGCCCATTGTTATCAATCCCGGGAGCATGATTATGGCTGTCGCTGATGGTCATATTTGGACTTGTAATATACCTTAAGGCCTTGAAATCTGCTGTTACGGCTGCTGGATAGGTATTGAAAGCGACTTCCTCCGCATGATCTGCCCAAAATGGGTCGCCTGTTATCCCAAGAAGGATTTCATTGGACGCCATCTGTTCGACCATACCACAGGTTTCCACCCCTTGACGGGGATCGGTATATCCTGGACGTGCATTTTCATCGGCACCGAACATACCGCCTGGAACCTGACCAAATACCTGCCTGACAAAATGAAAATTAGCGTAGGTCGCATTCAGGTCTTCACTCGATTGGCTTTTCAGATAATAGGTTGCCGGCTCTCTGAAACACTGCGCTACATTAACATTATGCCAATTCGGCAAATCATCTTTCTGGCGCCAATTGGCGGTATTCCGATGGATTTTATCCGCTAAATCCATCAGCCATTCATTCCCCTGTGTTCTATTATAGAGCCAATATACGGATAGCAAATTGTCGCCACCACGGCTATTCTCCCAGTAGTCCTTGAGAAAAAAACTATCCGGCAAATTGGTCTGCCATTTAAAATAATTGGTCATCAACGTTAAAACACGTTGGTCACCGCTATATTCATAGTAAGATTGCAAACACCATAGCATCAACATATTTCCCCAAAGATCCGGTTTGTTATTACGTAGGATCAATGGTCCAAAGTATCCATCAGGACGCTGGCTTTTTAGCGCTGCTTCTAACCAGATCTTTGACTCCGTTATGATTTTAGGATCTTTCAAGATGTAGCCCAAATTAGCGTAGCCTTTTAACCAATAAGGAACTTCTTCCCAGCCATAATCTCCTTTCCCATCCGTACTTAACCAAGCATTATTTTTTTTGGACAACCAAGCACTAATTTCGCCCAGATGGCCTGTGAGACCATCTTTCTGTAGCTCCAGATACTTCCCAAGCCAACCTTCGGGGACGATACTGCCCACGGGTAATTTTATCAAGGCATTCTGTCTTAAAGGCAATCGGTTATTAATATAACTTAAATTTTTCCCCTCCACCGGCAGATGATCAACAGCAGTTACGACATGGCTTTGCGCTGAACTTAGAAAACAAATTCCAATTAAATAAGATAATAAACCGATTTTTTTTGTCATTATTGCTTGATTAGTTTATAACAGATTATCCAAAAATAAGGTTTAATGAATGAGTTGGATGATTGATTTTTCTCAAAAAACTGCCTATTTGTATCAAATAATTAATACAACCTAAAACGTTTTAAAGTCTATTAAACAGAGAAAGTACACCTCTTTTCAGTGGTATACTTTCAAACCAATCATTATTAAATATGTATTATTTTACTGAAAAACGATACAGGGATTTCGTTTGATATACTTGCCCCGGGTTTAGGACTGTTGTTGGAAAAGCTGGCTGATTCGGAGCGTCCGGAAAATGCTGCGGTTCAAGGCAAAAAGCCGTACGAAAGGAATCTTTTTTACCATTCTTCAACTGTACTTGTTCGTTCATAAAGTTGCCGCTATAAAATTGAATACCAGGTTCGGTTGTCAGAATATCCATGACCACCCCTGATTTATCACCGATCACATGTGCCGCTTTAAACCAGTCGCCATCTTTCTCTTTACTTAAGACAAAATTGTGGTCATAGCCCTTTCCAAAACTAAGCTGCTGGTCATTGGCATTAATATCTTTTCCTATCGGTTTCAAGGTTGTAAAATCAAAAGCTGTTCCCTTTACCGGTCCTAATTGCCCTGTGGGTATTAGTGTACTATCTACTGGTGTGTATTCATTGGCAAACAATTGAAGCTGATGATCCAGAATGGTACCACTTCCTTCACCGTTTAAATTAAAGTAAGCATGGTTGGTCAAATTGATCACCGTCTTTTTATCGGAAGTAGCACGATAAGCTATCATCAATTCATTATTATCGTTCAGCGTATAAGTCACCTCCATTTGGATGTTTCCTGGAAAGCCCTCGTGTCCGTCAGGTAAGGTGTAAGCAAATGTAAGGGATGATTTATCTGACGATTTTAATGTCCAATTGGCAAAATGCACACCTTTAAAACCGCCATGCAGCGTATTAGGACCGTTATTTACTGCCAATGTATAGGTTTTATCATCCAACTTAAATTTGCCTTTGGCGATCCGATTACCAAAAGGCCCTACAATAGTACCAAAAAAGGGTTCTTTGGGATTATTATAATCAGCCGCTTTAGAAAAACCCAAAACCACATCGCATAACTCACCCTTATTGTCAGGCACCCATAATCCCACTAAACGTGCACCAAAATTGGTAAAATAAGCTTGTACGCCATTTTTATTGCTCAGTTCATATAGATAAGCCTGTTTTTGATCAATAGTTCCGCTGAACTGTGCGGTATCCATGAAGGCCGATAAAGAATCTGCTTTTGAAGTTTTGGAACCAGTCGATTGCTGACAAGACACACAAAAAGCGAGCATTGCAGAAAGACCAAGCAAGGTCAATTTTCCTCTCATTCGTAATATTTTAAATGGTTTATAATCTTTGTTTAGATAGAACTTACGTCCTTTTCTAGATTTTTTATAATTTTAGCGATTACAATATATAGGCTAAAGTCTTAATTTTTTTAGAAATTTTAAGATTAAATTGTTTCATTTTAGCACTATTTTGTATCAATAACCAAATGATCATGATCAACCTGAAGCCTTTACGATTTCTATTTTTTTTGTTGCTCCCTTCGTTGCTACATGCGCAACCTTATTATTTCAATCATTATCAAATCAATGAAGGATTGTCAAATAATGCTGTCATTTGTAGTATGCAAGATAGTCAAGGCTTTCTTTGGTTCGGTACAAAAGATGGATTAAATCGCTTTGACGGTAACAATTTCAAACATTTTGATGCATCAAAATCTGGAAAAAACAGCTTAGGGGGCAATAATATTATCTCGCTGAAAGAAGACTTTCGAAAAAGAATTTGGATTGGAACAGATCAGGGAATTTATTGCTACGACCCCGTCGACGAGCAATTTAGACTGCTGAGCAAACAATTTGAAAATGCGGATGTTCCCGTTATTATTACCGATCAACGCAAAAGGATTTGGTTTATATCCAATGGAATGCTCTTTTGCCATGATTTAGTTAGTCACACAATCCAACAATTTACAAAATCCAACCTCTATATTACGTCTCTAAGCTGCACAAAAAATGGAACTGTATTTTTTGGAACTCCCGAAGGTAAGATCTTTCAGATAGGTTCCTCTGGAAAACCCGAACTCATGCTTGACTTTCAAGCAAAATATGGCGCCAAGGATTGGTTTAGTATTGAGAAAATAATGGAAAACCGGGACGGAGACTTATTGATTGGTACGTCAAAAACGGGTGTCTACAGTTACAACTTTAGAGATAAATCTCTCAAATCCATCCTAGGTCCAGATCAATTGCATCAATTTCTTTATGTAAGAGATATTATACAGCCAAATGATCATGAATATTGGTTTGCAACGGAGTCTGGCCTCTTCATTTATCAAATTGCTAGCCGACATTACATCAACATTCAGAAAGAACAAGAAAACCCTTGGGGAATATCTGACAATGCCATTTATAACATCCTACAGGATAAAGATGAGGGTATTTGGTTGGGCACTTATTTTGGTGGGATTAACTATTATCATAAGAACAATAGTATAATCGAAAAATTCCTTCCACAAGATCGCCCCGGGAGCCTAAAAGGCTCTGTCGTACGCATTATCAAAAAAGACATCAACCAAAATATATGGATAGGTACCGAAAACGGAGGTCTATCTAAACTGGACCCTAAATCTGGTTATATCCAGAATTTCTCCGATAAAGAGGGGAATCTTGCAAACAATAATATTCATGGTGTTCTTCCTATTGGTAACAATCTACTGATTGGCACCTTTGTTAATGGCCTGGACATTTTTGAGCCCAAGCTTCAAAAAGTTATTTATCATATTGATCGCAACAACAATGCAAACCCCTCTGATCTACAAAGCAATTTTCTTTTCTATCTCTATAAAACTCGAAAAGGAGACATTATAGCTGCATCTACTCGTGGCTTATACCAGTTCAACCTTGAAAAAAAGTCTTTTCACCTCATTGACAATGTCCCTGAATACATGTTTTATACGACTATTTTGGAAGATAAAACGGGTAATATCTGGGTCGGAACATGGCGTGATGGACTATTTTGTTATAATCCGTCCACGCGTTATTTCAAACATTATACACATCGTCAGAATGATTCCAATTCCTTGCCTAACAATAGGATCAATAGCTTATTTGAGGACTCGCGCAACCAGATCTGGATAGCCACAGAAGGCGGAATGGCAAAGAAAAAATCAAATCAGGACAGTTTTGAGAACATTGGTTTGGAGGAAGGAATGCCTAGTAACGTCACGCTCGCATTTTTAGAGGACAAACAAAACAATCTCTGGGTAAGTACTTCTAAAGGCCTGGTACGCTACCATCTTCCCAACGGAAGAAAACGGATCTTCAACTTGGAGTCTGGTCTACCGACAATTCAGTTTAATTACAATTCATCTTTTGATGACGACAATGGGAACTTCTATTTCGGTACCATCAATGGGCTTATTCGTTTCAACCCGGAAAAGCTAAACCAAATTGATTATAGGAATCAAATACCGATTTATATTACTAATTTTTACATCAACAATAGAGCAATCAATCAATATACGGATCCAAATATTCTATCCAAATCAATCTTATTCACTGAGAATATCAAACTAAAACATGACGAATCATCCTTCAGTCTTGATTTTGCAGCATTACATTACCAAGCCCCCCACTCTATTCACTATAGTTATAAAATGGACGGTCTTGACGACAATTGGATAGACATTACAAGCAATCAAAGGGCTTATTTTACCAAACTTGCTCCAGGAAATTATGTTTTTACCGTAAAAGCGGAAGACCCCAATGGGAATACGATTCCTACTTTTGCCATTCTTAAAATCACCATTCTTCCCCCAATCTGGGCGAGTGTACCGGCTTTTATCTGCTACGCACTGTTTTTTACCGGACTGATTGCCTTTATTATTTATCATTTCAATGAAAAGATCAAGCAGCGCAATCGACAGCACATTTTAACCGTACAAAATCTACGCGAGCAAGAACTCTATCGTTCAAAAATAAATTTTTACACCGATGTTGCTCACGAGATACGCACACCATTAACATTGATCAAGGCCCCCTTAGAGAAGCTTATGGACAAAGTAGATCATAATCCTGTAACAGACAAGCTACTATTGACCATGCAAAACAACACGGAGAAGTTGATTGCCCTTAGTAATCAATTACTGGATTTTAGACAGGTCGAAACGGAAGGTTTCAAATTACACTTTGAATCGGAAAACATAAGCCAAACGGTACAGGAAATTATCAACAATTTTACAGTTACACTCCAGGCTCAGGGAAAGCAGATGGTAGCGCACATTATGCCAGATATAATAGGTCAAGTAGATACCGATGCTTTCGACAAGATATGTTACAACCTCTTGAATAATGCCCTTAAATATTCTTCATCCTATATTGAAGTGAATTTGAATATGGATAAACAGAAAAATATCTTTATATTGACCGTGAAAAACGACGGAGCTTTAATTCCTTCAGAAGAAAGGGAAAGAATTTTTGAACCATTCAATCGCTTAAAACAAAATAAGAATGTTCCTGGAAGCGGCCTAGGCTTGGCATTGACAAGGTCCTTAACGTTAAAACACCAAGGTACCCTGTTATACAGTACAAACGACCTCCAATTGAACGTATTTAGTTTGACATTGCCTTTGAATCACAATACAAACCCATAATTATGAATGCCAAATCCAATTTATTATTAGTAGATGATCATACTGAACTACTTGAATTCATTGCGGATGATCTCAATGAGGATTATCAGATAACAACGAGTTCCAATGGTAGGGAAGCGCTGGATTTATTAGCCACTGAATATTTTGATCTGATCGTCAGCGATGTGATGATGCCAGAAATGGATGGTTTTGAACTCTGTCAAAAAATTAAAGAAGATATCGCATATGCACACATTCCAGTTATACTCTTAACGGCAAAAAACAGTATTGAATCAAAAATTCAGGGTTTGGAGTATGGTGCCGACGCTTATATTGAAAAACCCTTTTCACCTGCCTTTTTAAGAGCACAAATTGCGAGTTTATTAAAGAATAGAGTTAAAGTCAAGGAATTTTTTATTAAAAATCCGATGTCGCAAATACAGCAAATCGGTCAAAATCAAAGTGAACAAGAGTTTTTGTTGAAGATTGAAGAAATCATCATGCAACACCTCGATGACCCACAGTTTAATGTGGACCGAATGGCCGATATACTCTGTATGAGCAGACCTACACTCTACCGCAAAATCAATGTGGTATCGAGCCTATCGCCCAATGAACTGATTAATTTAACTCGGCTCCGAAAAGCGGCAGAACTACTTATCCAAAAGCAGCATAAGGTCTACGAAATTTCAAATTTACTAGGTTACAGTTCCGCAACACATTTTTCGCGCAATTTTCAAAAACAGTTTGGCCAAAGCCCGACTAAATTTCAGGAATCACAATCGAGGTGACCTATTATTTGAGCCATAACCTACATTCTAGATACAAAACTTAGGTGAACATGTAAGCCTTCCAATACATCTGTCCAAAATTTTATTCAAGTTGCTCTTCAATTTGAATAAAAAGAGAACCAGATTCGCTAGGAATCTGGTTCTCTTTTAAGAATTGGATCTGCTATTTGAAGCATATTTCGGCTCAGGTTTTCCTGATACAGATTGGCATTTTTATCTTGCTATCGAGTTTACCATTCAATATCTACCTGCACGCCATCAGGGCTATTTTCAAATTCCAGTAAATAGGTTTTTGTCCTCGTATCCCAATTTACTTCCAAAAACATATCGTGTTTACCTACCAAAACACGCCTTGGCTTATTAGGCAATAATATACGCGAAATGTTAGTCGTATTAATCGGGCTTTTTGCAGTAAATGAATACCGATGATTAGCCGTTCTTTCGTTGTCGATACGACTTGCGGAAGCTAACACCTGTGGTTGTTGTTTGTTCTTTATGTGATCGATATTCACAAACAAACACTGCTCATTCGGCTGTATACTTTTGGACGTGATAATGGGCAAAGCTGGATCGTAAAGATCAATTAGATTTCCCTTAACCTGATAAGGAAGATTGCTCACACTCTCATCCAATACAGCGACCAGATCGTAATTGCCTCGCGTCAGTGTAAAATAATTTTTAAATTGCAGCTTTTTCCCTTGACCAATACTTTCATAAAGATTCTTGGTCACATCCAGCAGTTTCTGACTGTTATCAGGTTTAATCACAAATTCCTTAGGATCGGATCGTAATACGTACAAAGTACCTTTCCCATACCTGTATTTTCCCTCTCTTGCCATTTCGTCCTTCAGTCCCATCTGCTCAAATAGATGATCGGATGGCCTTTGATACTGTCTACCATTGCTATTCCACCATTCCTGTACCGATTGAAAAGGATCGAGATCCGTTCCACAGTAAATTAAGACGCCACCATTTCTCACCCAATCCGCGAGGTGATGATGTGCTTCAGGGGCTAAAGGCTTCATATTGGAATAAGACATGAGCAGGACTCTCGTGTCCGCGAGGGCATTCTTGACAGCTAAATTCTCCAAATGAACTGTTTTTATAGGTACCCCGCGTTTTAGGAAAGGAAGGGCGAGTCCATAAAAGTTGGCTAATTGTGGATCATCATATCCTTCATGTGTAGGAAAACGCTGGAACATCAGTGAATTTGCCAAGAGCACACTGATCCCTGTCGACCCAGAGACCTTGCCGGCTGATTTGGGCATACTGTTCAGGCTATTGATCATCACCTGCATCTGTGTCGAATAATGTCTTGGTATTTTTTCTTTTTGATCACTATTAGGACTTGTTTTATACAGCCCCTCATAAATACGTTCTGGCCAGGGCATCACCTCATAATCGGCGATATTCGGATATAAAAGCTGTGCTGTGAATGTCGCCTGATAGTTTTTCTTGTAGTCGGCCCAATCCCGAGGCCAATCTTCGATCGGATCTGTCAAAAAAAACATCTTCCGTCCAGTTGGTGCAGTCATCGATTCCATTGCACCATATTCCAAAAATGCCGTTTCGAAAACCCGTTCTTTTGCGACGCCATTAAAATAATTAGGCTCACGTGAAGTTCCTGTCCATACCTGCGCTATATAACCATCCACACAGGGAAGAGAAGCCAAACTGGCTTCGGGACTAACGATCATCCACTGCGAATAGTTGATTAAAGAGTGTGTCGGCACATAACATTTTACGTCCATCCCTTTGGTTTTACCGTAGGATTTAGCATAAGTAAAGACTTCATTCAGCGCATGGAGATATAAAGCATACTTCAATTTATTCGACAAGTAAGTGTTTTCAGGCGATTCGTGTTGCGGCCGCCAATCAAAACCATAGTACCTTTTCCATTCACTTTTAAACGATTCGCTGTATCCGGCACGTGCCCAAAATTCGGGCTCTTCCATAAATATGGCATCGATGCCAGCATCAATGACCCTTTTGACATGCATCTCCTTAATATACTTTAAATAATTTTCAGTGGGAACGATATACGGGACCATATGACCATGCCAGATCGTATCGCCTTTGACATCGACCTGTCCCTCATCCAGGTGCATCTTCCCATCCCATTTCCCTGTAAAGTAATCTTGGTACTCGCCCCAAGCAATCCCAGTCATAAAATGAGCAATATATCCCTTATCACGCCAAGATTTTACACGTTCTTCAAAGGGTACCTTTCGGGATTTGTCGGAAGGATTCCCTCCTGTTCCATAGACCATTACCGCATCCGCCCGGTTATCAATTGTTGGACGCCACTCTCTGGCGCTTTGAAATGTCGTCTTTACGGGATCTTTCTTTTGGGCGACTGTCGTCAGCGCCGCCAACATCATTAACGAGAGTATGTTCGTTTTTATCATAATTTATTGTCTATTTCTATTACGTAAGGTTTACGCCTATATTCCCCCTACTATTCAACAGGTTTAATCCATTAGATCCAGCAAATGAAGAGTGAGCCTATGATTTTAACAGGCTCGCTCAACATGGAAAGATGTGCTTATTGAATATCGACCCTTTTGGCTTCGTTATAATTCCATCTGCGCGTTCCCGTCCCGCGGGGCGTATCGTAATTAATTCGCGAGGCTGCCCGAATGAAAACCGTCCGCCCTTTTGGGATTTCTCCCACAGATTCGAGATCAATAACCTGCCCTAATTTTGCGTTAAAACTGTTGCCCCCATACTCGATCTTGCTAGACCAACGTTCGTCCCGCGCTCTATACCCTACCGTGGAGGAATAGCTGACAAAGAATTGTATATCTGTCACATTTAAAAAATCCACATTATAATTTCCTAGAGGTTCAATTTTATCCCGAAAAAACTGTTCGGTTATAGCGCGGGTAACTTTTACCTTGGCTTTTACCTTTCCGTTTTCCACAACCGGATTTCCTACCCATTCGACTTTGAGAAAAGGATGTACCTCCATCTTGATTTCATGCGAGCCATTCAGCTCCATGTTTTTGCTGTCATCTGATAGCACCTTCCCATCGCCATCGGTACGCACCAATGGAATAAAAGGTCCATCAACAGTGATATTGTAATTACCTTTAAGCAATTTCGTGTTTTGAAACGTTCCATCAGGCATGCAATAAAAATCAGGATTGTGCTCCACATTGTCACCCCAACTGAGCTCTGTCAATCGAACGCGGATACCCTCACTTCCCTGATCGGTCAATATGGGTTCGCCGGTCGATGCGTCGACCACAATACCTTTTAATGCCACCGAAGGGGCTTCATAATTATCTGCCTCAAAAAGGCTGCACGAACTTAGCATACATATGACGCCTATCGCGCCGAAAACACTATTTTTCATCTCTTTACGTTTAATGATGGTTTGAATGTTCCGAATTTATTTGCTTGCTATTTTCCGGAACGCTGCTCCATCAGTAATTCACTTTGTTATTAGAATTTCAGGCCTTGCAAGTGACCTGTGCCTGGCGCCTCGAAGCGCTCAGCACAGCATACTTGTTTATCGGTTAGGTTGCTGGTCAATCACTGGACTTTTCGCTACCTCTCCTCCGGGAATTTCAAAATAATAGTCTATAGGTGTATACCGGAATGTTTTGGTACTTACCCATTGAAATCGTGCATCAAAGAAGTATTTACCCGTTGAGGTGGAAAAAAATGGATATAAACCCCTGAACCTAAAATTTTCATTGTTGCTATATAGATTTTTATCCTTTTGTATTCCCCAAAATCCATCCCGGCCTTCAAAATGCAGCACACGCCATCGACGCAAATCCCATTTTGCTTTATGTTCAAACGCAAGTTCCTTGCGACGCTCTTTTCGGACAATATCTCTTCCGGTATTATCTCCGGAGATCGCACCTGTTAGCAAATCTGCTCCCGCCCGCGAGCGAATCTCATTGACAGCACTGGTTGCTATCTGTAAAGGGTCGCTTCCATCAGCAGGATTAGCACCTAGCATTTTGAGTTCGACAGCTGCTTCAGCTGCATTTAATAAAACTTCAGCGTAACGCATTAAAATAAAGGGCTGATCAGACTTCCCTTCCCCCACTTCTTTTGCAGGATTTGTATTCAGCCATTTACGTACATAAAAACCAGTTAATGTCGCTTCACCATTATCGAAGAATGGCCCTTCGTTTCCGGCAGCATTCATTTTTTGTCCATTATAATCAACAGTTTGCTGACCACTACCATCTCTTGGACTCAGGTACAGCGTCTTCGGTGAGCCTGTGTAAGCACCCAGCTGTTGGTAACGTGTATCCGCGTTTGCATAAGAATAATCCGTGAACAATGGTTTTATGGGTGCTGAACCGGTGTATATGCCTGCCCGTATTTCCATTTTTCGATCCTTGAAGATATCATCAGGAAAGATAACATAAGCACGCAAGCGGGGTTCCGCATTTTTAAAGAAGTCCATCGGTTTGTCGTAAAGTCTATACTCCCCGTCCTTGCTGCTTTGTCCGGTAGTCACTTTAACTGTCCCGTCGGCGTATTTGTCAAATCCATCAAACAGTTCCATAAAATCTACCGTTGGACAAGTACCCGCAGAAAGTGGCGATCGAAAAGTGAAGGGCGAACTAAACGCATCAAAACTATGTGTCAATGTCGGATAAGTATATTGTTTGACGTAAATATTTTCCGGGCTACTGAGGTCACTAAACATATCCACCATATTTTGATACTGAGCTTCTTTATCGTTCGCTGCCCATTTCTTTTTATACAGCGAATAGCCCCCAGCTGCTATTACCTGTCGAGCTGCGGCGTAAGCTTCTCCAAAGTACTTTTGTGATGCAGCCCTTGCTGTGGTGACATCGAAACCGATCACACGTACACCAGTTTTCCTTCCAAGACCAGTCAAGCGACCAGAAACAGTTTCATTATATTTGGCCACACTTCCAGCATAAAGCATGGCTTCGGACTTAAAAGACAGTGCTACAAACTTGTTGGAATAACCTGTTTTCGGGCTCTTCGTCATCAGTAATTTAATGGCCTCATCGTAGTCTTTAAGAATTTGGTTCCACGTATCTTCCTCACTGGAACGAGGTATTTCCAGTTTATCCAATGTGTTCGGATATTGCAGTTCTTTCGTCACCAAAGGAATTCCCCCGAAGCGTCGTGCCATGGCGTAAAATACGGTTGCCCGAACATAGTATCCCTCACCTAAGTAATGATTATAAAGTTCTTCAGAAAATTTATCCTTGTAATTGGGTAAAGTTTCAATGAGATGATTGGCATCCCGAAGTAATTCGAACGCTCTTTCCCAATAAGCTGTCCGCTCGCCAGTAAACGAAGTACTGATCCCATCTCTAGTCACAGCTTCCCCCGTTCCTTCAATGCCAATGGCAGCCAGCCAACCATTGAACTCTATCCCCCATTGTGCCATATATTTAAAATCTTCAAATGGCATTAGGCTGTACATCCGAGCCATATAGATATCCATACCGGCTGGGGTATTTAATAGATCTTGGTCTGTGACAATATTTTTGGGCGTGATATCCAGATCGGCACAACCTATAAATCCGATGGAGCCAGCTAACGATAATATAACAAGTAATTTTTTCATCTGTATAAATTTGCTTTTCAATTGTGATGAACCTATCCGATTTATTCATTCCCCAATAAGATTGAATGAATCATTATGGTTTCATCGGAACAGTTTTTTGCGTGCTAAAAAGTAAGCGATAAGCCTAATGAATAGGTTTTATTCAATGGATACATCCGACCTAAATTATCGTCTGGATGTTCGGGATCCACATATCGCACGCCCGTGATTGTAAATAAATTGTAAGCATTTGCATAAACACGTAATCGCATCGATGAGGATTGTTTTAAATTCGAAAAGGTGTAGCCCAATTCAATGCTTTTGAGACGTAAATAAGCTGTACTCACCCGATTAAATTCAGAATTGGATTTTGGATATCGTCCGGTGAAACCATAATAGCCTTGAACCCATTCAGTTGTGGGATCATAAGGATCTGCCAATGGATTAACAGGGTGCCAACGGTCAAGATATTGTTCAAGCGTTCCGCCACCATTTGTGCCCCATATTGCATAAAGAGGTTCCTTATATTCCATTGACCCCAATGCTGAGCCTTGAAACAAGAGGTTCATATCGAAATTTTTATACGCGGTTTCGAGGTTCAAACTATAATTTACCCATGGCGTCTGGTCAAAGGCAAATGGATGTTCATCCTGATCGTTGATTTCACCATCCCCGTTCCAATCTAGGTATTTATAATCTCCAGGCAATACATCACGTTCCTTGTAAATTGGATAACTCCAGATATCGGCCCAATTTTCAAAGCGTCCTGCCGATTCATAGCCAAATTGTATCCCTTGATACCGGTCGTTGAAGTTGTCATTACGCCAACGGTCGTACGAGTTTTTGTATGGGCCATTTTGAACAACTGTGAGATATTTATTTCTAGTCACCGTGGCAATCGCGCGAATATTATAGGAGAAATCGTTGATTTTATTACGATGTTTCAATTCCAATTCTAATCCCATATGACGATCACTATTGGCATTTTCCATCGGGGCTATGGCCCCAATTACTGTAGGGAATTCACTTGTACGCCGTTGAAATAATCCTGATCGCGTACGTTCAAAATAATCCAAGGTAAAACCGAACAATCCGTTCCAGCCTTCAAAATCTAAACCTACATTAAAGGTTTTCGCTTTATACCAAGTAATTAACTCGTTGGCGATAGCCTTTCGACTTACACCCGTAATGTATTTATCACCGAACATATAGCCTGGTGCATATTGATTGTTGTATCCATTTTCAGCGTTTCCGCTGGTTGCAGGATAAACATAACCTGGTACCCAACCAAAATCCCATGAGTCTGACAAATCATCGCCCAGCACACCATAACTGCCTCGTAATTTCAGCTGATTAACAAAAGAGAGAGCGTCAATCGATTTGAAAAACGGCTCTTCAGAGATACGCCAGCCTACAGAAGCGGAAGGGAAAAAACCCCATTGATGCCCTTTTGCAAAACGGGAAGATCCATCATAGCGAAACTGGAATTCGGCAATATAACGTCCAGCAAAATCATAGTTAACACGTCCAAATAGCGCAGACTTCGCTTCATTATAATAATCACCTATCCCACCATACATGGAAGTCATTTGTCCATCTTCTACGCCAGCGAGCAATTGATCTGAACCAAAAGCAAGATTTTTCAATCCATAGAAGTTATCGCCATCGTTTTTTTGTGATTCCCAGCCGACAAGTGCAGCTAGCTTATGTTGATCCCCAAAAGTTCGATCATAATTCAAAATAAATTGTCCCAATACCTGTTGCTTATCATAAAACTCCCGCTTCATTTGATTTGGACTACTCAAGTTATAGAGTTTCTGATCATATTTACCCGTTGTTTTATTCAACGCATACTGATAATATTCCTTTCTGAATAGGGAATTGTTATCTGCACGGTAATCGTAACTAATCAATGCTTTCGCCGAAAATCCTTGAAGAAAAGGAGATAAATTACTCAGATCATAATTCAACGCGGCGGAAGATTGAAAGGTTTTCTTTTTAAATTTGCGATAGCCGGAAATAGATGCATCCATCATCGCGACTGTATTTTGTTCTAAATCTAGTCCCTCATAATTTAACATGGTATTTTCGGGATCTGCGTATGCAGGAAACAAGACACCCTGACGCCAATAATTCCGAATGATATCAACAGCACTGTTGTAAGGATTATTTTGCTGATCGGCCATGCCGCTGATATTTAAGTCAAGTTTCAATCCCCTGGCCAATTCTGCAGAAATAGTAGACCGCAAGTTGTATTTATTATAATTGAGATCGCCTGATTTAAAAAAGCCTTGCTGGTAGGAATAACCACCCCCAATATAATATTGAACTTTATTACTTCCACCAGAAAAGCTAACATCGTGTTGAGTCTGCGGCGCATATTTTGAAAAAATCAGACCCGTCCAATCGGACGAACGTCGTGTACCATTTCTAAAATCTTCAAAATCCTTTTCGGTATATATGGGACTACCACCATTGATATTGTTCATTGATTTCTCATTGTAGACCGTCATGGCACTGATTGCATCAGCCAATACAGGCAGTCCCGAAGGCCTTTGAAAAGTATAAGATCCATTATAATTGACGATCGTCTTCCCTTCTTTTCCCTTTTTTGTCGTTACAAGTACAACACCATTTGCCGATCTCACTCCATAAATAGCCGCCGATGCATCCTTTAGTACCGAAACGTCTTCGATATCACTTGGATTGAGACGCTGAAAGTCTTCACTTGTACGGGGTACCCCGTCAATTACGACTAAGGGAGCTCCCATACCACGTATATCAAAATTAGCACTATACGCTCCTGGCTCTGCACTTTTCTGCCAAACGCGTACACCGGCCACCCGACCAGTTAGCATATTCTGTGGATTTTCGTTCTTCGTCTGCCTCATTTCTGTCCCCTTCACAGATGCAATGGCACCGGTTAGTGATTGTTTACGCTGCGTACCATAACCGACTACGACAACTGTTTCCAGCTGCATGTCATCGCTTTGCAATACGACATTAATCGTGGACTTCCCATCAGTAACCTCCTCCTTTGCACTGAAGCCGAGGGATTTAAATAATAGTTTTTTACCTTCAGGAACATTAATAGAATAGCTTCCGTCCGCGTTGGTCGTTGTCTCTATACGACTATCTGCGTTCTGAACCGATATCGTCACTCCAGCAATCGGCTTATTGTTACTATCCAATACTTTTCCCCTGACATTCCGTTGTTGGGCCCATCCGATGGACGGAATACCCAGCGCCATCAGCACAAGCAGTGTGCTGAGTCGCCGCCTCGATTTCCCTATATCCTTTTTCATCTTAATAAATTGGTTTTAAATAGTGATTGTGCTCTTGAAGTATTTCATGAGCGTGTATGCTCGGTTTTTATTGTTATTGTTTCTCAAATAAATCTTGCTTCTGTTGATCTTCCATCTCTTCCGGTTATTTCCCCCCATGATCATGAGCCAGCATTGCGTACTGTGCCGCATAGGCAAACATGAACATCCCCTCTAGGTTGTTTTTACCTGTGTCTGCATGCCACCCCCCGAGAAGATCTTGCGGTAATAAGCCTGAACGCAAAAAGTGTGTATATCCATAGTCTAAATTCTGTTGAAAGGATTTCTTATAGCTTCCAGCTTTTTTGAAAACTGGAGAAATCTGAAGAAATCCTCGAAGCAATACTCCATTAAACCAGTTGTTAAACCCATCCGACGCATAAGTATAGTGTGCAGGAACCTGCGAACCCGGTGTAGCAAAATATTGGAAACTCGCATCGGTCAACTGCTCTCCGTCTTCCAAATAGATTTTTGATTGAGTCGCCCTATACAGATCGGCAGCTCCAGAAATCATTGTACCGCTGTTATAAGAAAAAGAGGTCCCAACGGCTTTCCTCAATTGGGTATTTTTTCGGTACTTTATGCCATCCACAATTTCGTAGGCAACACTGCAATCTGGATAACATTCGCCCAGCATATCATCATATACACCTTTATCGTTCAATAGATGATCCTTTTGCCAAGCATAAATCCTTTTAGCAAAATCCAAATAATACTCGCTCTTCCGAATCGTTTTCGAACGGCGGGATTGTTTGTCTTCTATATCAATATATCGATATGTTATCAGGTCCTTCTTGGTTTTATAAATTTCGTGTAACCAAACCAGCGGGCTAACCATTGGTGCATTGCTACAGGCGTGTTTTGTGACATAGCCCGGTCCCCAAGGTATTCCACCATTTTCATGCCCCCGATTATCGCGCGTGCAGTCCCATCCATCCAGGACATAAGCAGTCAGATACTCAGCTTCCTTTAGATAAGTATCTTTACCAGTCAGACGGTATCCCTCTATCAACTCCCGTATCATCCACATCTGATCGTCATAAACATTGAGTACGCCTGTTACATTGGCTTTGCCTTTTTCTCCGACACGATCCACAGCGTACACTGTCCAGTCTTTTGTTTGTGTGAAGGAAATAAGGTTGAAGGAACCTAAATAATAAGCTGCATTACCATGGAGCTCGGCCAAAAGGTTAACATAGCGTTTATAGTTGTGATCAAATAAACGATGGTTCCCCTTTTCTTTTTGCGATTTGAGCCCACCTAAGATGGCATTGACAGCTTCTATCGAAGCGGAATACATCCATACACTTGCTTTTTCTTGGGAGCGCACCTTTGTATCCGGGTTATAAAAACGATACATAGCTTGTCGATCGGACGAGAAATAAACTTCCATTGATCGGTCAAAAAGTTCCATCGCACGGAGCAAGTTTTGCTCTTGAACAGTGTGACTGTTTTTGATATCGGCAACGGAAAAAGATGTTTGCGCCTCCGCATATCCATACGGAACAATCATCATTGATACGGAAGCAACAATCAAAAATTGCAGCTTTTTAAAGACTTTCATAAGTAAGATTTTCGATTTATAATTAGTTCGAGTTACTACCGGAAATACCTGTAGGAATTCGAACGCAAGGTAGTATTGAATGATTATTTTTTGGGTTAAATTTGGGTTAAAACGCAAAAATAAAACGATAACCCTAACCGCTATTTGTTTTTATATTATCATTAATGATACAAATACCACTTGTTGATTGTAACATAGCTTTTATTTTATTGGCCGCATTTTTTTGCATACTTTTAACGCTGTTAGATATTGATAAGGGATATCCTAACCGTTACGATTTCATTAAAAGCCGACAAGGGACAACATGTAATATCAAGCAGCTCATTGTCGACGACTAATTGGTTTAAGTTTTTGATTGTGCTATGCCACGCTGTATACTATATATTGTTTTTTTGCTTTTAATTCCGATACTATCCCTATCTCAGGGGCTCAGGTTTAGCGCCGGCCATGAACCTATAGATAAACGAACCTCCTATGAATTATTTAATAAAAAGGAGATTTCATTCGAGAAGCAGTTTACCTTAGCATTTCAATTATCCATTTACGCATCAAACTCATTAGGTAATATTTTCCGTGTCAAGAATAAAGACAACAACACAATTTATAATCTGTTTTATGATGAAGAGGGAGAAAACTGTATATTCCGCCTGAATGAAGAAGGTAAAACTAGTCTGATCATCGCGAAAATAAATCAACAACGATTATTTAAGGAGGAATGGATAAACATTCAGTTGACCTTTGATCTTGAAGGGCAAGTCTTTAAGCTCGAGATTCAGGATCAGGCCTTTGAATCGCCAAAGGTCAAGCTACCGCGAGTATACAGTCCCCGGATTATTTTTGGAAAAAGTGATTATCTGATTGATGTACCCATGATGTCGATCAAAAATGTACGTATTGGAAATGCAACGCATCAGTACTTCTTTCCGCTAAAGGAGAATGCGGGACATATTGTCCACGATGAAGACGGCAATGCTTACGGGAGTGTTTCCAATCCAACATGGCTGATTCTAGATTCTTACAAATGGAAAAATATTTTTTCGAACAGTTCACCGTCACAAGCTGGCTCATGTTACAATCAGCGAACGAAAGAGATTTATTATTTTAATCAGGATTCCATAACCATATACAATGTAAAAACCAATCAAACGAATAAGGTTGCGTTTCAAAACCCCTGTCCTGTTAAACTGGTTTTAGGAAATAATTTCATCGACTCTACGACAAATAAACTCTATGTTTATGAACTTTTTTATACGCAATCTTATTTAGGTCCTACAGTTGCCAGTCTTGATCTAAAAAATTTCGAATGGAAAGTCGAGAGTTACGACCTGATCAAGAAGGAGCTAAATCATCATGGCTCTTTTTATGACGAAAGAAGTCGGCAGTTCTATATTTTCGGGGGCTATGGCAATATGACATACAGTGATGAATTTAGACGTTACGATGTCGACTCCAACAAATGGCAAACCGTAGAGGGATGGTCAGGTGATAAAATCTTCCCGCGTTATTTTCTTACCGCTGGAAAAGGTACCGAAGATCATACCGCCTATATATTCGGAGGTATGGGCAATGAATCGGGAGAACATATTGTTGGGCGAAAATATCTGTATGATTTTTATCAGATTAATTTGAACAGTAAGAAAATCATTAAAAAATGGGACATCATGTGGAAAGACAAGCATATCGTGCCAGCCCGAGGTTTGGTCTTTCCAGATGAGGCGCACTTTTATGCTCTATGCTACCCAGAGTATCTAACAAAATCCAATATTCAACTTTATCGCTTTTCGATTCAAGACGGAAGTTTTGCCATAGTAGGCGACTCCGTCCCGATCTACTCGGATAAAATAAGTACGCATGCCCAACTTTATATGGATAAGCAGTTAGGCAGACTCCTAGTGTTGGTTCAGGAATCAAAGGATGATATCCAATCGACATTAAAGGTTTATTCATTAAACATGACTCCTATAACTTTGGAAGAGCTAAACAGCTTTCCTAGATATGGCTCTCACCGCAAGGCATTCCTATTCTTGATGATATTCGGGATAGTTGGATTGAGTACTTACTTTATTTGGAGGCATAGAAAAGGAAAAAGACAATTAACTAATCTATTAGAAGAAACCGCCCTTATCATTAATCCAATAGCAGTAACCGCTGAATTGCCAAAAAAAGACGATTTTGTTCGTCCGAATGCAATTTTTCTATTCGGTGAGTTTCGTGCGTTTGACCGAAACAAACGGGATGTCTCCTATTTATTTAGCACAAAGCTTAAGCAGGCATTTTGTCTCATTCTATCCCACCGATCGGGTATAAGTTCTCCATATTTCAGCCAGATGATGTGGCCTGACAAATCAGAAGATAAGGTCAAGAACTCACGAGGAGTGACGATCAACCATTTAAGAAAAGTACTAAACGAATTTACAGGAATAAAACTTGTGCATAAGAAGGGCCGATTTATTATTGAAACAACGGAAGAATTCTATTGTGATTATGTAGCATGTATCCAGTTAATGGCTGATCCTTCGTACATCAATGAAAGCAAATTAACTCAAGTCATCCAGCGGGGAAAGTTCTTGCAGGGATTGGATCACCCTGTATTTGATACCCTAAAAACTGAAGTTGAACAAAATTTGCTTCCTATTTTTCTGGCGAAACTTCAGCAAGCGGATCTCGAACATCAACATAAAAAAAGCATTGCGTTAGCACATGCCATATTGTTATTGGATCCCTTAAATGAACAGGCTATATTCTCTCAAGTAAGAGCGATGTTTGCTTTACATCAGCAAGAGGATGCCCGTATAAAATTTCAACAATTCTGCCTCAATTATAAACAGCTCATGAACGAAGATTTCCCATACCAACTGGATAAAATTATATAGTCCCTCCAATTTAAGTCGCCACCCTCTCACGATGACGATTCACAAATTGCTTTTTCAACAGATACAATTTGTAGTGATCGTATAAACCGATGACTAAAAGAACAAAACAAACCACGTAAAATGTTTTATTTGATAGGTAAGTGAATGAAATACCGCTCACAAGTCCGCCAACGACATACGCGCTCACGATGCTCAATAGCAAATGGAATTTGTCGACCAATGCCTTATTGCTCCGGTTAGACTCCTTGGTGAACATCGAAATCAATATGGCCAAATCTGTCGTTAGCCCGGTCAAATGTGTTGTTTTCACAACAGAATTCGATATGCTCGCAGTCAAACCGTTTTGTAGCCCCATCGCAAAGAGCAATGCACCGACAAGTATCTCAGTTTCTTTCAAAGAATCCTCATAAAATACATCAAGATATATCCCAACAAATAATATACTCAATATTTCCAATACCAAGGGAATGGAATGTGTCAAATAGGAGCTAAAACGTCCTTTACCATGAATGATGATCAGATTAGAAAGCATACTCCCTACTAGAAAAAGTAAAATCCAAAAAAGCACCACAGCACCTTGGTACCAATTCCCTTTCGCTATCTCCTGTGCAAAAACAGCATAATAACCCGTTACATTCGAGGTAAACGAGAAAAAGACAATGACAGATGCGACATTGACCATTCCTGCAGAAAACGCGGTAATTCCCCCCAGCCTAATGTTATCTTGAATCGTCCTATGGTTACTATATTTTCTCAGCATACTTTTCCTTTCCTCCTTTTTTCAGCACGATACGTGCAATTCCTTTCGTCTGCATATCCAAATTAAGATGCAGCACCAACTGGTTTTTATTCAACTTTTGGATAACGAAACTCTCTATTAGCTCGTCATTCTTACGAAGCTCAAGAATATGGCCTCGTCCCTTCAAAAACCAATTGTATTGTTTGTCCTCATGATGGGCAATAAAATTTTTATCACCCATTTTTTCAAAATGCCATAATCCATCCTGCAGGGGTGGAAGGTGCGCGATTGCAGCATCTTTTATTCCTTCATGGATAACCGCCTGTTTTTTGAATGTTGGAGACTTCTCCACTTTCTCAAAGTACCAACCCTGCTCTTCCCACTCCCCTTCTAAAAGCCGCTCAGGGTTTTCATAAAACATAACCATTGAACTAGCCCCTAAAAGCAAAAAGGACAACAAGACAAAGTTGAATTGTGCCAATATTTTTCTCTTAATAATTAACATCCCATTTCTTGTTAAAAAATAAATCCGCCAAGACATTTCTGCCGGTTTTGTTTGTCCCGGGTTTTTCTACGATCGAGACATTCTTCTGCTTACTTTTACTCAAGTGAAGCAAAGCCCGTCCGACGTCAAAAAAATGCCTTGTTCTTTTTTCAAATTCATAATCTGTGGGAACCTTGACTTCATCAATCCGAGCTCCGCGCAAATAATGTTGTAAATAATTGAGATTGTCAGAGCCGATAATATCTGTATAGATATTTAGCTTACGATTTTCATAACGATGACAGATCATCTGGCAGGCTTTCAAAAAATCTTCTGATTGCAGCTTATTAAGCTGATCTTCCAGTGTAATCCCTAATAACTCACTAATCGAAGTACTGCTCTTATTGCCATAGACCAAAATAATGTCTAGCTCTTCAGCTGACGATTGTTCTATACTATGAATCACAAAAAAGAGCGAATCAATCGTAAAATCACTTGGAATCAATACACGCGTTGCCTTTGCCATATCCAATTATTTTTATACAAAATTAACAGGTCATCATGGCAACCGAATGAATCTGAAATTAACTTTCTATTAGAATTTTAGGACTTGTATTAAAATGAGATTAAAAATAAAATGTAGATTAAAATGGGATTAAAATTTAGTTCCGGCCTTGTAGTATAACTCTGCCAGTGCCTTCCGATAGTCCGTAAAAAGCTTCTCTTGCTTGATACGCATTTCAATCAGCTTGTTTTCCCTGCTATTGACAACAAACAAGGTTGATTCACCCAGCTCAAACTTATTTAATTCACCCTTAAGGAGCAATTCCTGGTTACTTATATTGATCGATTGAAGTTCAATCTGTTTACTGTAAGCATTTAAATCATTGTACTTTTTAACGACGTCATTGTAAATATTTCTTTCAGTCGCTACCTGCTCAAATCGTAGTTGATCTTGCTTAATCCGTACCTCTTTGAGCTTCCCACGTTCGGCGCGAATAAAAAGTGGAAATGCAAATTCAAAACCTAGCTTATAGTTCTGCCAATTAAAATCATACTGCGGTGGTACAAAATCATTTAAACCGCGACGGCTAGAAATGAGCGTACCCGACACATTCAATTTAGGTTTAAGCATTTCTTTTCGATAACGTTCTTCAAATAGCAGTTGCTGATTTTTACTAGCCAACTTGATCATTTCGGGATGAGCAATTTTTGCCGAATCCAGTAGTGCCTCGATCACACGATTATCCGGCAAAATAACTTGGTCTTCGAGCTTATGTGGTATGGCGTGATCGGGAAGTTCAACCGGAAATTGTTGATCATTCCACAAATGATTGGACAATACAATTTTCGCATTTTTAAGTTCTACTTCATACTTTGAAAGTTCTATCCGTCGTTCTTTTACGACGACCGAAGCTTCGATAGAATCGATTGCAGGTTTGTCCCCCAGCATAGTCTGCTCACTGATTGCGCTAAACCGCTGATCCGCTAATTTAACGCCCTCTAATAAAAGTTGGTATTGCTGGTAAGCAAAATACCAGTTCCAATAATCTGAAAGTGCCTGAAACCAAATGGCATTAATTTGCTTGATCTTTTCGCCTTCCAGATAGCTGATCATCGCCTTTGCCTGCTGTAACGTATTCCTTCGGCTATCGACGATTAAACCTTGCCCCAAAGGAATACTTAAACCGATTGCAGAGAGCCCCGCATTATTCGTTCGGGATTGTGGGTTTGTATATTCACCTACATTTCGATCATAAGCTATTTTCAGATCTGCTCCTGCTAACCAAAGTGGGATTTTCAACTCGCTATTCCACTCATTGTAATAATCCGTATGACCGAAATGCTTATTTTTAAAGCTCGAATTTAGTGTTGGATCAAACTTCCCTAACGCTTGTGTTACTTGGGCTTTTGCAGTTTCACTCAGTAGATTTACTTGTTTAACAATGGGATGATTAGCCATTAAAAGCTCTTCCATGTCATCAACTGTAAAAGTCTTCGGTGCTCCATATTCCTTTTCCTGAGCCAAAAGATGAGAATAGAAAAAAAAGCAGAACACAATAAAAATAAAATTCAATTTATTCATATAACAATTACTTTTTCTCACTTTCTTTTGGTTCTCGTTCCAAACTCGGGGGAAAACCATTCAACTGTCGCCATATCTCATACCACAAAGGAACTTTGTTTAAAATAACCCTTCCATAAGCACCTGAACCTTGGTTTAACTGGATTGGCCAAGGCTCGTCACCCTCAGGAACCGGATCGGTCGCGCGTATTAAAATCCTAAATCGACCATTCGTACTGCTCACTTTATCGATGACTGAAACTTTTCCGGCAAAGGTACCCACCGCGACAGAAGGCCATCCGGAAAATTGGATTGATGGCCAGCCATCAAATTGCAGCCTTACATCACTCTCCGGCGCTATCAATGGTACATCCATTGCATTTACATAAAGCTCTACGGCCAGCAGTGGTTTTTTAGGTTGCAATGTCGCAACGGACTCCCCTTCCTTCATATTTTCACCGATTCCAGCTTTAAAGGTTTTAACAATAAAACCATCTTGTGGAGCCCTCACGACATATAATCCTCGTCGGACATCGATATTGGAGATCTCATTTCTCAGTTTAGCGATATCGCCCTGTACTGAGGCCTTGGAAGAAAAAGCGGAACTTAAATCAGACTGCGCTTTCGCTAATGACTCATTATACTTTGCACGGATGTTGTTTAATTCGATGCTCGCATTTGTTAGTGATTGTCTTGAATTTGATAATTTGTTATCTGCACTTACTACTTTAGCTCGATCATTTTGTAGATTTAAGCGTCTTGTCTCAATATCCGTTAACGAAAATAAGCCATCACGATACCCTTCTTCGTACCGTTTAAGCCGCTTTTCACTGGTCTCAAAAAAGCTCATGACAGCGACAAGTTCTGCACTATCTATTTTTACCACATTTTGTGCTTGAACCACCTTATTTTTAGCTGATGCAAGCTGAAAATCCAGCCCATTTTTCAATGCTTCAATCTGTGCTTGGGTAGCTTGCATCTTTTGATTAGCGGCATCTTCTCCACTCCTTTTGGCATGCAATTGTTCTTCTAATCTTACAGGTAGCATGGGATCAAAATAGGATTGTGCAGTCTCCGAAAGGACCAAAATTGTGTCACCTTTCTTCACTTCCTGCCCTTCGGTAACTGCCCAATACTCGATGCGGCCACCAATCTGATTTTGGATAGTCTGCGGTCTATCTTGTGGACGTAAAGCGGTAACCGTTCCTACTCCAAGAATTGTTTGCCGCCAGGGGAGAAAAAGTGCCAGTACAAAAACAATCCCAGATAACACAAGGATCCGCCCCAAAACTAAGGATCCCCGCTCTTTCAATAAGCTATCAACAGCATCATGAGAAAGATCTCTCCAAGAGAGCGTTGTCCGATTCGAATGATCCTTATTAATCAACATAAACCGCAGCGTCCTCCTCCAACGCAAGATCGGTTACAGCAGCCAGTTTGACAACTCCCGTAAGCATATCAAAAATCGTATTTAAGTTAGTCATCAGTTTTTCAATGGCATAACCAATTTGAACGATCACAACTTCAGCAGCTACAAATTGACCAAAAGTCATTTGCCGCTCGACAACAAAATAGGATCCAAGCAAGAGCATCGCTCCAAACAACAGGGTCCGAAGCAGGACAGACCCTAGAAAAAAACGCTTTAAAACTTTAAAATGATCGTTTCGCGCCGATAAATATTTACTGACAATGGAATCTGTTGTTCTCGTCACTTCGTTCATTTTCATCTCATCTCCACGATAATGGTCGATTTGTCCGGCAACAGCTTCCAAATAGGCTACCGTCTCATATTTGTATTCAGACTCTTCAATACTTGTTTTCAAGCCTCTTTTATAATATAAAACAAGTATCGTAATGACAGAAAAAATGACAATAAGGCCAAAGGCCAAAAATGCGGGATGATAAAAAGATAATAAAACCACGCTGAAGAAAATTGTCACGACCGCGGCGATGATATCGATCAAAAGTTTGATAATTCCCTTTTGAATAATGATGACATCAAAAAATCGGTTGACCAACTCCACTAGGTTTTTTCCAAGTAACTTTTTAGGTTTAATTCTTGGCAGTCGATACGAAAATTCAATCGCTGATTTTAGAAAGATTTTCTGCTCCAAATACTCGACCAAGGTCAATTGTCCGATCAATAATACTCCACCTACGATCACGCCAAATAACACAAAAGCAATTAAGATATAGGTAGAGCTATACATCGCTCCATTGCTTAAAAAATTAAATATTGCTGTTATCCCTATTGGAATAGTCAAACTAAAAATACCGATCACAATAGCATAAATAAATATATAATTGATCGTTTTCCGTTCAGTATGTAATAGGCTTGCCAACCGCTGTAAGGGGGATGGTCCGCCTTGTATATGCCCCATAAAAATAGATAGAAGATAAGTTAGAAATGATAATTTCAGCTAAAACAATAGTAAAAAACTCCGAGCGATCATTCAACTAGTCCGGTTGCTCTGTTTCCGATACTTGATTGCTCTTTAAATATAATCGTAGAACAAATTTGGCCCTCAACCTTACGGAGTGCATTAGCGACATTAAAAAAATTGCGTGTTTTCTTTTTATAGGTATAATCTCGCGGTATTATGATCTCATCAACAGACTGTCCCCTAAGATAATGCTGCAAATAATGACTGTTATCGGTACCCAAGATATCTGCAAAAATACTGAGCCCACGGTTTTTATAGCGCTGATAGATTACGCTGCAGCCTTTTAAAAAAGAATCCGATTGAAGTGTCTCCAGTTGATCTTCCAATCCAATTCCGAGTAATTCACTCGCAGAAGTACTGCTTTTATTGCCATACACAAGGATAATATCGATAGAATCTGCCGTTGACTCTTCAATACTTTGACGCACAAAATGAAGGGAGTCGACTGTAAAATCACTGGGTATTAATATACGCGTTGTTTTAGCCATGCTTTTTTTTAGCAAAGTTAAAACGCACATATGGCAACGGAATGAATCTAAAATTAGCTTTCCATTAGAAAGCTCGCAACTGTATTAAAATGAGATTAGAAATGCCATCTAAATTAAAACTACATTAGAATCGAAGGTAAGTGGGTAGTTCAATTTCTACAGTGGTGCCTTCACTCACAACAGAATTGACTTTCAATGTCCCACCATGCAGCTTAATAATATTTCTGGCTAAGGGAAGTCCTATACCATAACCATCTATCCCACTCGTATTGGAAGCTCTAAAATAGGGATCGTAAATATGGTCCAATTCACGGGAAGGTATTCCGATACCTTTGTCTTTTATTAGAATAAAGACTTTATTGTCCAATGCACCCAAAGCAATGTATGCTGTTCTATCCGATGAATACTTACATGCATTGCTGATAATATTGGATAGCGCAAGCTGTAGCAAAATTGCATTTCCATTCACCTTAAGTCGCATACTATCATCTGGTAATAGACTGAAATCTGTAATAATCTTAAACTTGTCATTGATGGCCTTAACTGTTAGTTCGGCATCCATCACAATCTGATCAATACGAACGGGGCTAAATGCAGTCGCATTATTAACAAAACCTGTACGCGCCAGCAATAAAAGTGCTTTTGTTTTCTTTTCCAAATGCTCTGCCGACTCAATGATCTTAAATAATGTTCGTTGGTACTCCTCCGTTGTGCGTTCTTTTGATAAAGCAAGATCTGCCTGTCCTATGATGGATGTCAATGGCGTATTCAGTTCATGTGATGCATTGCTGATAAAGTTCTTTTGTGTTTCGAAAGAGGTTTCCAAGCGCGTCAACATCCGATTAAAGGTGAGTGCCAGACCATGAAGCTCCCCTTTATATTTATCCTCATCCAATCGTTTATAGAGATTTTCAGAACCAATCTCCTGCACCTCTTTCATCATGGTCAATATGGGCTTTAAAAACGAGCGCTTCATAAAAACCGAAACAACGAATATAAAGAGAATTCCCAAAATCAGACTTATAATAAGGAGATTACGAAGATAGGCCAAATGGTGTGTATAAAAGTAATTTTCAGCAGAAGCGCCCACGATATACTTTCGACCATTTTGCGAAAAGTATTTAGTTGAATAGAATTGATTGCCCGACTTGAAATTTGAGCTTCCCTTTTTATTGATTTTATCCCAAAGCTCTTGATGGAATCCCTGGCTTCTTACAATAGCACCATTGCTATCAAATTCCACCAAAAATTCATGCTGATTATTGAGATTTTCAATAAAATCAAGGCTCCACTGATCAGTTTGGGAGGCAGATTTACTATTCAGAAATTTCTCTGCAGCAATATTTCGCCGCAGGTCCAGCCGCTTATAAAAATCTGTAAAAGCAAAATTCGTAATGGAATAAAAAATAAAGCCAACAAAACAACTCACATAAATGACTAGAATTGCAATGAGATAAGTAAGCTTTCGGTTATAATTGTGCATGTTTAAATATTCAGTCTTCTATTTTTAAAACATATCCCATACCAATAACCGTATGGATCGCTTTTTTGCTCGTTACTTTTTCAATCTTTTTTCTCAGATAATTCACATAAACATCGACAACATTTGATCCGATATCGAAATTTATACCCCATATTTTGTCCAAAAGCTCCGTGCGCTCAAATACCTTTTTGGGGCTCTGAATAAACAACAAAAGCAAACGATACTCGGTACTTGTCAAATTGAGTTCCTGCCCGTCACAATAGGCTATTTTTTTATAATCATCGATACGCAGAAAACCATAACTAAATGTGTCTTTCGAAGGTAGCAATTCACGTTGCGTTGCCTGTACGATAGACTGTTGTCTGCGGATCAATGAACGTATCCGAGCCTTCAATTCAATGAGCTTAAAGGGTTTGGAAAGATAGTCATCAGCACCATTATCGAGTCCGAGCACCACATTCTCTGGAGTTCCAAGTGCAGTCAGCATCATAACAGGTAAATCTGTATAGCCCCACTGCCTGATCTGCTTACAAATATCCAGTCCATTAGTTCCTGGCAAAAGAATGTCCAGTAACACAAGGGAGACATCTTGCTTCGCCAAGAGCTGTTCCAGACCTTCCGAACGCCCCAGATGAATAACCCTATAACCATCCTCGCCTAAGCCTTGTACGATCAAATCGGCAACATCCTGCTCATCTTCAACCAAAATAATTTTTTGCTCCTCCATATTCGTCATGATGTGTAGTTCGCAGTAAGGAACTACGATCCAAACCATAAAAATAACGTTTTGACTCAAGAGACACAAATCCCATTTTTGCCAAAATCCACACGAAAAGAATCTTGCGCTATTTTGCAAAAGCAAAAGCGCTGTGTTCATCCATAACTATGAATTGCCGCAGTTTACTCTAACCAGCCCTTTACGAGATCGTTATGTTTCTTGATCCATTCTTTTGCCGTATCTGTTTTGTTTTGGCTTCCTTGCATTTGTGACAACAAATCAGCCATTGTCGATTCATCAAAGTAGACTTTGGAAAAAAATTGGGCAAGCTCCGGTTGCTCCATGCGAAAGTCTCCTCGTGCAAAAATTTTGATTTGCTCGGCATCACCCAATGTCTTTTTAGGATCCTCCAAAAACTTCAATTTCATTTTAGCAAACATCCAATGTGGTTGCCAGCCAGCTACCACAATCCATCGTTTTGCTTTAATCGCGTTTTGCAATTCCGTAATCATGGCAACCGTAGATGAATTCACATGTTTATAATCGAGTTCATATTCTTTGATCACTTGATCTACAGCACGTGTTATTCCAGCACCCTTTTCTATACCGATAATCCTTTTATCAAATTCTCGTTCATGTTTTCTCAACTCTTCAATCCGATCAATTGTTACATAATCTGGCACAACAAGTCCATTTCGCGCATGGCTATAACTCGTTCCGAGCTCTTCAATATTTGGAAATTTAGCCACTTTACTTCCATGGGTCAATGGCAGCCAAACATCCATATATAGATCTGTATCGCCATTGTTCATAGAGGCTAAGATCATATCAGGCGTAGCTCGTTGGATAACGACATGATACCCCTTTTCTTCCATAATTACTTTTGCGACCTCTGTCATTGCAACTCCTTCTGCCCAGCCATCGACCATGCCGATATGAATAATATTTTTATTCCGGCCCTTGCTGCATGCCCCAAGTAATAACACCATCAGGCACAATACCATACTTTTTATTTTCCTCATACTATGCTTTCTTTTTTACAAAGCCCTGTGTGATCCGATCCAAAATAATAGCGAGAATCACAACGGACAAACCGCTTTCAAAACCAAGACCAATATCCAAGTTGTTTATACCTTCAAGTACTTTTTCTCCCAAACCACCGGCAGCAATCATTCCGGCAATAACAACCATCGATAAAGACAGTAATATGGTTTGATTGATCCCTGCTAAAATTGTTTTGGTAGCCAAGGGCAATTCTACTTTAAATAAGATCTGGCTATTGGTTGCTCCAAATGAACGTGCAGCTTCCACGATATCTTTTGGAACCGCATCAATCCCTAGGGTCGTCAAACGTACAGCAGGTGGCATAGCAAAAATAATGGTCGCAAAAGCTCCTGGGACTTTACCAATACTAAAAAATAACACTGCCGGAATCAAATAGACAAAGGCCGGCATTGTCTGCATCAAGTCAAGCAAGGGACGAATGATCTTGGCCGCTAGCTTATTTTTTGCAGCCCACACACCCAAAGGAACTGATATAACCAAGGCTGTCAAGGTAGCGACCAATACCAGCGCCAAAGTCTCCATTGTTGCAATCCAAAATCCCATCAGATAGATCAATGTTAATCCCAACAATGTCGTCAGTGCGACCCCTTTCCCAGATTTCCACCAGGCTAATGCTGTAAATAATGCGATGATAATAAAAAAAGGTATCGTTGTTAACACCCATTCCAGTCCAATAATGGATGCATTCCCTGTATTTTTTATCAGGTTAAAAAATGGCTCTAAATGATCTGTCAGCCAATTGACGGCTACAGTGATGTATTGTCCTATATCGATTACTTTATTCATTTCTACTGATTATTTGCTTTCTCTTTTAATTCAATAATTTCCTCTTCATTATACTTTGTCGCTTCAATAATCAACGACGTCTGTGTTACGATCCCCAATAAACGATTATGTTCGTTCACCACAGCGATTGGCGACCGGATCTCCGATATCAGGGGCAACATTTCTTCAACGGTCACCTCTTTTGATACGGTTGGAACGTTGGCATGTATAATGGATTCTACGGTGGGTTCCCTACGCTTTGCCGATTGAATGACTTCACTCATATGAACAAAACCAAGGAAAGTATCATGCGCATCGACTACAGGGAGAATTTCAATTCCTGTCGCCCGCATTTTCCGCAGCGCCCCCTCAGGGCCATCTTTTTTGAAACGTACAACAGTAGGTTTCTCAAACATCAGTGAACCTGCCGAAATGATCGACTTGCGATCCACTTTTTCAACAAAGGCTTTAACATACTCACTTGCTGGATTTGTCAAGATATCTTCCGCAGTACCGATCTGTTCGATGACACCATCTTTCATAATAGCAATACGATCGCCCAATTTGATCGCTTCATCGAGATCATGGGTAATAAATACGATTGTTTTTTGTAGATTATCCTGCAACTCCAGTAACTGATCTTGCATTTCTGTTTTAATCAGGGGATCCAGAGCTGAAAATGCCTCATCCATCAGTAGTACTTCAGGATCATTTGCAAGTGCCCGAGCCAGTCCAACCCGCTGTTGCATACCACCCGATAACTGAGAAGGTAGCTGTTGTTCAAATCCACTGAGCCCGACGACATCAAGCGCTTGCTGCGCTTTAGATTCCCGTTTGTCCCGTTCTTCCCCTCGTAGTTCTAAACCGAAAGCAGCATTGCTCAACACGGTATGATGTGGCAACAGACCAAACTTTTGAAAGACCATACTCATTTCTGTTCGACGGACTTCAAGAAGATCTTTATTATTTTTCCCTGTTATATCCTCACCATTGATATAAACCTTTCCTGATGTCGGTTCGTTCAATCGATTCAGACAACGGAGCAGGGTAGATTTCCCACTTCCCGAAAGCCCCATTATAACGAAAAATTCCCCCTCGAAGATTTCAAAATTAGCTTTGTTAATCCCAATAGTACAGCCCGTTTTCGCTAAAATATCCTTCTTCGAGAAACCCTCGTTCAGTAAGTGCAGAGCTTGTTTCTTTTGCTTTCCGAAAACAAGTACCAAGTCTTCAACTTTTACTTTTACCTTGCTTGTTTTATCCATTCTTTAATTTTTTTAAACATAAATAAACCAAAAGGGCATAAGTGATCCACTAAGGCCATACGCCTACGCTATTTTCTTACAAATAAAAAATATCCCTACAGTTGAGTCCGTTTGATCGAAATCTTACTCGTACAGTTCAATCAACTTATTAACTAACATACTTTACTCTCGGTTCGGTAAGAGCAATGATGAAAAAGAAACTAATCTTTTAAAGACGAAATGCTCCATTTATAAAGCATCTCCAAAATATACTTCAACAAGTATAACGAACAACCTAGGCTGTGCCAAAGGCACAAAGCCATAGCGGAATAAACTCACGCCATTCTGTCTTTTGACGATACAAAGGTACGAAAAATAAATTAAACGCATTTTTCACAACCTATATAGTTAAAATACAGCTAGTTAAAAAAAAATATATAGTAATATTAAAAATACGATCAGCGGGAGAAGCACTCGACCACTGATCGCATTTTTTAAGGTGTATTATTCTCCCCAGTTTGGATTTTGGGTAAGGTTAGGATTTAATTGTCGTTCTTGGACAGGAATTGGATATAAATAATCTTTCTTTTCATCGAAAACTTTTTTGATATGCGCATTAATAATCACATTTCCTTTATTCCCATTTTCCAATAAGATTTCCGAGCCCAATTTCAATAGCTGAATTCCCGAGGCACTCGGCTTGTCACCTTCATAAATCCAAACGTCATCTTTACCATCATTATCTAAATCAAACTTGCCTGTACCCGGAAAATACATCCCTTTAAATTGTCTCGTGACCAACTGGCCGCTTTTCCATCTTAAGATATCATCCCAACGGAAAGATTCCATCACCAATTCAATACGGCGTTCTCTTCTTATTTCCAATAGTACCCCCTTCATATCACCAACTACATTCGGATAGTCTTTCGCTAAAAATGCATCTGGATTTGATTTAGCCGCCTGCAGATTTAGATTTGGCATGCCTACACGATCGCGCAACAACTTAATTGATTTGTCCAAATCGGCCTGGCTCAATGTGCCTAACTCTGCTTTCGCTTCAGCATAATTTAATAAAACCTCGGCATACCTAAAAATCGGCATATCATTTTCAGAACGATTGAAGTTATCATACTTTACATCTCCCACAAATTTGATCAATTGATATCCCGTCACTGAATTCCCAAAGTTCGGAGCAACAGCAGCGGCACCTCCAATACGCTTATAGCCCGGCGTACGAATCGTCTGGCTTAGACGTGGATCGCGATTTAGGACCTCCTCCTTAAACGTCATTGTTTGGTAATTTGATTTATCGGTAAATCTCGTTCCATCTTTCATCAGGTAAGAATCCACCAAATTTTTATCCAATCCGGGTTTTCCGTAGGAAGCTGTAATCGTATAATAATTTACATTGTGCCAGATTTGCAAAGCATCCGAGAATTTCCGCGCTAAAATAACCTCTTGTGGCAAACTATTAACACTATAAAACAATGCACCATAAGAGTCTGTTCCCGCGGCATTGTATACGCTGTATTGCGCTCCCTCCATAAGCTTGCTGGCTGCATCGGCCGCCTTCTCCAACAGGCCGTTTGCATCGGGTAAATTAAATTCTGTATGATATTTACGAAATGTTCCTTCAAAAAGTGCGACCCGGGACTTTAAGGCCAATGCAGTCCATTTGGTCACTTTTTCATCACTTTTGGTAGCCGGTAGATTGGCAATCGCATAGTCCAGATCAGCGAGAATGTTTGATACAACCAAAGTTCTCGGATCCCTCGCCTTCTTAAGTTGTTCTTCGTCATTTTGATCAATGACCTTGTCATACCAGGGCACATCTCCAAAACGTTTCAGTTTATCGAAATAAAAATATGCCCTAAAAAAGCGCGCCTCGGCAGCATAGGGCGCAGCAGTCGTTTCTGAAACTGTATTAAAGCAATTCGCCAAAAAGTAATTGATATTACGAAGATTTGCCCAAGTCCATCCACCGCCACTTATCGGAACCTGTCTTTTTCCGGTCAATTCATCATCCAATGTTGTCTTAACGATATTATCGACCGATTCGTTATAAACTCCTTCGGCCGAAGGTAGTGCGGCATCGTAAAATGACTTTGTAAATAACGCCAAATCCTTTTCTGTTTTAAAGGAAGCCTCAGGAGTAACCGACGATTCAGGCAAACGTTCCAAATAATCTTTGCTACAAGCCATCATGCCACAGCTCAACAATGCATATATATATACTATCTTTTTCATACTATTAAAATGTTAAATCTAGACCAAATGAAAATGTTTTAGAGATTGGATATGATCTTCCGTTGACCTCTTGAGCCGACTGTTCGGGATCAATATATTTGGAACGGAGCTTAGTCGCCGTCCAAATATTTTCACCAGACACATAAATCCGCGCATTGGCCAATTTCACGCGCTTTAGCCAGGCCTGAGGAACCGTATAGCCTACGGTTAGATTTTTTAGTCGTATATAGGCCAAATCCTGTAAGTAACGATCCGATTTGACGTTCAAAGATCCACGATCATTCAAGGCAATATAGCCTCTTAACAATGGATAATAGGCATCTGTATTTTCTGGCGTCCAAATATCCTGTTCAAAATCCTTCGGCACAAACGAATAGTACGGTCTTGAGTATGGTCCCCAAAACTTATCTGCATTTGCTCCAGGCCACCAATGTTGTCGACCTATCCCCTGAAAGAAGGCCGAAATATCGAATCCTTGCCAATTTGCCCCCAAATTAAAACCAAATGTATAACGGGCTCTGTTGTTCCCAATGATCACTTGATCCCCAGGGTTCATCAATGTATTGTCTCCAGCATCAACCTTTCCATCCGGAACGCCATCCTTTCCACCAATGTCAACAAATTTCAAATCTCCAGGATGAAGTTTGGACCAGTCTCCCGGTGCTGCCAACCGTTGTTTATCCACATAATCCTGGTTAACTTTCCAATTGTCGATTTCCGTCTGGGACTGAAAAAAACCATCAGCCTTATACCCCCAAATTTCGCCCAAAGTCTGGCCGACATAATAGTTACTTAGCAACATTTCCTTATTGTCAAAACGTGTGATCTTCGCTTTAGAATCTGACAATCCCAGCCCAATATTATAGCCAAAAGATTTTCCATCCAAGTCAAATTGATCACGCCAAGCCACAGAAATCTCCCAGCCTTTATTTCTTAGGTCTCCAGCGTTTGTCCGAGGCGACGCCGAACCAAAAACCGCTGGCAAGGTTTTGCCCGGGATCAACATATCGAGCGTATTTCGAATAAAATAGTCAGCAGATACACTCAATCGAGTTCTAAAAAATTCGAGATCTGTTCCGAAATTTAATGTATTCGTTCTCTCCCAGGTTAAATCAGCCGAAATTGGAGTTGGTGCACTCAGATATTGTGTTTTTGTACCATTGGTTATGTAATTGGACAATCCCGCATTCAACAATTGGATGTAACCATACTCAGTAGCTTCCTGTGCGTTACCCAACGCCCCATAGGAGACTCTAAATTTAGCTTCATTTAAAACTGGTTTCAGATTAGCCATAAACGACTCTTCCGAAATCCGCCATCCGCCCGAGAAAGAGGGGAAAAAACCATATCGCTGACTGGATGGAAATTTAGACGTTCCATCGTAGCGACCATTCACCTCCAACAGGTACTTCCCTTTATAATTGTAATTCAACCTTCCAAAATAGCCTCGTAATGCCCAGGTATTTGCATTCCCGAGTAACTGCATTTGACCAGTCCCCAGCGCAAAATCATTCAAATCCTCCGACAGCAAATTAGTATGCGTACCGCCGATTCGTTTGTATCCTGTGGTTTCCTGGTTAAAGCCTACCGTGGCGGCAAACTGATGATCTCCAAATTGCTTGCTATAATTGGCGAATAGGTTGAGTGAATGTTTTGGCCTATTGATGATCGTTTCGGTATATGTATCATTTCCCAAGTAATTGATCACACCAGGAAAAACAGACCAAGGAGCGGCCGTTCTTCTATTCCAGTTATGGATCGGATTATAAGTAAAGGTATAATTACCCGTTAAGGTCAAGTTTGGCGCCAACTGAAATACAGTCTCAAACATATTGATAAACTCATATTTATCCTCGCCACCTTTTGACTTTCCATGCAACAAATCTGCATATATACCATCGCCAATATTATAATTGTTCAGTTCCGTCCTATAGGTTGCGGTACCATCGGGATTCATGGGCACATAAGATGGTAAAGCGTGTACCGTTGTTGAAATAAAATTATTGTTATTATCTGGACTTGTCGCCCATCCTGGATAGGTGTAGTTTTGGTAATTCAGCTGGGTATTTGCACTTACCTTCAACCAAGGGGTCACCTGCGCATTTATGCGCGATCGAACATTATAAGCATCGAATTTATCTTGGTTAATTTTCATTAGCCCCCCTTTTTCATAAAGTCGCCCCGACACATAGTAATCAATTTTTTCACTACCGCCAGAGAAATTTAACGAATGTTCCATTGAGGTCTGTGTTTTTCGATACATCTCATTCCACCAATCTGTATTGCCATAATATACATATTGATCTTTTCCATTTCTATTCTGAACCACTACGGAAGGCAGACTAGGATCTGTTTTTCGTTTCAATAGTTCAGCATAGTCATCTTCTGTATATCCCGTATAACTATTACCGGTGGCACGAATAAAAGCTTCATCATTTAGTTTAGCAGCATCATAACCGCTCGTCATAAAATCTGTCCGCACCGTCAGTCCAGACCAACCAAAATTATTACTATAATTAATGTTCATTTTTCCGGCCTTTCCTTTTTTAGTTGTTACGAGCATAACACCAAATGCCCCCCGAGCGCCATAAATCGCTGCTGCCGAAGCATCCTTTAAAACGGATATCGATTCAATATCACGGGGATTGATCGTATTGATATTTCCTGGAACTCCATCTATGAGAATAAGAGGTTGAGCATTAGCTGAGTTTATCGAAGCGAAACCCCGGATATTAACGTTTCCTTCCCCTCCTGGCCTGCCATTGGTAAATGTAATATTCAAATTTGGTATTGCTCCCTGCAAAGCTTGAGTTGCATTGGCAACTGGGCGATTTTCAAGTATCTTCGCATCAATCTGTGTAACAGCACCTGTTAAGTTTACCTTTTTTTGCTTACCATACCCGACAACAATTACTTCATCAAGGGATTGATCTGTCGAAACTAACTGAATGGTTAAAGGTATTGCCTCTACTTTTACGTGCTGTGTTTCAAAACCGATCATCGACAAGCGCAATGTATGCCCAGTTTTCCCTTCGATGACAAAAGCACCTTCTTGGTCAGTTTGCGTAGTTTTGCCAGTAGTTGAATTAAAAATTGACACACCCGAGATAGGTTCACCGGTTGCTGTTTTTACAATGCCTCGAATAGGCCCCTGAAATTTGGCGGAAATTTCAACATCCGGAATAGATGTCAGAAAGACAGGTTTGCTCTTGGCCCACGCGCCGAGAGACATCCCGATCATTACAGGAAGTAATACGTGTTTCGTTTTCATGAATTTGGTTTTGTTTTTCTTCGGTTACAAAGAAAGGTTATTTAATATTTGTAAATTATTAACAAAGCATTACTAAACAATTAAACGACAATTGGTTAAATCAATATTAAGATAATACAATTTTAACACGAAACAGAATGTCTTTTTTAATTTTTTAATAAAACAAAGAACCAATCAGTTTGACATAATGAATCAAAACACTATCAATCAACATGTTAAATAATATTAAACAAATAATATTCACAAAAACCTTATACGAAATAAAATGTAACATATTTGAAACAATACAATACAAAAAACAACAAAGAGAGGGATCACTTATTTCACAAAACACTTAAACAATTAGGTTAATTATTTTCTTCGTTTTAACGTAAAACTTCGTCATAAAAAATCCTTTATCCAATACATCTGTTTTCTATCGGTTTTAGTCAGGGCGAAAACATACAATTAAAAGCTAAAATTCAAACAGTTAGCATACCTAAAAACCTGTATTTACTACGGAATAAGATTGCTTATTAAAAAGATTAGAATCAAGACCGTCACATTCAACTTAAATGGCCTATCAATAAGGAAAAAATGCAAAAGGCTCAACTTAACACACATCACAGAGAAGGAGAAAAAGCTACTTTGGTATTGATCAACCGCCAAAAATACCCAGGAATTTATAAGGGATCATTATTCGTCAGCCGGTCCCTAAGTCCATATTGCAGACATAGTCCCTTAGCCTTTTCCGCAAATGCCTGTCGATAATAGCTAGGAAGTTTGCCGTCCGCACCAAACAATCGTTGATATTTTTCCACGAGTTGTGGATAGTGTTTTTCAACCGCACGCATAACCAACGTCCGATTGTCACCAGGATCAGAACCATACAAGGCCAAGGTTGCTGGAAAAATATAATTTGCATCAATGGATCGAAAAGTCCCAAACATCTGATCAAGATGAGTTCCGGTATCCGAAATAAAGGGCAACAAAGGCATTAAACTTACGCCACTACACAATCCCATCTTACGTGCTTCACTCAATGTATTCAAACGAAGCTCAGGCGATGGTGCACCTGGTTCAAATATGCTGGCAATTTCCATATCGATGGTTGAAAAGGAAAAAGTAATAAAAGCGCGATGTGTCAATTTACCCTGCAGATCCAATGGAAGTATCGCTTCAGCATCGATCTGCTTCAACAAATCAAAATCCCGACTTACTAGATCCGATTTGGTGATAATATGCACTGGGAAGCGATAATGTACTATAATTTCCAATAATTGGCGCGTCAGTAGCTCCGTTTGCTCAAATTGCAAATAAGGATCCGTTGCAGACGACAATACAATTATTCCATATTGTTTTTTACGGGCACGGAGCGCTAAGGCTCGGTCCAACAAATCCACCGCATTGCGCTTTACACCTAGCTTTTCGGCCATATTAATACCATATTTACTACCTCTGATATAACAATATAAACAATTGAACGAGCATCCGCTATAAGGATTGACGGTGTAATCGTCAAGAAACCAAGGATCTCTTTGTTTTGTTTTATTGAGAATAGATTTGACAATTACAGACTGCATAGGGTACGTTATATTAATGAACGATTTTATAGAACAGATTTCAACAGACTAAGTTAACTCAAAATTACGCCTAGGCGACAAAAAATGCTATGAAATTATTCTCTCAATCGATTTTTCAAAACGCCTTTTGACTCCTGTCCAATTCCGTCCCACTAATTTGATTGTCGCTTTCTATTGAAATTACGAACATTTTGGCTGTTTAGAAAGCGTTCTTAACCATGTAGACTAAGAATCCATCGGATCCGTTAAAAGTCTTTCACGGCAAATAATTACAAATATTTCATTTTCAATGCATAATAAATGCATTTATTCATTACCTTTATGCTATTGAAACAAAACTCAACTCCAGCCATGTTTATCGGCGCTGTCAAATGGTTCGACAATAACAAAGGATTTGGTACTCTTGCGTTACCTTCCGGAGAAGAACTCTTTGTGCATATACGCAGGTTTAAAGTTCCTCCAGAACATGTTATTCAACCTGGAGAAGTTATTGTCGGAGACAAGAAACCTGACCCAAAAAGACGCGGTTATCTCGCTCAGAACTGCAGGATTCTCAAAAGGCCCGAAGATTGGAAATTCGTCATCTCGCTCCTCGACAAAGAACACACCGTGCTCCTCCCCGATAGCCACGGTCGAGAACAAAAGCACAACTTAACCTCATTAACAGCAAGACAACTTCTAAGAATGCAGCCCAAAGAACATATATTGGCTATGCTTACCGCTAATTTTGATGTTCATTTCGATAGCTCAATTTTCATTCCTTATGCTGAATTGATAGACAAAAGCATTGCCGGTGTTTTTGAGAAGGAGGCAGCTTGCGATCTACTTTCCAAGGTGTTCGAATACTTTGGAAAACATGTCTCGCATCAAATTCTATTTCGTGTATGGAAGGAAAGCATGTTTAGGTATATCGGCTATCCGGCAGAAGGCGACTACGAAATACCTGAACTTGTATTTAATCTGAATGCCACGGAAATCGATTGTGATGATCTTGCGAGAATCATCACGTATAGCTTTGGCAAATCTTTTTGCAGTGATTTTGTAAATGCTTTATTTGAAGACATAGAAACAATGGACAAAAAAGATATCGAACCTTTGTTACCGTATCTTGAGTTTTTGGAGAATGAGGATTCTATTGAGAAAATACAGACTCTTATGCAAGACTAGCTGAATCGAATGCCTGCCTAAAAATCCCTGTTTGATTTTTTGGGAATATCATCAATTAAGGCAGAAAGCACAGAAATTGATGATTGAAAAACCTGTAGAATAGACAGCAACAGCCTATTCTACAGGTTTAAATCGAAGTGCACTGAGACTGACCTTGTCACCATCACCTTCAAGAAATGAAACAGTAACGCTGTATCTTCCTGGGGCTTTAAATTTCATCCATCCCCATGGGTACCAATTATACACTGAAGCAGCGGCTTGTTGATTCTGCACGATCTCTCCAGCCGAGTTTTCGATCTTCCACACCACTCTCCCCTGCCCTGTATAATTTAGGCCAACTTGATAATAGCCTGGCTTAACAATGTCTATAGCATACGTTAGTTTACTTTGACCAGTCCATTGCCCTACTTGAACGACATGTTTCCATTCACCGAATTTCTCCATCCAGGATTTCCCGGTTTTATGGCATCCTTCAACTTCGGCAAAGTCTACAGGAAGAATTGTCTCCATCGCCGGATCGACCCCCAACATTTTATCAATAACAGGTGTCCCCTGCATAACGACCTCAATCACAGAAACCAGTGGATCTGGAGCTATCGATGGGATATTGATCTCCAACCATTTTCCATCGGTCGTATAATTTAACTTTTTCTTCCCATCTGCGTTTAAAAGATTGATCGACGTTATCCCCTTTGTTAGGCCCGGAACAAACAACTTTCCATTAGTTGGCCAGTGATAGACCAATAATGAAATTTTACGCCCTTGTACAGTAGCATCCCCCCAAGGCAAAGCGTGCCCCCAAGGTGAAGCTTGCGCACCATAAACGGCCGCTGGATACTTTCGGATCCACGCACCAGCACCACGCAAAGCTAAGCTCGCTGGCTCAGGAATAGTCCCATCTGGTTTAGGCCCAACATTTAACATGTAAGTCCCGCCCCGGCTAATAGTCGACAATGTACGAGACAAGATTTCACGGGCACTCTTCCAATTATTGTCGTACCAAGCATACCCCCAAGAGTCATTGGTTACATCGACTGCCTCCCAAAGACCTGGAACATTCTGCCGTGGTACTTCCATATCCCCCAAAGTAGAATAATCACCAAGTCCGTGTCCAACACGTCCCGACACGTAAGCCCCAGGTTGATTTTTATGAACCAATTCGACAAGTTTTTGGGCGTATTTCTTATCCATCCCACCAGGCGTATCGAACCAGACCAATTCTATCGGCCCATACTGCGTCGTAATCTGGTTCACCTCAGGATAGCATTTCTCCCAAAAATAATCGTCAAATGTTTTCGAATGACCGGCTGCGTCCACCTTGGGACCTCCATTTCCGCCGGGATAAGTCCAATCCTGATTTTGCGAATAATAGAAGCCAAAACCGATCCCCGCTTCCTTACAGGCTTTCGCGAGCTCAATCATCGGATCACGTTTAAAATCGGTCGCCTCAACAATATTAAACGAATTCACTTTCGAATGAAACATCGAAAATCCATCGTGATGTTTGCTTGTAATCACGATATAGCGCATCCCCGCATCTTTTGCAAGCTGTACAATCGCCTTAGCGTCAAAATGATCTGGATGAAATGACGCCGCCGCGGCCATGTAGTCAGCGACGGGGATATTGGCCATGCTCTTGTTCATGAGCCATTCCCCTATGCCATAAAACGTTTTCCCCTTCCAGGTATTTGCCAGCTGCGAATAGATTCCCCAATGGATAAACATCGCATATTTGCCGTCACGGAACAATTTCCCTCTAATTTGGGAAATGGAATTTTTTCCTCCTTGACCATCCCACATTTTTTCCATCTGTTGCGCCGAAACTTGCTTTGCAGACAATGTCGCCAGAGCGAGCCCCAATACGATACCTTTCATACCCATATTTCCTTAGACTTTGGGCAGATTATAGCCATTATGATAAACTTTCGCTAAGTACCCGTCCGCATCTTTATCATTGAAACTGCGCTTTTGTTTATCCCAAAACAATTTCTTTTTAGAACGGTACGCAATATTTCCCATCTGTGAGAATATCGCAATATGAGCCCCCGCTTCTATCGGAGCATAAAGACCTTCTACTGATTTCTTTCTAACAGCTTCAACGAAATTAACCATATGCTTGTCCAGTCCATTGTCCTGTGAACGTTGGAAAGAGACAGCGTCCATTCGTCCTTTCTCGGGAATAACTTCCCAGCCTTCACGATTAACGACCAAGGTACCATTATTACCAATGAAAGCAACGCCGTGAGTCTTCTGATAAGGGCCCAAATCTATACCTGTCGCCTGCTCCCATTGAACATTAAATCCATCAAACTCATACACCGTTGTTAGACTATCTGGTGTTTCAGCGGCGTCGTCGGGATAAGCAAATTTACCACCAGCAGCCATTACCGAAACAGGATCTGACACTTTCATTCCGATCAGCGCATAATCCAACATATGTACACCCCAATCGGTCATTAGGCCACCCGCATAATCCCAATACCACCTGAAATTGAAGTGAAAACGATTGGGATTAAATGCACGTTTTGGGGCTGGCCCCAACCATTTATCATAATGTACTCCAGTAGGAACAGGAGCGTCTGCCTGAACCGGAATACTCTTCATCCAACCTTGATAAGCCCAAGCCTTAACAAGGCGTATCTTTCCCAATTTTCCGCTATGAACAAAATCCATCGCATCTCTAAAATGTTGTTGGCTTCGTTGCCACTGCCCTACCTGTACAACACGTTTATACTTTTTAGCAGCTGCAACCATAATTTCACATTCCCGAATGGAGTTGCCAATTGGTTTTTCGACATATACATCTTTTCCTGCCGCAACAGCATCAACCATTTGCATGCAATGCCAATGATCGGGCGTAGCGACAATAACAACATCAACGTCATTTGCTTTCAGAAGATCTTTATAATCGATGTAAGTCTTCACATCAATATTGCGTTTCTTTAATTCCTCAGCGCGATTCTTCAAAACATTTTCATCGACATCACATAATGCCGTACACTGCACGCCTGGTACTTTCAAGATAGCGTTCAGATTAGACCAACCCATACCGTTGGTACCGATCAGCCCCACACGGACCGTATCAGCTTGAAAACCGAATACTTTCGTCTGTGCAAAAAGTGCCGATGCCGCCAACAGACTCGTATTTCGAATAAATTCTTTCCTCTTCATTGTTTAGTTTGGTTTATATTGATATTGCATATTCAATACTAGGAAGACGATTATCTTGGGCATCCCCCTAGTGAGATCACTAATATAAGATTTAGTCTTTAGGATGAAGAATATTAATCCAACAAAATGGCTGAAATAAAGGACTTTGAATACCGTAGATAATTTCTATATTTGTTAAAAACTAGCATAAAACCATGGACCGAAGAACTTGTCTTTCTCCACCAGCAAAATAACATAGCGCAATGTCAAACGAATAATGATATCTGATCAGGAGCAAATTCGGATGATACAAGGATTAACTATTTATTTAGCTTTTAAATTTCCCTTTATGGGAAAGACATTTTTTTTATGAAAAAATCATATTTAGTACTTCATACCGCGGTACTGCTCGCAGGCTTCACCGGAGTTTTCGGCAAACTCATTACCCTCAATCAGATACCACTCGTGTGGTTTAGGGTTTTACTTTCAACACTTATTCTTTTCGTTGTCCTCAAATTATTCAAGATTGAGCGATTAAAATCGACAAAAGATATACTGAATATTGCAAGAGGTGGATTATTGCTCACCATCCATTGGATATTTTTCTATGGAAGTATCAAGTTTTCCAATATTTCCATTGGCGTAGTGTGCTATTGCCTGACCAGTTTTTTCACAGCCATTCTAGAACCTATCATCAATAAAAAAAGATTTAGTGCGGCGCAGCTGATGTTAAGCATGTTGACCTTGATCGGAATCAGTTTAATCTTTCATTTTGATAGCTCTTATCAAGTGGGCATTATTTTGGGTGTAATTTCAACTATTTTCGCGGCCCTATATACCATCTACAATGAGCGATTGGTCAAACAATATGATAGTAAATTATTCAACTATTATCAAATGCTTAGTGGAACCATTGTATTGGGACTTGGACTGCCTATTTTCTATTATTTATTTCCCACCGAACGTTTTATACCAAGCTTTTCTGATGGGATCTATTTAATCTTGCTGTCTTTATTTTGTACGGTTGGTCTTTATGTTCTTTTTGCCGAATCACTCAAGAAGCTATCTGCATTTACGGTCAATTTGAGTTTCAATCTTGAGCCCATCTATTCGATTATCATTGCTTTTTTATTCTTCAACGAAGGCAAACAAGTCAATGCTTCTTTCTATGTGGGGCTCGCTTTTGTACTTGTTTCTGTTCTTCTTCAAACGCTGCGCTCTATCCGGAATAAAACTTAATAATTTCTTTTTCAATAGGCAAACATCGCATTGATTGCCTACTAGAAATGTTGTTTTAACGTTAAATGTAACCACCGATGGCTTGGGCCGACGCTATCCGGCAACAACATCGGGTGGAAAAACTGGCATTATAAAGAAAAGAATCGTCTTTCATAACATTTTTTAGGTAGATGCTGCCTTTGCCAAACGCGCAATATGTTGTCCGGCTTTCATGCCTGAGAATATACAACCGCCCAAGAAAGTACCTTCTAACGCTCGATAACCATGCATGCCGCCACCACCAAATCCAGCCACCTCACCCGCTGCATACAAACCCGCTACCACCTTGTTATCCTTTGTTAGTACTTGCGAATGGAGATTCGTTTTGAGACCGCCTAAGGTTTTACGCGTCAACACATGGAGACGTACCGCAATGAGCGGTCCATTTTCCGGCGCCAGGATTTTATGGAGGGCTGCCACTCGACCTAATTTATCACCAAGGTAGTTTCGTGTATTTCGAATGTAATTTACTTGCGTGTCCTTTGAAAACTTATTATCGACCTCCCGGTCACGCGCTTCAATTTGCGTTTTAATCGTTTCATAATCCAAAAGATCTTCGCCTGTCAAACGATTCATACGAGCGACCAGATCCTTTAGATTGTCCGAAACAATAAAATCAGGTCCCTTTTCCTTAAAAGCCTCAACTGGTCCAGGTGCATTTTTCCCAAAAATGCGTTTCAAAAATAACCGATAATCCTTGTCGGTAATATCTGGATTCTGTTCTGAACCTGAAAGAGCAAACTCCTTTTTGATAATCTTCTGTGTCAGGATAAACCAGGAATAAGAAAAGCCTGTTTCTTGCAGGTGTCTGAGTGTACCCAAGGTATCAAATCCAGGTAAATAAGGAGCTGGAAGCCTATTACCGCGGGCATCAAACCACAATGAAGACGGCCCAGGTAAAATACGGATGCCGTGCATAGGCCATATTGGATTCCAATTTTCAATCCCTTCCGTATAATGCCACATGCGATCGCGGTTTATCATATGAGCCCCAACCTCTTCGGCAATTCCAATCATTTTTCCATCGACATAGGCGGGAACACCTGAAATCATTTGCACTGGTGCTTTCCCTAATCGTTCAGGCCAATTTTCGCGTACCAATTGATGATTTGCTCCAATCCCTCCCGAAGCAATAACGACCTGATCTGCATAATATTCAAACGATGCAAGAATATTTCTGTTGGTAGCAACACCCCTTGCTTTGTTATCATCTTCCAAAACATCGCCCGCAATTCCGAAGACCGCGCCATCTTGCGTTAGCAATTTTGTCACGCGATGTCGAAAGCAAAACCGCAGCAGACCTTTTTCCTGCGCAGCAAAAGCTTTATCCACAAAAGGTTTCACAACGCCAGTTCCAGTCCCCCAACTAACATGAAATCTAGGAACGGAATTACCATGCCCCGAGGCCGATCCGTCACCGCGCTCAGCCCAACCGACCATAAACATCAGCTTAATACCGAGCTGAGCGACGTAAGCAGCCTTCTCTTCCGTCGCAAATTTCAGGTAGGCCTCTGCCCATTGTCGCGGCCAATAATCCTCCTCGCGGTCAAATCCTGCAGTTCCCATCCAGTCCTGCCGAGCCAGTTCAAAAGAATCCTTGATGCCCATACGACGTTGTTGAGATGAATTGACAAGAAAAAGCCCACCAAAGGACCAATAGGCCTGACCACCAAGATTTTCAGCTGTCTCCTGATCCACAAGAAGCACTTTCTTACCAGCATTGGTAACCTCCATTGCTGCTGTAAGCCCTGCTAAACCCGCTCCGATAATAATCACATCAGGTTTAAATTGTTCAACTGTTTGCATAGATATTCTTTTACTGAACGGTTATCCCAATAAAAATGTAAGTACTAACAAGACCTACCACACTATATAAATCTACTAGTTTGTGTAGGAATGTACAAGAAAAAGTTAACAGAAACCTGCTGGCGCTTTTCAAAAAAAGACGCTAGTGTTATATCACAAAAATAATAGAATAACCTAATTTAAATTATTTTAATAATAAAAAATAGCGTTATAACTTTGTGCCATCAATCATTCAGATAATAGTAAGCATCCTTTCGAACAGATTTATTTAGTAAAAAAAGGTGCATCAGAACGACAAATAAAATTTAACAAGAGACATAAAAAATAAAAAATGGAATACAGAAAATTAGGAAAAACAGATTTAGAATTATCAGCAATTACGTACGGAGCTTTTGCAATTGGCGGCAACATGTGGGGCGGAAATGAAAAGAAAGATTCTATTGATTCTGTGAAAGCATCGATCGACAACGGTGTCACTACATTAGATACAGCCCCGTTTTATGGCTTTGGTTTGAGTGAAGAAATGATCGGTGCGGCAATTCAAGGTTATGATCGGACCAAAATACAGGTATTGACCAAATTTGGTTTGGTATGGGACGGTAGTAACCAAGGAAAAGGTGAATTTTTCTTTGACGCAGAAGAAGCTGGTAAAACTATTCCAGTTTATAAATATGCATCAAAAGCTAGTGTAATTAAGGAAGTAGAGAATAGCCTAAAACGCTTACGCACCGACTATATCGATCTACTACAGATTCACTGGCCAGATAGTACAACTCCGATTTCCGAAACGATGGAAGCCTTGGATCTTCTTTTACAACAAGGTAAGATCCGTGCTGCCGGCGTCAGCAATTATAGCGTTGATCAAGTTTCAGAAGCACGAAAAACCCTCAATATAGCGAGTAATCAAGTTGGTTACAGCATGCTGAACCGAGGTATCGAACAGGACCTTGTTCCTTACGCAAAGGAAAATGATCTGGGTATCATTGTATATAGCCCTATGGAGCGTGGTTTGTTAACCGGTAAATATTTCAATACTGGTAAATTAAAAGAAAACGATCACCGCAATGGTTATTTCCAACAATTTGATCTGGCCAAGGTAAAGACTTTCTTGGATACCATCAGTCCAATTGCCGCAAACAAAGGTGTCACGCTTTCCCAATTGGTATTACGCTGGACTAGTTTGCAGCCGGCGATCACTGTGGTCTTGGCAGGTGCCCGAAATGCAGAGCAGGCCATCGCAAATGCGCAGGCCATCGACATCACGCTTACCGCAGAAGAACTATCCTTTATCAATCTTGCATTAGCAAAAATTTAATATTCAACGATGAAAAAATTCAATCAGTTGACAGTACTCCTCATGGGGGTACTGTCACTCACAGCATTGCAAAGCAATGCGCAAAATAAAACACTGTTGGTAGACCCAACAGATAGTACATGGCATCATGCTGCTTATGGTAAGAACGACGAGATCGGAGCTGCCAATTTAATATCACCAGAATTGGTGCTACAGTCATTAAAACTTGTCAAAAAGGGAAAAACTGTCCCTCTTGCTGTCCCTGTAAACAAACAGCTTCCAGCTTTCCGCCACCGTAGTTTTAACTTGTATAATTTACAACCCGGAGAACAGGCTGGTGCAACACTTGGTCCCAATAAATTCACTTTCAACGACGAATTGGTAAATGCCTGGACCGGTGTCGGCACCCAATTGAACGGTATTGGACATATCGGAATCAACAATATCTACTACAATGGCAACAAAGCGCAGGATTTTGTTACGGTAGAAGGCGTTAAAAAACTTGGAATAGAAAAAGTCCCACCACTGGTAACCCGTGCTATTGTCTTGGATATGACAGCCTATTATGGAAAAGATATCGTTCCCGATGGTACAGAATTTACCGTTGAAGCCATTCAATCGGTATTAAAAAAACAAAGGATCACGATCAAAAAAGGTGACATCGTCTTATTCAACACAGGTTGGTTAGAATTGATCGGCAACAACAACCAACAGTTCCTGGAAACTGAACCCGGTATCGGTATGGATGCAGCAAAATGGCTAGCAGATCAAGGTATCGTTGCTTTTGGTGGTGACACGTGGGCATCTGAAGTATATCCAAACCCCAATACCAACGAGGAATTTCCAATCAATCAGTTTTTATTGGCCAAACGTGGCATATACAATCTTGAATTAATCGACACACGCCCCTTGGTAAAAGAAGAAGTCTGGGAATTTCTATTTGTCCTTGGACAGCCTTTATATGTAGGATCCACACAGGTCAATGTCAATCCAGTAGCGATCTATTAATTGCTTTTAAGATCAGTTCGGTGCACCTCTTTATGGCACCAACTTAGAACTCATTGCTCCAATGGGTCCATTCAAAAGAAAGAATACTTAATAAAACCTTCATAACTTCGCAGACACCAACAGCAATGAAAGCAAACTGAAGGTTCTTTGTGGCCAATAAGATCAGACACTGTCAGAAAAATTAAGCCTATTTGGAAGACCAAAATCATACCTATCTTCCAAATAGGCTTTCCATTATACCTGCTTCATCCTTAAAGACTAGAGCTTATCAGCAAAGCAAAATATTATTGCCTTATTGTCGAAAAGTTATCGATGATCTGCATCAGGACCAAGGCTTCCTCAATCGGAGATGGATTTGGCCCGATGCCGCTGAAATACTCTACCGCACGCGAAATCATCGGCAATTGAATATTTTCGGGATGGTCAAATCTGAATTCCTGCTCTCCATCCCCTGTTTTGATAACAACTGAATTTCCAAAAATGGAAAAACAAATACGACCAAGGCTTCCAACAATTTCACAACTGTCTACCTGATTTTCTTTGGCAACATTAAAACACCAACTTCCATGAAAAACAAGCTGATTATTAAATAAAATGGTCCCTGTGGTTTGATCGGCAACAGCACTGTCCCTATCCTGAATTAAGCTAAAACCATCGTATGAAATCGGCATTCCAAAAAAGTAAAGCATCAAATCCAATTGATGAGGGGCTAAATCAAAAAAGTAGCCGCCGCCCGAAACAGCAGGATCAGTACGCCAATCTCCGCCACTTTTAGTTACCAGGTCGGGCGTTCTGCTTTGCCATAAACGGAGTTGCACCGTCCTTAGCTGGCCAATTTCACCGTTTTCAACAAGCTCTTTAACCTTTAGAAACAAAGGCAATTGTCTACGGTAATGCGCAACAACCAATTTCCCGTTACTGCTTTTTACTTCCGCCAATAATGATTCAGCCTCTATCGCATTTAACGTAACGGGCTTTTCAACGTAAACAGATTTCCCTTTACGCAGGGCAGATAGTGCATACGCGAGATGAGAGGACGGTGGCGTTGCGACATAAATCGCATTGAGATCGATATTATCAAGTAAATCGTCAGCGTCTGAATACCATAGGGGTACCTGATGTCGCTTAGCATAATCAGCAGCTTTCGCCGCATCCCTTCGCATGACAGCCATTAGCTGACTATTATTTATCCGATTAAACGCAGGTCCACTTTTTTTTTCTGTGACATCACCACAGCCGATGATACCCCATACTATTTTAGGATTGTCCATAAGTATATTCAAATTATCACTAAAATTCTAACCAATCCTCCCTATATCTGGCCGTAATTACAGGACATACATGGAAGTACTGGTCTGAGTTCTTAGGGCTTTTCACGCCCCACAAATCGATTTTTACCCAATAGAAAACCGATCGCCCTTTCGATGTTTTTTCTTCGACTATCCGCAGTTTTTAAGTTAGAAATATAACGGATAATTTCCTTTTGCTTTGATGGAGACAATCCATCAAACACCTTTAGTGCATCCTTATTTAGCGCAAATGCTGCTTCGAGTTCTGGATGAGGCAAAATAGTCCGGTCTTCCGGATCAAAAGCGATTGTTATGGTTAAGGTCTCGCCGATTCGTTTCGGCGAGTTCGCCAATATAACCGTGTTAATGTACAGTCTCCATTCCCCCTGAAATCGCAGCAAGGTCTGAACATAATCTTTTTCATTAACTTTTCCCTTCACAGGAATATAACCTTTGTTCATTCCCGCATCCTTAAATAGGTTTTCCAGAATATCAGCAGGAACAAAAACAAAAGGATTGATACCGATAATTTCCAATTGTGCTTCAAAAGCAAACATGACACGATCAATTAGGTGATTAATTATACTTCAGAATAGCATCAATAAGTGCCAATTCATCCGCCGTAAAGTCCAGCCTGTCCAGGGCCTTGAGTGAATCAACCAGTTGCTCACTATTTCTCGCCCCTACCAAAACGGAGCTTACACGTTCATCTTTCAACAACCATGCAATTGCCATTTGAGCCAATGTTTGGCCTCTTTGTATCGCCAGATTATTCAACCGGTCTATTTTCTCCATCAATTCAGCAGTGATCATGTCACTTTTCAAAAAATGCTCTTTCGAAGCGCGCGAATCTGCCGGAATGCCACCTAAGTATTTATTGGTCAACAGTCCCTGTGCCAAAGGAGAGAAAGCGATCGCTCCGATTCCTTCTGCCTGCAGCACATCCAAAAGCCCCTCCTCAGGTGTCCGCACCAACATCGAATATTTAGGCTGATGAATAAGGCATGGTGTCCCCATTGCACGCAATAACGCAGCAGCTTTCTGAGCAAGATCAGGAGGATAATTGGACAAACCCACATAGCAGGCCTTTCCTTGATGAACAATATCTCGCAATGCGACCATCGTCTCTTCCAATGGTGTATTCGGATCCGGTCGATGATGGTAAAATATATCCACATAATCGAGCTTCATCCGTTTTAAGCTCTGGTGTAAGCTGGCCATCAAATATTTACGACTTCCCCAGTCACCATACGGACCCGGCCACATGGTATATCCCGCTTTAGTGGAAATTAAAAGTTCATCACGATAGCCCACAAAATCGCTACGCAATATATGTCCAAAGTTCTCTTCTGCACTTCCCGGAGGCGGACCATAATTATTGGCAAGGTCAAAATGGGTAATCCCGTGATCAAAAGCGGTCACCAAAGTTTTGCGGAACACCGCTTGAATATCGGTTTCACCAAAATTTTGCCAAAGCCCCAATGAAATGGCTGGCAAGAGAATGCCACTCTTCCCACAGCGTCTGTAGGGCATATGCTGATATCGGTTTGGATTGAACGTCACGTTACAAAGTTTATACCTGCAAAATACAAAACTATTTCCAACAGTCCAGCCTATTTCCCGTTTTCGTGTTCTTTCCTGAACCTCTTTTTAACATCATTTCATTTAATAGCTGCTCATGTTTATAACACCATATCGATTGACAACAGATCATGATAACCTTCGGAGAACAGCTTTGATGAATAATTGTTTTTACCTATAAACGTATTTATATTGCATATAAAAAGCAATTTATCTAAGTTTGGTCTTATCCAAAAGTAAGGGGATTAATTAGATATAACATGATCGGCAGATTCTTCAGAAAATTCTATTTACATATTGTCATCTGGACCATATTACTGCTTTTGCCCTTTATTACGTACCTCTACCAGCCGGATAAAATCGCGGATTTCAAGCCTTATTCGGCATTATCGCATTTAGTAAATATTGTGTTCCTGGCTACTCATTTTTACTTGCACTGCTACGTTGTTGCACCTACCTATTTTTTTGGTCGCAGAAAGATCTTTGTACTATTAATGGCACTTGGATTCGCCACCTATGTAGCACTGAACTACTGTATAGTCTATTTTAATCCAGATGGGGAGCTCGCTCATCTGAGCAAGGAAAATATTCTTTTCGTACGATTGGTCATCGGCCCGGGCATTATTTACTCACTCTGTATGATCACCTCTTCGATGATCTTTCTCTACGATGAGCAAGCCCGACAAAAGGAGCTCAACAAACAGATTGCGCTTGAAAAAACAACGGCAGAACTAACGATGTTAAAACTTCAGATCAGCCCACATTTCCTATTCAATACGCTCAATAATATCCGTTGGCTCATTCGTAAACAATCATCAGATTCCGAAGACACTATTGTTAAGTTGTCCGAAATGCTACGCTACATACTTTACGAAGTAGACGGCCCCAAAGTCGAACTTTTTAAAGAGATCGACCATATGCGCAATTTTATCGCCTTACAGACCCTTCGTCTTCCTATTCAAGGAAATGTAGCACTGGATATCGAAGACAGAGTCAAAAACAGAATGATCCCCCCATTACTCTTCATCCATTTTGTGGAAAATGCATTCAAGTATGGTGTGGATAGCAAAACTGAACCACAGATACAGTTTCAATTTCAGGATACTCCAGGTGGCATTATCTTTATATCCCGAAATAGCATTTTACAACATACGGAACCGCGTCCAAACGAAGGGATAGGACTGACCAATGTACGCAGACGATTACAATTATTGTATCCCAACCGACATGACCTCAGGATCGGAAAAACCGATGCTGGAGATTTCGAAGTGACTTTAAAACTGATGACCGATGAAGATTAAATGTATACTAATCGATGATGAACCCTTCGCGCTCAACATTTTAGAAGACGACTTATTGAATTTTGAGCAAATCGAAGTCGCCCGTAAATTTAATGCGACGGCCGAAGCTGAAGACTATTTAAAAGATCACGCTATCGATCTGATTTTTCTGGATATTGAAATGCCCGATCAATTGGGTACGCAGTTTATTCGCGAACTCACTCCACGCCCCTTAGTTATCTTCACCACGGCCTATCACCAATATGCTGTTGAAGGTTTCGAGCTAAATGCCGTAGATTATCTGCTTAAACCCATTTCAAAAGAACGACTCGCAGCCGCAGTCCGAAAAGTGGAAGAAAGTATGCTGCTCCGTGCAAAACAGCTACCCGAACAGGATCATATTATCGTCAATGTAGAATACAAAAAGACGAAAATTTTTCTCCATGAAATCAGCTACATCGAAGGCTTGAAAGACTATGTGAAAATATACCTGGTCGACCGTGAATCGCCACTTCTTACGCGCAGCAACCTCCGAGGGATGGAAAAAATATTACCTACAGTCGATTTTCTACGCATACATAATTCCTTTATTGTCAACAAAAATCGTATTGAACAGGTCGGTCAAAGCAAACTCACCTTACCCGAAACTGCCCTTCCTATCGGTAAAAAATATATTAAAAATATCGAACAGTTTATCTAATGCTACAGGTACAAATTGAATCGATACAATTATCCGTTCGTCTACACATTCGCCGCTTCGGTCTACAGATGATTGCATAGCTAAAAAATCCTTTTCAAATTTGCGTACTATCGAACAGCCTAATCCGCGTAGCCGATAGCATAGCAAAGAAAAAATGAAAAGATTTATAGCAATAGCACTAATGGCAACTGCGGTTGCTTCTGTACACGCTCAAGCCCCTGCAGGCGGTCGTCCTACTTTCGCCATGTCCGAAGGCCAGCTCTCCGGCCAAATTGTGGACAACACCGGGAAACCGATCGCGCAAGCTTCCGTGAATTTATTGAAGGTCATCAAGGATCAAGCTACTGGTAAAGAAAGGGAAATTCTCGTAAAAAGTACCAGTTCTTCAGAAAATGGAAAATTCAATTTCGCAGCCATTTCACCAAAAGAAAAATGGAAGCTAAAAATTAGCTCTGTAGGCTATGCACCGATTGATCTAGCTGTAGACTATACCGATGGAAAAACAACCAAAGATATCGGCGCGATCAAACTGGAAAATGACAACCGTAAGCTCGATGAAGTCACCGTGACTGGCCGTAAGGCATTACTCGAAATGGACATCGACAAAAAGGTCTTCAACGTAGAGAAAAATATCGTCGCGGCTGGCGGTACAGCAATCGATGTACTCCGCAATATGCCTTCTGTACAAGTAGATATCGACGGTAATGTAAAATTGAGAAATGCAGCGCCAACGATTTTTGTTGACGGAAAACCGACCACGCTTACACCGGATCAAATTCCGGCTGATGTCATTGATAAAATCGAGATCATCACAAATCCATCTGCCAAATACGACGCTTCTGGAAGTATGGCCGGTATCCTCAATATTATTCTGAAAAAAAATAAGAAAGCTGGATACAATGGTATGGTCACCTTAGGAGCTGACCGCTTTGGCGGGACCAACTTTATGGGTAGTTTAAATCTGCGTCAGAATAAATTCAACATCTCACTGACGGGAATGAATATGCGCATGCGGACCAACACCGAGGGCGACAGCCACCGTACCAGTACAATTAATGGCATAGAATCGACAGTAGATCAAGATATCGAGGGCAAAACAAAAGGTATGATTACCTTTGGCCGGCTTGGCGTAGATTACGACTTAAGTCCCAAAACAACGCTATCTGTCGCCGGCGTGTTGGTTCAGGGTAAATTTAAGCCTAATGAAAATTCAGCAATTTCCACCACTTCAGGGGGCAATACTTCAATGAGCGATCGCATTTCCGAATCTGAAAGAAGCTTTAAACCACGTGGCCTGCAAGCTGGTCTCGTCCAAAAATTCAAAACTGAAGGCGAAGAATTGTCTGTCGATTTCAATTACTTTGGCGGTAATAACACCTCAAATGGTCTATATACGACCAATTATCGCAATGCCAGCGATGAGGTCAGCGGAACGCAGATCCAAAAAAACAACGGCTCCGGCAACAATAAATTTATGACTGTGCAGGCAGATTATGTCAAACCGTTCAAAAATGGCATGAAACTCGAGACCGGTGTGCGTGCCCAGATCAATAAACTCAAAAACCTCAACACGAATTCCTTAAAAGCAGTGGATAAGGAGGATTTTGAAAATATCACCGCAGCTTCAGCAAACTATAATAACAAAAACAGCGTCTATGCAGCTTATGCCTCACTTGGAGGAAATCTCAAAGACTGGGTATCCTATAAAGTTGGGTTGCGCGCAGAAAGCTCAACGTACGACGGCGAACTTTTGAATACAAATGAAAAGTTTCACAACAAGTACCCCCTTAGCTTATTTCCTTCTTTGTTCCTGAGCAAAAAGCTAACCGAAAAAGACCAAATACAGATGAGCGTAACCCGTCGTGTCAACCGTCCGAACTTCTTTCAGCTTATCCCTTTTGTTGACTACACAGACAGCTTAAATATTACACGTGGAAACCCCGATCTTGTACCAGAATTCACCACTTCGGGCGAACTTTCTTACAGTCGTACACATGGAAAAGGTACATTTTTGGCAACGGTATACTATAAATCTACAAACAACCTAATTACACGTTACCTGACACAGGAACTCAATCCGGTGACGAACAAAATGGACTTCATTAATACCTATATCAATGCCAATTCCAGCAAAAATTATGGGGCCGAATTCACGTATACCAATAATCTCAAAAAATGGTGGGATCTGACAGCAGACCTCAACTTCTACAATTCTAAAATTGAAGTTGATGAGAAAACACCGTCGGAAGGTATATGGACAGTATTTGGAAAATTGAACAATACATTCAACTTACAGAAAAACTGGAACCTACAGCTTGCTTTTGAATATCAAGGCAAAACAAATATGCCAGTTACACAGGGCCAGACATTCGGCCCACCAATGAACCAGGCACAAAGCTCTTCCCAAGGCTATATCAAACCATTCTATGGTATCGACTTTGCCATCAAGAAAAGCTTCTTGAAAAATCAGGCTGCCTCCGCAACATTGGCCATCAATGATATCTTCAGAACACGTGGCAATACCATTGTTTCATCGGGTGACGGATTCTCTCAAACCTATTATCGACTTTCCAATCCGCAGTTGATCAAATTGAATCTTTCCTACCGTTTCGGAAAAATGGATATGAACATGTTTAAGAAAAACAAAAACCAGAATTCAATGGAAGGCATACAAATGCAATAGCATGTGGATCATATCGCAATCAAAAGCGGGTATTTCCTACAAGAAATACCCGCTTTTTTATTCAACAGTGTCAAAGAACTAGACAACTGTATTGGAGATATTCTTCTTTTCAAGTATTGGAACAATTTCCAGTAGATCATCAATCACATAATCGGGATTTGCGGATTTGAGTTGAGCCACATTATGTGCACCGGTTGTGATACCGATACTTAAACCACAGCCTGCTTGCTGCCCCTCTTGTATATCGATAATAGAATCTCCAATCTTTAAGACAACACCTGGATCAGCAATTTCAAATTTTTGCATCGCTAATTCAATCATATCTGGATAAGGTCTGTTTCGAGGCACATCAGACGCTGTAATTAATGCATCTACATCCTTTCCTACTTTCCAGTTAAGCTTTTCTAAAAGCGACTCCGCAGTTTTTCGGTCATATCCCGTATTCAACACACGTAAGATATCACGGTCTTTCAATATGGCAAAAAGCTCCTCAGCATTCGTATTTGGATAAATTTCTTCCACTTCATAAGCATGCTCCAGCTCCCCTAAAAACAACGTAAACATGCGTTGTGCCAATTCATCATCAACAAGATTCAGGCTATTTTTAAGTACTGTTTTGATCGCTTGTAACTTTTCCTTACCTGCGCCATGCGCCAATACTTCCGTTAATGTAAGTTCATAGCCTCCTACCGTATTTATTGCATTTCTAAGCGTCTTATACACAATATTATTTTCGTTCACTGTCGTACCTGCCATGTCAAATACGATCATCTTAATTGCTTCTTTCATTTGATTAAACCTAAAAGTTTAGCAAAAATAAAAAATTGTTAAATAAAACTAAACAAACCCATATTAATTTAATGCTATATTTTAGTTAAGAAACTTGATTTAACGAATCGCAAAATAATAAGTCCAAGCGATAAGCAAGATTTGAAACGGAATACGAAACCACAAATAGTTTGGACCAGGTCCATCGAAAGTAGCCGTCTCATAATTAATATGCTTCAAGTTTGCCCGGATATTTGTGGGTAATACCAGTAGAAAGAAGACAATTAAAAGGATTCCCGTTATGCGGCTCATCTGCGGGACAAATAGCCCAATAGCAGCAAGGGCTTCCAACAGTCCGGTTGCATAGATCATTTCCTTTTTAAATGGAATAAATTCGGGTAGCATCAAGGTCATTCCCTCCGTATATAATAAATGCCCCAATGATGTAAACAGCAACATAACGGCTAGTGCTATTTTGCCCGAAAAAAAATAATCCACCGTGCCTTTCAACAACAGGGTACTTAAATTGGAGACAACAAAGACAACGATCAATACAAAAAATGGTTTCATCTTTTTTATAACAAAAATAGGTACCCTTCTTTTTGTTATCAATGAACATTTGTTAATAAATTCCTTTTCTGATCCGGCTCAATGATTGCGGCCTAATACCAATATAAGAAGCCAGATATTTTAAGGGAATATTGCGAATCAACTCGGGTTGCTCACGCAACAAATTGATATACCTGGTTTTTGCCGAATCTTCGAGTAGCGTCAGTTCCCGTTTCATTTTTTTTAGAAAAATGTCCTCAACCGCTTTCCGACCAATTAGGTTCCCAACCGTTGTTGTTTGATATACCGCATGGAGATCCTCAAACGATATCCGCCATAAAATACAATCTGTTATTGCCTCGAGATGATACGATGAAGGCTGCTGTGTCAAGAAGGAATCGTACCCACTTACAAAAGAGTTTTCAAAAGCGAATCCAAAAGTAAAATCATAGTCCAGTTTTGGGATATTGAAACGTACAATTCCTTTTTCAATAAAAGATAAATACTGTTCAGTTTTTCCGATTTCCAAAATCAGTGATTTTTTTGGAAACTCCATCTTAACAAGCTTAGCGGAAAATACTTCCCAGTCCGTATCATTCATGACAACGAGCGATTCGAAATATTCTCTGATCTTGTCCATGATTCTTATTTTTTAGGAGCAAGATAAAAACTTCTGTCCAAATATAGCGTAATGATTATTTACTATTTAATCGATTATTTATTTCAACAAACATACGGTCTATTTTACCAAAAAATATTAACTTAAATACTATAAACTTTAATCATGCTTATTCTTAACGAAAACGGTCCAGAACGTTGGCCTGCCTTTAGAAAATTAGGTTTTCGATTTTCTTTTATTTTCATTTTGTCGTTTATTCTTGTTTTCAACAACGGCACTTATCCATTATATGGCTATATCAGCTCTCCCCTCAACCATTTTATGCAAAAGTTGACTCCCTGGTTTGCAGAAAATATATTGGGCTATTCTTACGACCACAGCATCTTCATCAACGGAAGTGGGGATACCTCCTATGCCTGGATATCCTTATTGATCTTATTCCTACTAGCATTAGTCGGGGCAGCTTTATGGTCCATATTAGATCGAAAAAGAGCGAACTATAGGATCCTTTTTTACTGGTTAACCACAGCAATACGTTATTATGTTGCTTTTATGCTCATCAACTATGGTCTCATCAAAGTCTTCTATATGCAAATGCAGCCGCCGAGGTTAACACAACTCCTGCAGCCATTGGGCGAGTATTCCCCCATGGGCCTCGCATGGACTTATATCGGTTATTCTCAAGGCTACAATATACTCATCGGTTCAATTGAAATATTATCGGGCCTATTGCTTTTCAGAAAAATGATGGTTTTGGGTGCACTTATTACGGTTGCGACAAGTATCAATATTATGGCTGTTAATTATTTTTATGATGTTCCTGTCAAAATGGTCTCCACAGCACTCCTGCTATTTTCCATATTTCTACTGCTTCCCTACTTAAAAGCATTGTGCGAAATTTTTATTTCAGGAAAACCTGTACAGTTACTTCCTATTCAACAACTCCTATTCAATAAAAGCTGGAAAAGAAAAAGTTTGTTTATCATCAAATTGGCCGTGTTACTTCTCTTTATAGTGCAACAGGGCATGGGCATATTAAGTACAAAAAAAATGATCGCTGAGTACCTAACGACGTCACCACTATATGGAATCTACCGTATTGATCAAGCGGGAACACCACGCAAAACAATCTCCGAAAATTGGCGACTTATTGTTTTCGAAATTGATAACAATAAGGTCTTAATACGCAACACAGACTATAGCCCGCAAAGAGAGAGCGTTGTAATTGATGCTGCGGGGAAGAAAATCACCTTAAACAATTATCAATTTGATTATCAAATCAACCAAGATGGAAATATTCTTCTGACAAAAGCCTTCGATGACCATACAGCGCAAATTAAACTGATTAAACAAGACGTGCAAACTTTCGAATTAAAGCAGCGCAAGTTCCATTGGGTACAGGAATATCCCTATAATCGTTAGATAAGAATCGCAAAATTGAATAAACAAATCGTGCATTTAACGCCTCTCAGACCAAAATAACTATGTTTAATACTGCAAACATAACAACATGCGACGAACAGGTAGAGCATTTCGGTTTTTTATATCGAATGCGGAATATCAGAGTACACACCTGCCATATGCTCAAAAGCAAAGAGGTGCTGACCCTTATCTTAATACACTCGGGAGGAGGTATCCGTCAGATTGATCAGGGGCAACATAATATAATGGGTTATCAAATTCATTTAATGTTCCCTGGTCAGTCAAGTTCTTTCTATTTTTTCAAAGAAACCGCTGTTTATCATTTTAGAATTCCCTGGCAAAATTTTGAAAAATTATGTCATACGCTTTCAATCAACATAAAACTTCTTAAAGATTATCCGATACTTCAGATCGCAGCATATGAATTTGAGAGGCTTCGCTATGAATTCGATAAGATCCGTGAGGAACTCTCTCGTTATCAGCCACTATTATCACTCATTTTATCACGTTTGGGAACTAGCTTACTAGAGATTAACCGCTCCTTAACCAAACACATCGATAATTTAGCACCATATACTTATCCAGCCATCCTGAATCGCTTTCTTGAATTAATAGAACTTCATTATAAAAAAGAACACCATGTCGCTTATTACGCAAATTTATTGAATATAACTGCAACAACTCTTTGGATACAAACACAGCAATACATGGAGACTACCCCCCTCAAACTGATTCATAATCGTTTGTTAAAGGAAGCTATACACCTGCTGAGTTTGGGGGCCAATCCAATCAAGACTACGCTAATTGAATTGGGTTTTGAGGACTCCGCTACGTTCTCTCATTTCTTCAAAAAACAGACAAATATGTCACCTTCAGCATATCAAAAGAAACATTTACCACATAAAAAAACATAAAAATGGCTCCTACGTGATATACATAGAGCCGTTATTTACTAAGAAAACAACACTATAACTATCTTTTTTTCAACGTGATATTATCCAATAATGCCTTTTCCGTTCCTATATTGATAAATCCGATCCGAACTATTTTTTTATTCGGATTGATCTCCTTGCCAGTAACAAAATCAACGGCCTGTTTTCCACCTCTCTTTCCTGAATCAGCTATTAAAGTCTTTAAAGTCGATAACTTTCCTGTTACGACAGCAACATCATCCACTTCCGCCTGAACTTTACCTCCTTTACTCCAATAGCCAAGCTTGAAGTCTTGTTGAGGATTCAAATAAACATATTGCTCTATTTTTTGACCCGGCGCAAGTACGACCGCTTTACTGCCTTTTTCTCCACGCCCTTCTTCGATGACCGCTGCTCCTTCCCAAGGTGCAAGGCCAGCCTTGCCCTCAAAATCCGGATTCGGCAGTTCATTACCATCCTTTAAAGGCCAATTATAAGCCCGAATATAATCGACCTCCATATTGACTCCGCCTTCAGAACCATAGGCTCCAAGAAATACATTCAAAAAGTGGTTGGGTGAATAAATCTGATTTTTATTCGTATACTCCTTGATCAGGTCTCCATTGATATAATGTTTAATACTGGTAGGTGTCCATAATACCCCATGTGTTACCCATTGTCCCACATGTTCATACCCCTCCGCAATATGTGTAGCAAGATTACGTTGAAATACCCCTTTTTGATCGACATGTCCATGTATCACAAATTGAGCTGTAATATACTCGAAAACGTCTATTTCAAAAAGCTGTCCCTTGGGACGAATGCCTTTAATTCCGTCCACTTCAGATCCTTCTTGAAGATAATAACGAATATCTGGTCCTGGTGAATCAAACCAAAAAGCTGTATTTGTTCCCTTTGGATTACCCTGGCGGTTGCGTCTCACCTTAACTTCAAAGTACCCACCTTTGCTGTTGTCCAATAGATTTTCATTGGACTTCCAATCGTAGGTTTGGATGGATGAAATCTTTTGGTTGCCACCCTCCGTAAAAATCCGCTTGGGAATGGTATCATTGACATACAGATTGATCGCTGATCCATTTAAAGTATAAGCGGGTTGTGGCAAACGATCATGCAACATTTCATCCTTGGATTTTTCATTCAGATAGTTCAGGGACGAGAAATAGTTGGTCGTCCATTTATTCCGATTAAGTAACTGATCGTTAAATTCATCCTGCCAATAGACTTCCATACCAATAGGAACAGCTCTTGAGCTTGGATTCTTTTGCTCCTCATCGAGTTCAGTATCATCCAGCTGCCACTTCTTGCTCGTATACACTTTTTCATTCGCCAAGGATTTTCCTGTAGCAGATTCTATCCAGATATAATAGGTCGTTTCAGGCTCCACCTGCTGAATATAATAACGTTTGGCACCTTCTGCTAATATCGCATTGGCTGTTTGCGGTTTCTTATTCGTTTTTGCCCAAAAGACTTTCGCTCCGGACATGCTCGGTTGATTATCCTTCGTGTCTACACGGATCCAACTCCGGGTACCCAATAGCTGTAATGGCACAGTTGACCTTGTCGTTTGGGCTGATAACCCTAGCACTGACATTACCTGAATACCCGCAAGAAATAGATATTTTTTCACAATTTTCTTATTTTATAAACGAACAAACTATAGTCAATCTGCTTACGAACAGACTATAACCTTACGATAATAACGAGAATTATCAGCATTGACAACTCTGATCAAAACGCAACCGTTTGTTCAATTTAGCGATTCCAACAAATTGTGGGTCAATAACGGTTTATCTATCCTTACGGCAGATAAGACAGTTAAATTATGTATATTGCTTTAAGCGGTTTGGTTTGACAATTCCGTCAGATACATCGATTAATTTTAATACAACATGAATACACTAGATAATTTTAATCAGCCTGCAGATCTTGCGCAACATTGGGTTGATGCCTGGAACCAACACGATCTAGATACAATTATGCGACACTATAGTGAAGACATTGACTTTCGCTCCCCCATTATTCAGAAAATGGGTGTGAATACGGCGGGAAATATAAAGAACAAAGAAGAATTAAAAGCTTATTTTAAAAGCGAACTGGAAAAATATCCAGAACTTCATTTTGAGCTTTACCACATACTTACGGGCGTAAACTCCATGGTACTTTTCTATAAAAGCGTCAACGATTCGCTTTCCGCGGAATATATGGAATTAGACGTACATGGAAAAATATGCAAAGTTTCAGCGCACTATAAGGGACTATAGTGAAAAATCTCCACAGGACGATGACTTGTGGAGATTTTTAGGTTAATTTAAGGTGATACTGATTGCCTGCTGGCTCAAAATTGGTTTCTGAATTATCAATCCATCATTTTGTCATTGAAAAAAAGCCGCTTGGAAAATCCAAAACGGCTTGATATATAGCGTAAAAAAGTTTCGACATAGACTATTCATGCAACACCAAAATCGCTTTAACCGATCGGTTCAGAACTTCATTCACCGTACTACTTGCAAATAAACGATAAATCATATTATGGTTGCGTTTGACCAAACATAGAATATCGGTCTGATTGTTTTCCACAAAATCAACGATCGCATACGATGGGCGTGTATCATCCTCATCCACATAGTTAAAGTTGATAGTTACGTTAGGAAGCAACTGACGCATTTTTTTCTCCCCATTACGCACCAGCTTTTCGTCCAAATCCCTTTCTGAAACATGTAGAATTTCCAACTTCTTGGGGTCCGAAAGTTTTAAAATACGATTGAGCGCTTTGACATCACGCACAGACAATTTTGTGGTTTTGTAATCCGTTGCCAATGTAATGACCGGAATAGCGGACAGATTACTTTCAGGAGGTACAATCAAGGTCGGAATACGCAATTTTGTAACAGCCATACTTGCATTACTACCGGCAATTTCTTTAATGCCCGTCGCCCCAGTGATTCCCATCACCAAAAAAGAAACATCGGTATATTCAACATACTTTGTGACTACATTACGCAGATAACCTACTTCGACAACAGATCTCACTTTAAGGCCATTGTATTTATTTTCCTGAACCACCTGATCAATCCATTCTTGCAAAGCAGCTCGTTTTCTAGCGTAATAATCTTCTATAAAGATCGCGTTATAAGTACTGTTGTTGATCCCTTCTGTCGGGTGTATGGCGTGTACAACAGCAATTTCCATATGCAAACGAGAAGCCAAAGACAAGGCATAACGCAAAGCATGACTTGCATTGATTGAAAAATCAGAGGCAACGAGAATTTGTTTCATTTTTTAAGTTTTAATATTAAACTGCCAATAGCCATGTGTACAAAGTCAATGGATGACAAAAACATTCAGATAACAATCAACTAAATAAAAAGATGGAAGAATACAAATAGTAATAAAGCCAAGCCAATCGACACAGGTAAAGTAAGTACCCAAGCAAGACCGATACTTTTGAGTGTTCCTTTATTTAAATTGCTCTTTCCTCCAGAAGCTACCATTGAACCAGCAATACCACTTGAGAGCACATGCGTTGTGCTAACGGGCAAACCCAATACGGTACTGATACCAATTGTCGAAGCTGCGACAATCTCGCTTGAGGCCCCCTGAGCATAACTCAAATGTTCATTTCCTATTTTTTCACCAATCGTTACGACAATACGTTTCCAACCGATCATTGTTCCCAAACCTAGTGCTACCGAAATCGTTAAGATCACCCAAATCGGTGCAAAGTCCGTAAGATGTTTCAATTCACCCAACTTACGATTGAGCTCCAATCTATTTTCAGCATTGATATTGATCTGTTTATTACGCTCCAATGTAGCGATGGATTTGACTAAACCTTCAACCTCTTTTCTGAATTTAAACGTCCCGGCTTTATCCGTTACACTTTTATCCATCAAATGTAGCTTGACTAGCTCAATCTCCTGATTGACTTGCGCAAACATCATTCCCTGAGTTACATTACTGGAAGCAATTGTCTGTAACACAATCTCCGTTTGATCGAGCGTTTTAATGACAGCCGCATCTGGTACGGAATGGTTTATTGCAAAACGGGCAGGAAGAAATGCAATTAAGATCAACATAAACAGCCCTACTCCTTTTTGTCCATCATTGCTACCGTGAAAAAAACTGACCAATGTACAGGTCAGTATAAGAATACCCCGTACTAGAAATGGAGGCCTGTCATCTTCCCCTTGTGGGATGTGAAAAAGTGCTTTATAACGGACGACATGCTTCAAAAAGAGCATCAATATCACCGCTAGACCAAAGCCAATCAAAGGTGACAGAATCAAAGAAAGACCAATTTCCTCAGCCTTATGCCAATTGACACCGCTGCCACCGTAATACCAGGTGAAGCCTATACCAGCCCCGATAAGGGCACCGATCAAGGTATGTGAACTCGAACAAGGAATACCAAAATACCAAGTCCCCAAATTCCAGATAATAGCAGCCAATAATACAGAAAGGACCAGACAAGCGCCTACGGAAACCGGGAGTGCCATTAAGGTATCCAGAGGCACCAATTTAAGGATTCCCATAGCCACGGCTATTCCGCCTGCAAAAACACCTAGAAAATTCCAAAAACCAGACCAAGGAATGGCTACAATTGGTTTAAGTGCTTTGGTATAAATGACCGTTGCAACAGCATTCGCGGTATCATGAAAGCCATTGACAAATTCAAAGGCCACAACGGCAAATAAACAAAGGGCAAAAACAATAAGGAGTCCAGTACTAAGATCGGTTTCCCCTAAGAGAGGAATCATGTTGCAGAAAATGTGCATAGTATTCTTTCATAAGATTTATGGTTGTCCTTGCTTAGTTTTTCTTACTTGCTGAGTTTTCCTTAAGGAAAACTACCGCAGGAACAATCGCTTCATTCAGCTCAAAAATAATTTTCAGATGTTAACTTTTGATAAAGGATATATTACGTTATACAACAAGAAAGAAAAACTTAAAACACTGTTAACGAATCTTATTCCGTCGCTATTTTATTTCTTACAAATTTCTTAATTTTCAGGGAGCTAATACGGACTTTATAGGGACCTCATTCGGACTTCATTCGGATGAAAGCGAATAAAGACCAAATAAGTTCCGTAGAAATAACGATTATAAAACGGAATAAAATCAAATTTGACCACTAGTTTTTACCCAAATAAATATAGACAAATCAAAACCCCGTAAAAGACCAGCTGTGAAGTAAGAGTCGTATTAGACCAACCGTAAAGTAAAAGCCGTGTTAAACCTTTTGTAAACCTTTTTCAAGAATGGACATTGCTATCTGCAAAGAACCAAGCAGACGATTCAAGGGAATTTTGATCCGCCATTTACAGCAAAAACAGGACGATTTACCGATTCAAACCTACAGTCCACCGAAAAGCACAAACTTTTTAAATTTAAACTCGTTACTTTAGACAAAAATAAATTTAACACCGAATTAATTATGCCTAAATCCTCCTCATTAAACTGTTCCCTGACGAACTATGCTCCCTTACAGCGGATTACACTTCGTACGCTACCTTTTCTCGTCGCCATGTATTGCCTGCTCTTCGCGCAACATGCAAAAGCCCAATCTTTAGACTGGTCTACAAAAGATATTGTATTTAAAAGTAAGAGTATTAAGTTAACAGGAACCATACTTCAGCCTCGCCGTGCCCATGCGGCCATTGTCCTTATCCATGGTTCTGGACAAGAGAAAAGGATGATGGAGTTTGCCTCATATTTGGCTCAAAACGGTATTGCTGTATTTACTTATGACAAGCGCGGAGTTGGTAAATCTGAGGGAACCTACGCTGGCCCTGAGGTCGGTACAAATAATATCGACTCTGCCAACCTCCACCTGCTGGCCAAAGATGCACAAGCAGCGGTAAAAGCATTCCATCAGCAACTAGGGAAGACGAACATTCCAATGGGACTACTTGGATTCAGCCAAGCAGGATGGATCATTCCCTTAGCTACCAACCAAAATCCTTTGGTCGACTTTTTTGTCTTGTACAGTGGAGCAGTCATCCCTGCCCGTGAGCAGCTTCGCTTCCAGTTCTTTACGAATGGGAAAAAAGATTTTTGGGATAAACATACGGAAGCCGATGCTAGACAACATGTGGCAAATGATCCGGATCGCTATCAATTTACAAATACCGATCCCATGACACCACTTAAAACAATAACAACTCCAGGACTCTGGCTTTTTGGATCCAAAGATATCCAAATACCTGTAGGTTTATCCATTGAACATCTCAATGCACTTAAAGCACAAGGAAAGCCTTTCGAATATTGCCTATTTCCTTTATTAGATCACAATACAAGCCTTTCGGCATCTAGCGAACCTAGCACTATTGCATTGAACTGGATCAAAAGTAGGAGTAAAAAAAAGGCACAAAGAACCTCTTGACAAGGTTTCATGAGCATAAGATCAAGCATTAAAAAAGGCCTAAATAAAAAACTTAGGCCTTTCTTCAATCAATTCAAATGTTTAACTCGCTGGATTAATGCAAATCCGCACGAAGCACTTTATTTTTATTCAATGCTCTATTGGAATAGATGATATACAAGGTGCCGATGATGGTTGGCGTAATCCAAACCAGCGTTGAACCAAGCTGAATCCCGGCAACTAAAAAGGCAGTCACCGACGCAATCAATGCGCCTACCATACGACCCAAATGACTGACCAGCCAGCCATTTTTCTTTTCTTTGAAACTTTTAAACAGCTGAAAATCTCGAATACTCATAAATGCACCAAAACCACCAAAAAAGACATATAAAACAGAATTTGCCACCTGCTGTATTAATCCAATTAAACCAAGACATAACATACCAACCGATGCAAGCAGCATCGTAGCCGAAATAAGTTTGTCTTTCCAATCGGCCTGTTGTTTAATCTTACTGCGTAAAGTCAACGCGCGATTACCCGCCAGAATGAGATAGATGGTAAAGATACCGATCAAAAATAAAAATGTGTTTTCGTGGCCCGGCATTCTCGCAATAACAAGTGAAATTAAAGAACTAATCACCATCGCATAGGAAAATATGATCCCCATTTTCTTATGCGCTACTCCTCCCTTTTTTACAGCCACACTGATCAGGCCGGTAATCAATCCTACCCCACCAAAAAACGCGTGAATGTAGATCAATGTCTTAATTGTTTCTTCCATAGTTCTTCTTTAATTGTTTTTAGCTAATAATGGTATTGAAGCAAAAAGGCTAATTAATGGTTATGCCATGTTTAAAATAGATAGACAGGAAACTGCGCTATGATGCCGTTTGCGACAATAGCCCAAATGTAAAAAATATCCTTTTAATTATCCAAATGTTTAAATAAAAATCATTCTTTTTCCTCACGGACGAGAAAATCATAAGAGTACCAGAATTTAAGGTCCCCATAGGAATTAAGGTTTCCTAGACTATAGCTAATGGGGTAGTCAAAGCTATTCTGTTGCAGTTCAAGTTCATTTTTATAATCAATGACAAGTTTTTTAATAGCGTCCAAACCTGTAGCGCGTCTAATAAAACTAGTTTGACGTCCACCACGCAAATAAACCAGCACATCGGAACGATTTAACACCGTTTCGTCGGTTTTTGTCAGAAATTGATTGTACAGCAATTTTTCCAATACGTTTTTAAGATCACCACGTGGAAAATCACTTTCTCCCATCATAATCGAGTGGGTACCATAGTTGACTGACGAAACATAGTAGGGATTATATCCTGATTTTTTTAACTTCCCTAGTGCATCCTTACTAAAAGCCTGTTCATAGTCTTTCAGATCTGCATGGAGACTAAATGTAATATGTTCTCGACGCAATAACAGGCTATTAGCTCTTTTTATCGTGGTAGAATCATGGTGACGGACCAATTTGAGTACACTATCTACGTCAGGGCTATTATTAAGATGGTAGCGTATCGCTCTATAATCGAAAAATGCCCCTACAGACGACTGCCTCAAAACAGCCGGTTCCCCCTTGCTTTTCTTAGCGAAAGCTCGCACAGCATCAAATCCAGGAATGATACGGATTGGAGCTAAAGTTGGCTGTGTAGAAGAAATTGTGCTCTTGAAAGGTTTATAATTGCGAAGGGAAGTTAGTTTTAGTTGCGGCGTAGTATCTTTTAATCCCCAAACTGTCCCCAAATAGAAGTTTTTATCTGTAGTGCCATCCACGTAGATCTGGCTAACCGAAAACCCGACGGAACGCCCTACAAATTGATACCTTTTAGCCATTGTTCCATCACCGATCTCCCTAGCGTCAAAATCACTATCTTCTTTGTCACAACTGGACAAAAAACAAATGCTTAATAACAACAGGAAAAGATATTTCATAATTTAAAAAATTAATCGTCAGCTCTGGTGCAGCACTTCGATCTCATCTACCCGTCGGACAATGGCCTTTAGATTCTTCTCAAAGATAGACAAAATTCCTAATCCAATATACATAAAAATAAGAATAACAACACGATACAAAGCTAAAGGAACATAATTAACGATCCATTCCGAAGAAACCAACCCGATGATCAAAACCATAATCGGTATTGTTAAACCAAGATAATTGCGATAAACGCAGTATTTGTTCCCTCGAGGCCGATGCCGCAATAGGTATACTGGAATATAAAAAACTAGTGTACCAATCATCCCTAATTTTAATCCCGTCCAAAAAGCATCTGCATCGAGCGGCACAAAATAATAGAACAATGTGAAGTACACGATATAAATTGCACTATGCCAATGCTTGACGAACTGTAAAAAATCAGCAGGAAATTTATTGATCTGTTTTCTTTGCAGATTCAATTCATAACTAGCTGCAATGCTTCCAAACCCTGCCTCTCCAAAACTGGCATAAGCGAGATCAATGGCTCGATTGAAATACATGCCGGCATCTGAAGACATCAGTTCCTCTACCTTACAGGCGAAGTGATCCAAAATTTCAAGTTGAACATCAACATAATGATATCCTTTAGAACGGATAAAATCCATCAGAATACCTAACTCCGCTTTGGTCAATTTCTTTTCTGTCATGATACAATTGGTTTCGTGTTCAAAATAACCTGCAACTTCTCCACAAAGGTCAACGCATCTTTCATTTTACTTATCTGCGCTTTTTTTCCCTTCACTGTCAGGGAGTAATACTTTCTTGCTCTTCCATCGACAACTTCTATTGCTGTATCCAGAAGCCCTTCCGCTTCTAGCTTATGTAATGCAGGATAGAGCGCTCCCTCAGTGAGGATAAACTCCCCATCTGTTAAGAGTTTTACCTGCTGGGTCATTTCATAGCCATACATTCTTTCCGTTCCAGACAATAGCTTCAGAATAATCGTTTGTAAAGTGCCTTTTAATAACTTCGTATCTTTCATTCGTTCATCTTAAAAAAGTAATTAAATATACCTAATTTTCTTATATATACAAAAACATAAAAAAACTATGATACAGCAGGTTGCATTTTAACTTCAATCATCAGATTTGGTCTTTGCACGGCCTTTTGACTGCACTGCTTCTACCCTGCTTTTGCCTTGCTTTTGGAATTCACCTAGCAAATCCCTATGAATCGCCCAGTCTTAACCTAGTTCACTAGGTAAACACAAGGTTTCAGCTAAGTGTTTACTAGGGACAAGAGCGAACAAAGGTAATGACAGGAGCGAATAAAGGCATAAGCAGGTCGGGAGCGAAAAAGCCGCTAGAGCTGGGAACTCCAAACGGCTTTGCATTAACAATTATATATAGAATGATATGATTATCCTGCTTTTAATAGATCAACAATAAGACGATCTCTATTTTCATTCAATGAGGGGTAAAACTGATTTAGATCGACCAATATAATTGGCATCCCCCTATTTTCGGGCTTATACAAGACATTATCCACCAAGTCCCGACAGAAAACCAACGATTCATTATCCGTAAACACTTCTCTTGACCTTTTGAGGAAACTATCAAAAAAACGTCTGGGATTATTGATGATTTTAAGATGCTCTTGGTTTGGAAAAACTGTACTGGAGAGATCTAGCCCTCGAGAAAATATAACGTCCTTTAATTCTGCATGACCAAAATTTACCAAGGGAGTCTTTAATGGTTTGGCTTTTTTGAGAATAAAAAGATTGGTGGAATATAAATCTTCTGTAAAAGGAATTCCATAAAACCATGAAGAACTGATCTTTCCCTTAAATACCACATGAATCAAATTCGTCCCGTCGAAAGTTGTTTTGTCAAATGTAAAGGAAGGACGATTTTTCAATTTTTAGATTTCCAATGATGGCTTTCGAAAAATCATTCGCTTCGAATGTACTTTCCATCCAAAGCCCAGATTCCTGAAAAACAACAGACTGAAAGTTACAGTCTACAAAGGTACAGCGAATGAACTTACAATCACGAAACATGGAGTTCATGAAGCTTTTCCCTTTTATCTTGCAATCGATAAAAGAACAGTTTTTTAAGACTTTGTGATTGAATTCAAAACTTTCAATCTCACTTTGCTGGAATATTTTATTAGTCAGTGCCATGCTAAAAATGATTAATAGGCTAAAATTTCATAGTAGTTGCATTTCAAATGGATATTTAACGGCCAAAATCTCCATTTATACAATGATGACAACGGGAAAGACAAAACGTCCTAAAGGAATTTTGACTTTTTTTATTTTTTTTATCCCAGCCTAAAACAGCCAAGACATATAACATGTCGTTGCAAACTAATTATAGGAATATGTCAGCCATTCTTCAACTGACCAATAGGCACAAAAAAGCCGCAAGGACGGGAGTCCTTTACGGCTTACTACCTATGAAAAACATTTACCTTACGTGTAAGGCACTATCTACTATGACAATTAAAATTAAAATGTCGCACATAAATCTGCAGCACAATAAATTAACAAATTAAGATTGGCTCATTTTTTACTCTACAAAAGCGTCAGAATTTGTTTCGGCATTTCTTGTATCCAAATATAAAGTGCTCGGTCAGCGATTCAAGCCACCGTTTACAATTCGCCAAAAATGATTTACGATTCGTTTATTGTATTATTTTAATCGGCTGGTTAATTAGCCCTTTACTGCTATAAGAAAAAAAAGTATATCGGTGGACGCAATTAAAACTGTTTATGAAATTGATAAAAAATATCTTGGTAGTGCTTGTACCGCTTACCTTATTCAGCGGCATAACCTTTTCCCAAAGCAAAGAGGAGCTTAAAAAAAAATATGAAAACAGCAGTATAGATGAAGAGCTCAAGAAGAAGATGGCTACGGAATATGTCTTTCCCGATAGCCTCATCTTATCCCCTTTACACTATACCAATTCCTATTAAGCCTAAAGAAACCTATTTCAGCTGGGGCGATTATGAACATTCCTGGGTCACTATGTATGTCGAAGATTTAAGCACAAAAAAAGTGGTCAATGTAGGCTCACTGGCCTTCCCGGGTAAAAAGATTCAGATGAAAGGGCATATCACATCGTTCTTAGAGCAATACAAGTATTTCATCGATTTTGCACAAAGGCCGAGGGATCTTGAAGTATTAAATGTCATCCGATACGACAAATTACCTAAAGTAACCATTGTTCAAAAAAATCTACGTATTAATGGTAAATTGGTCAAGCTTGAAAAAGTGCCGACTTACCATAACCGTACACACAACCCCGAACAAAGTAAAGTTGCCGGTGAAATACCTATTCTATCCAAGGATAGTTATAACCCTACGACCGGTGAACTGACACTCGAAACGGGCGTGTTTGTAAAATGCCCCCCCAAGAAAGAGGACGGCAAATAGCCGGCAATGAATTATGATAAAATGCCATCATCGTCTACGACGACAACTTTGATGGCCGCAGTTTCAACAGCGATCAGGATTACTATTTTTAGGTGGAGGATTTTAATGAAAATGGTCGTTCGAAACAGAGCAAAAAATTGCTCCATATTGAATAACGTATAGAATGCCCTATCCCATCGGGTAAAAAAAGAGTTTTCTCATCACAATGATGAGAAGACTCTTTACTTAATCACAAACCAAGTTTGACTTCTTGCTGGTATATTGACCTCAAATATCCCTTCCGAGGCTGCATTTAATGGCATTGTCCTACTGTTTTGATCTTGCTCAACCACTTGCACATTTCCTTTCAGTCCGGTATAGTATAAGTTGACCTTAATTTTTCGTGTTATCACTTCGTCCAATGGATTATAGATCATTAGTAATCCCTTTTCTTTTCCCGCTGGATTCACGTGCAAAATAGCATCATAATCCATCCCGTCAGGACGTCTCACATGGATGATATCACTGTCCAAAACTTCACGGTGTTTCTTGTAAAAATTCACCCATTTGGTTACTACATTTTTCGTCTCTGGGGAGTCATAAAGCTGTGGTCCACGATAACAAGCCTGTACACCTGCGCCAAATAGATTGGCCAAGCGTTGCTCGTAATGCGGTAGGTGATCCTTCAAAGGCTCTATCGTTGCCTCTTTGCCGCCACCTTGGTATTCTACCAAAGGAACAAACATCCAGCCCATGGATGGAGCTTTAGCCCAGGTACCATCGAAGATATTCTGTCTTTCCACAATCTCCTGTTGTGTCCTCGGAAGCGACCAGTTCGCCTCACGGTAGCCCATTCCGACTTTGTTTCCACCATTAAAGAAATACATATCCGGAATATTCAGGTAGATTCCCTTTTCACGGCACCATTTGTAAAAATCAGTGATCCGTTTAAACTGATTCCATTGCGAGTCTTTTTCATTGTGATGTCCGGGATGATCGGTGGCGTAACACCAATCCCCTGGATAAGAGCCATCATGCTCAAATACACCCAATCCCGAACTTTCGTACAGGTTATACAGCTTTTTGAAGTAAGCCTGGCCCCATTCACTCTCAATACAGGGTGAACTTCCAAAGCGAGGATGCATGCCTTCAGGTAGCACAACGTCATTTTTAGCATCAATATGCCGACTGGCCAGGAGCGAATAGCCTCCAAGTTCAATTCCTTTGCTATGCGCATAGTCAGCAAGCTCTTTCATACGCTTGAGATTTTCGGGAGAATCATCTTCGGCATTGAATCCAGACCAAAAGGTCATAATAACCATTTCAAAACCAACCTCCGTTGCTTGATCAATTGCCTTTTTTACCGACTCGTTGTCCGAACTCCGTACATGCATCAATATTGGATTTTCAGTTGCCCATGGCGCCATGGAGCGCAGCATTTTTCGATATCCAAGGCTCTTACGTTCGCGTTCCCAGCTATCGTTCAACAGCTCCCAAACCCGATAGCTTGCAAATTCTCCACCGGCAGCAACCTGTTGTTCGGGTCCCATTTTAGGTGCAACTTCCAACAGACAGGGTGTCTCCCGGTCGTAGTGGACCTGTGTGGTATATAGCGGGTCTTTTTTCCACTCCAGACTCGAGGAATAAACGACTTCCTCGCTCATACCGCCAAATGTATAATCTGTTTCCACGGTGATATTAGGGTATAACCAACGGCTTCTATGATCTACCGAACTTTCGGGCTCAAATACAGCCAATTGCTCACTCTTAAAGCTATTAACCACAATTTCCCGGTCCGACTGATTCTTCACAGTAATCCACTTACTAAAGATCGGCATGTCATCATAAAGATCATAATGAACCTGTACCGTAACGTTTTTCATATAAGCAAGTTTACTGGACAGATCGCCTGCAAATTGGGATGAAAAATCACCGTATGCCCAAAAACCTTCTATTTTGGAGCGACCTTCCTTTGTAGAAGCCTTTCCATCTTTGTTCCCGCCGTTTGGATCCATTTTTCCGACACGAACCAACTGTATCTTGTCACCTGACTTTAGCGAAAGATGACCGACAGTATGCCATTGTTGTCCATCCAAAGAGGCTTGTGCCAATAATTCTTTATCCGCTATTTCATATCTAAACCATAGCTGATCTGCTTTACCAACTTCGAAGGTTCCGTTATCGCGTTTGCCATCAAAAAAGACTACTTTGCCTTCGCTTGCTCGCCAATAAAGTCTGGGGCTACTATTCGTTAGTGTTAGCCCAAAACCCAATCCCCAATCGTTGGATTGATCAGTACCTTTATTCATCTTGGCGACGAGTACCTTTGCTTCTTGAGGAACCGCTCTTTCAGCAAATACTGCCGCATTCTCCAGTGCCATAATCTCGCCCACTTTTCCTTCATTGACAAAGGAATTACGTGCATGTGATTTTGACACCATCAACCTCCAGTCGGACGCTAAACGCTGAAATTTATCTTCCAACAGCAATGATCTGTTTTGGTCACTTTTGCTCTTTGCGGCAAGAGCATCGATCGCCTGTTGATCCAATGTATAGTTAAATGTCAGCTCTTTGCCCGGCACTGGCCAGGGCATCTCTTTAGGCATCCAGTTTGGCCTCTTTTTCCAGCCAAAACGGGGTTTTGTATCTTCAATTTTATAATCATGGAACTTAAAAGCCATGGGATTAGCCTTTAAACTCGGTATCCATTCTTTTAGTAAGTAATTATGTACTTTTTGTCCTTCCAATCCACCGACATCAAAGGTAAACCCATCGATTGTTACACTGGCTTCAGATCGGATCGACCTTAGAAATGCTGTATTTCCAGTCAATTCGTCCAAACCAATACTGGCTACATTTGGAAAAGTCGTAAATGTACGGCTGACCAAGCCATTGGAAAATACCAAATGACCTTCTTTCGTCTTGAAGAGCCCTGCTTTCGCATGGGGAGTTCCTATTAGCCAGTCTCCAGACAGGCTGTTGCTTTCTTTGTTAAATAGCGGCAGCTGCTGACTATAGCTCTGCTTTGCCTGGCCCAACACGGCTATTAGACACAGGATATAGAGTTGTTTTTTAAAGTAATTCATCTTTTTAGTTTGCCAATACATTTACTGACGCGACTTTCAGATACTTGCTTAAAACTTTGATTTTATTTGCTTTCAACAGTATTACCGAGCCCCATTGTTTATTTGGTTCGTTCCTCATTACTTCGTCAAGTCTACTGGATCCAAAGATATCTGCAATTTTACCACCTAAAAAAATGCTTAAACAATTGATTCGGTTTGACCAAAAGTTTACCATAGACTATAAAACTGAAACAAGATAATCAATATCACAATAATCTCATTCTTTTTGTATTCCCAAATCAAATTCCCTTAAAATCTCAAATACCCGTTCTTTGCGCAATAACCACATGCCTAACTTTTCTTCGGCAACACCATCCAAAAGTCGGTATGTAAAGATAATTCCCTCCTTTTCATCCAACTGAACCCCCAAATATTTCAGTGCAATACCTTCTTTATACAGTATGGGGCAAATTTCCGTAATATGTGAGGACAATAAGAATACACAGTTCTTATATCCTTTCAAACAGTTAACTAATTCCAGGGTTGCTTCACTGGCATCACCATGGTTTGTCCCCTTGAATAGCTCATCCATCAGAACAAACATTTGCTTACCGGATGCCAGTAACTCCGCCAAATGTTTAACCCGTAATACTTCGTTAAAAAAGTGACTTGCACCTGCATTTATATTATCACCTAAATTTATGGTCGCCGATATTCCGTCAAAAAGTACTGTTTTCATCGCATCTGCTGAAACCGGAAAACCAAGATGTGCCAGATAAACGCAGCTTCCAATTGTCTTCAACAAGGTAGATTTACCCGTCATATTTGCTCCGGTCAGATACCAAAGGTTGTTTTCTTTTTTTATTTCTACATCATTTTTAATGGCATCTTCAATAAATAAATTATAAGCTCCACGTATGGTGATCATATCCTCTCCCCCTGTCTTTTCCTCAATTTGAGGAAAAACAAGATTCTTTCCTTTGATACTTTTTGCTACACTGAACAAAGCATCCAAATGATACAAAACATCGAAAATCTCACGTATTGCATTTCGTTTTATATTTCTAAAAAGATAATCGTATTTGATCATCAGCTCCTTAGAAAATTTGTTATTCAGCAACTGCTTAAACTCATCCCGATCGATATCTTCCAAAACACAATCTATGTGCTTACGATATTCTTTGAGAATAGCTAAACTATGACCTTCTGATTTTGCAGATGCTAAAAAAATAGCAAGACCATCTGTAATCTTAGCGATCTCGTGAATAGATCGCTTAATAAGTATCTCGCGTTTTTTAAAATCCAAAGACAAAAAATTCGTTGACACCATTTCGAGATAATAAGTAGCCCTGGAAGGTGAATAGGGTTCTTGCGGCAGAGACAAATATTGCTCCAGATCCTGCATCATATACTTATCCAATAGATCCGAAATCTCAACTTTTTGCATAAAAAGAATTAGATGCTGTCTGCTTTCTATTTCCAATTTAGAGGAAAGAGGTTTAAGAAAATAACTATACAACATATCCCGCCCACCTAGCGTAACTGTACAATCGAAAAAATCGACCATATCCTTATACCTACTGTTGGTAACATTTAAATCCGCTAAGGTTTGCTTGTCAACGATCGACATAATTTATTTATTGTGGCTCTTTCCTTAAACTTACTCAAAGTCATTATAATTAGCAACACTGTAGCAGAATCGTTATACAGCGAAATAAGTTTTCATAATCATGAGATTACTAGCGATTATTCTAGAATATTAAAACGGAAATAATTAACTAATGAGCCAATCAGGCAAGACATAGGTTCTTAAGCATTTAAATTTATAGGACATATCCAAGGAAATAACGCAAGGGTAAAAAACAAAAAAACACCCGAAAGCATGGGGTACTCCGGGTGTTTTAGCCATATTATTAACCTATTTTATGAAAAGTGCCCTTGAATGGGCAACACGAAAATAGAAAATAACTTTGTATAAACAAAATAAAATTTAAAAAAATCATTTTTTATAAATCACTAAACCGGTTAAACATGGAAATTTAGCATCGCGGCTAAAGGATTTCAAGTTGCGTTTTTGTCTAGGAACAAGTTAAAATCAAATTAATATTATCTTAATATATGATAGGGATATGAAGGGAACTTGATGCATCCCTTCGCCATCATTGTGAGATTTTGTTTAATTTTAAATCGATCAAGTAACTGTTAGCTATGAACGAACGTGAAATTCTGAGACAACATATCGACAAGACCGTCCAGTTGAACGACGAACAATTCGACTACTTCTTTTCTTTTTTTAAACCGATCTCCTTTAAAAAGAAACAGCAGATTATCAGCATAGGAGATCTGGTCGAACAAGAGTATTTTGTGCTAAATGGTTGTTTAAAGACCTTTTTTACCAACGATGAACAAAAGATGCATATCTTACAGTTTGCCACACAGACCTGGTGGGCTTCTGATTATAATGCATTGCATAATCAGAGCAGGGCTACAGTCAATTTAGATTGTGTAAGCGAGGCAGACACGCTCTGCTTATCGAATGAGGACAGGGAAAAAGTATGTAAGGAAATTCACGAAGTTGAAACCTTTTTCAGATGGCGTTCTAATAAAGGATACATTGGGCTGCAAAAAAGAATAATGTCACTGCTGAACAACAATGCGCGGAGCCGCTACGAGGAACTCATGCAGCAATACCCTGAACTCTATAATCTCGTTCCCAAACATTTGATCGCAGCATATCTGGGCGTTTCCCGCGAAACACTAAGCAGGCTATACCAAGCCAAATAATGTGATCTAGATCACAAAAGCAAAACCATTCTCCAAATTGTGATGTATATCACATAGGGCTCCGGCAATTTATCCCCTACTTTGTACTATCGCTTTAAACATATAATTTTTTAACAGACTTGGTTATTTAATATGAAAAAAGACAAATTAAAAGTATTGGTTGTATTGACATCACATGACCAATTGGGTGATACAGGAGAAAAAACAGGTTTTTGGGTGGAGGAATTTGCAGCGCCTTATTATGTTTTACAAGATGCAGGAGTGGACGTCACCATAGCATCTCCAAAAGGAGGGCAACCACCAATCGATCCTAAAAGTGTGCTCCCAGATTTTCAAACAGAAGCAACCAAACGTTTTGATGCAGATAAGGAGCTCCAAACAAAATTGGCAAATAGCTTAGCCTTGGATACGATCAATGAACAGGACTACGATGCGATTTTCTATCCTGGGGGCCATGGTCCTTTGTGGGATTTAACCAACGATAAGACATCCGTTGCATTGATCGAGTCATTTTGGGCCCACAACAAACCTGTCGCCGCCGTATGCCATGCGCCAGCTGTATTTCGCTATGTCAAGGATAGTAATGGTCAGCCACTGGTCAAAGGTAAAAAAGTTACCGGATTTTCAAATAGCGAGGAAGAAGCGGTTCAATTAACGGCTGTTGTTCCCTTTTTAGTAGAAGATGAACTTGTAAAATTGGGTGCACAGTACAGCAAAGGGGAAGATTGGCATAGTTATGTAGTCAAAGATGGCCATCTCATTACCGGGCAAAACCCTGCGTCTTCGGAAGAAACTGCTAAAGCTTTGTTTACTCTATTGAGCAATTCCCAGCAATAAACTAATCAAAAAATAAGTAAGGACTGT